>JAISNU010000144.1 GCA_031276075.1 Campylobacteraceae bacterium
TTAACCGCAAAGCGATTGAAGCAGATGGTTATGATTTTGAAGCTTACAAGGAAACAATCAAAAAAATATATCTTACAGTGGGGCTTACTATAGATAAAGACGGTATGTTTTGCGGAACAGATAAAGATTGGGCAAAAATCAGCGCAGCGGGTAATATCATTAAAGGCAGCGAATGGTTTCGGGTTTACCATATAACAAAGTGGATAGGCTATGAGAAAGATGACGATACAGACGAATATTATTATGCCGGAGATGCAATCAAATCATTCCTTAAATATTTTCCTGAAAGGGCAATGGAAGGCAAAGATGAATAATTTAGATGTCGGCGATATTTTAGCAAAAGAACAGTTTAAGGTAAAACTTGGTTTTACATACTTTCTAACATCAGGTTGGAATTTAGTATTATTTATGATATTTCTATCCGAAATAAGCTTGATAATGGCTATAGCCTATATCTGTTTTTAGCTGTTGTGGCATATAAATTTTTATTCACATTTACAAAGAACAGTGAATTTTATGAGCCGTACGCATATAAGAATCTTGTGAAATTTGCTAAATTGATACATCATCAACTATAAATTTAAGTTATTTTATGTTTTTTCAATTGTAATATTTTGGTACTTTAACACTTCATGTATATAGATTGCTTCATTGCGCTTCGCACTCCTCGCAATTACGGAAAAGGAGCGTTTTTAAGATTGCGCCTCGTAATGACAGATATTGGAGCGCATATGTTTAAGTGGAACGCATTTTCTGGATTGCCGCGCCGCAGGCGGCTCGCAATGACGGAATAGCGAATTTTGAATTGTTTCATCATTACATACCTTGCGATGACAGAAATACCATTTTGTCATACCTGCAAGACGGGTATCTATATCTCTGGATTGCCGCGCTGACTTCGTCAGCTCGCAATGACGAAAAGCAAGCATTTTTCCTAACTGTATAATTGTTATACTTCTCATAATGATGGAATAGTTTAGATTTCTGCCTGCGCGGGAATGACAAAGTGAGAGGGTACTTGTATTTTACTTGTTGTTCAGGAATAACAACCAATTCCGTCATTGCGAGCTGACAAAGTCAGTGCGGCAATCCATAATTTGCAACAATAAAAAAGTATTAATAGTAAATGAAACTGTGTTTTTGTCCGCATGTTGAGACTGTTTGTGTTTTTTGGATTGCTTCGTTGCGCTTCGCGCTCCTCGCAATGACAGAGAAGGGGAATTACTACATTTCACTCGCAGTCCTTGCAATAACAGAGGGCGCTATTGTATGTGAAAATTATCCATGTGAAGCGATAATTTCGTCATTTCATTTTTCGCAATAAATGGATTGCTTCGTTGCGCTTCGCGCTCCTCGCAATAACAGAAGGCAGGCGTTTTTCTAACTGTGTAATTGTTATACTTCTCGTAATGGCGAAATAGATTGCTGCGCAATGTTTTCAATGATAACAGTTTTTTATGTGCAGTAACCGAGAAATTAGGAGCAGAATTTTTTTAGCCAATTTTCCATTTCAACAAGTTGTTCTTTTGTTGTGTTTGTTGATGTGCCGCCTTTGGAAGCTCTGGCATTCATAGAAGCCTCAAGGCTTAAATATTTTTCCACCTCTTTATCTATCCTGCCGTCTATTTTTTGAAGTTCAAGATAACTCATCTGTGAAATATCAACACCTAACTCTTCGGCTTTCGCGACCGCTTTGCCCGTAATAAAATGAGCCTCTCTGAACGGAATATTTTTATGCGTTACAAGATAGTCAGCCAAATCAGTTGCACTCAAATGCCCTTTTTGGCATGCTTTGGACATATTTTCTTTGTTTATACTCATGGTTTTGACGGTTTCGTTTACTGTTTTCAAGCATATCACAGCCGTTTCAACGCTGTCAAAAACGCCCTCTTTGTCCTCTTGCATATCTTTATTGTACGCCAAAGGCAGACCTTTCAATACTGTCAAAAGCCCCATAAGATTGCCGTAAACTCTACCAGTTTTGCCGCGCAAAAGCTCGGGTACATCGGGATTTTTCTTTTGCGGCATGATAGAGCTTCCCGTTGAATATTCATCGCTTAAAGCGATAAATCTAAACTCTGCGCTTGACCAGAGTATCAACTCTTCAGCTAATCTTGAAATGTGCATCATGAAAACGGAAATATTAAACAAAATCTCCAGCGCAAAATCCCTGTCGCTCACGCCGTCCATAGCATTACTCATGGGCGCGTCAAATCCAAGCTCTTTAGCTGTTTGGACTCTATTTATCGGATACGGCGTACCTGCTAACGCTGCGCTCCCAAGCGGTGAAAAATTATTTCTCTTATAAGAACTTTCAAATCTCTCTGCATCGCGTCTGAACATACACATGTAAGCTATCAGATGAAACGCAAAATTTACAGGCTGTGCATGTTGAAGGTGCGTCATACCGGGAAGCAGCGTTTGGGTGTGGTTTTTTGCAATATCAAGCAGCGTTTTTATGAACTCTTTTATCAAATTTATAAGCAAAAGCGAACTGTTTTGTACATAGAGTTTAAAATCCACTGCGACCTGATCATTACGGCTGCGCGCTGTGTGAAGCCTGCCGCTTATATCTTCTCCCGCTATTTGGCTAAGGCGTTTTTCAATTGCCATGTGAATATCTTCATCTTCTATGTCAAATTTAAATTCGCCGTTTTCTATTTCTGAGAGTATTTTTTCAAGTCCGTTTACGATAGCTTTCGCCTCTTTTTCGCTTAAAATACCCTGATTTCCAAGCATTTTTGCATGCGCTATTGAGCCTTGTATATCTTGAAAATAGAGTTTTTTGTCAAATAAAAGCGAAGCGTTAAAGCAGTTTAAGAGTCCGCTCGCCTCTTTTTCAAATACTCCTGAACGAGACTTTGCCATTTATACCGCCTTATACGAGTTTGGGACCGGCTTTTGCGTAAGCGTAACTGCCCTCTGAATAGCGTTTAAAGTTTTTGATGAACATTTCGGCAAGTTTTATCCTTATGCCGTCATATTCCATCTTATCGCTCCAAGTATTTCGCGGATTTAAAATCACGCTGTCCACGCCGCTTAACGCCGTAGGAAAATAGAGGTCAAAAATATCTAACTTTTCATATTTGCACTCATTTATACTGCCATCCAAAATAGCATTGACGCAGTTTCTTGTAGCTTTTATGCTCATGCGTTTACCCACGCCGTAAACGCCGCCGCTCCATCCTGTATTTACCAAAAATACATTGACTTTATGTTTATCTATCTTTTCGCCCAAAAGTTTTGCGTAATCGCTCGGATGAAGCGGCAAAAAAGCCTCTCCAAAACACGCGCTGAAAGTTGCGACAGGTTCCGTGATGCCTCTTTCCGTTCCCGCGACTTTTGCCGTATATCCGCTCAAAAAGTAGTACATCGCCTGCTCTTTATTAAGTTTGGAAACGGGCGGAAGTATGCCGAACGCATCCGCCGTCAAAAAGATAATATTTTTAGGGTGTCCTGCCATAAGGCTTGGTTCGTGATTTTTGATATGATATATAGGATATGAAACTCTTGTATTTTCGGTCTTTTTCGCGTCTGCAAAATCAACGACGCCTTCTTTATCAACAACTACATTTTCAAGCAGCGCATCTCTTTTTATAGCTTCGTAAATTTCAGGCTCGCTTTTTGGGTCAAGATTTATACATTTTGCATAGCAGCCGCCTTCAAAATTAAACACTCCCTCGTCGTCCCAGCCATGTTCGTCGTCGCCTATCAGTTTTCTTAAAGGATCGGTTGAAAGTGTAGTTTTACCTGTGCCTGAAAGTCCGAAGAAAAGAGCCGTATCGCCGTCTTTGCCGACATTTGCAGAGCAGTGCATGGAGAGTTTGCCCTCCAAAGGAAGCCAGTAATTCATCATTGAAAAAATACCTTTTTTCATCTCTCCGCCGTACCATGTGCCTCCAATAACTGCAATATTGTCTTCTATATTAAAAATAACGAAAACATCAGAATTTAACCCGTCTTTTTTATAATCCTCATTTGTGCATCTACAAGCGTTATAAACCGTGAAATCAGGCTCAAAATCAACCAACTCTTTTTCGCTCGGGCGGATAAACATATTTTTCACAAAATGCGCCTGCCATGCAACTTCTGTTACAAAGCGCACTTTTTTGCGGCTTTTGATGCTTGCGCCGCAATACACATCTTCAATGTAAATATCTTTATCTGAGAGTTGTTTTTTAGCTTTTGTCAAAAGTTTTTCAAAAAGCTCTTTTGTGATGGGTTTATTTACCGAACCCCATGCGATATGCTCCTGCGAAGGGCTTTGTTTAACAAAATATTTATCCTTAGGACTTCTGCCTGTAAAAATCCCCGTATCAACCGTAAACGCCTCAAGCGTTGTTACCGCGCCTTCGTTGTTTTTTACTTCATACTCAAATAGTTCCTGATAACTTGGATTATAAAAAATTTTACCTGTATTTTCTATCCCCAGTTTTTCTATTTTGTTGATATTCAAACTCATCATTTCGCCTTTAATTCAGTTGCCTTGACGCTTTACTTTGGTAATTTGTCAAGCGATAAATTTTCAGAATTATAGACTATATTAATTAGTATGTTGCTTAATTTTCTAGAAAATATTTTTAAAAATTGAGAGTTTTTATCTATTTTTATTTTATCGTAGCATAGGGTTTTGCGCTTTTGCATACTGTTTGAAATTTTGAAAATCATTATTGACAAAACCGCATGCAGCAGTGCGGTTTTGTCTTTTGTATTTAATTTATCCGATAGCGCACAAAACTCCGCCGCCTTCAACCGCCTGCCCCTGCGATACGAAAACTTTTACCACAGTACCGCTTTTCGGCGCGCTTATTTCTGTCTCCATTTTCATAGCTTCAAGCAAAAAGAGTATCTGTCCCTCTTTGACGCTCTCGCCCTCTTTGACAAAAACTTTTGAAACGGATCCGGGCAATTCGGCTTTTACTTTCAGAGCATTCGCATCAACAGCCTCTTCGCCCTTTTTTGCCTCTTCTTTTTGCTCTTCTTTGGAAAGGTCTGAAGATTTTGCATCGGCAACTTTTGTGATTTTACCCACATCAATGGCTGCGCCCTCTCCCTCGATAACCTGCACATCGTACTTTTCACCGTTAACCACTACGGTATATGAACCTGCGGAACTTTTTACGCTTTTTGAAGACGAAACTTTTTTTGCTTCCTCATGAGTATTTGCGCTGACATTTTTACGGACATTTACCTTTGCCTCGCCTTTTAAAAATGCCAATCCTTTCTCTTTGCAGGCAGCAACGATAAATATATTCTCATCCGTATCTTCAATGCCCGCTTCTTCAAGCTGGTGTCTTACATAAAGAACTGTTTTTGTAATATCTTTGTCTGCTATATCAACAGGATCTTCTGTAGTTACAGGTAGATTTAACTGCTCGGAAGCTATTTTTATAATATCTTCATTTGGTTTTACCGGAGTTTTGCCAAAATATCCCAAAACCATTCTGCCGTAACCGTCGGCTATTTTTTTCCATTTGCCGAACATGACATTGTTAAAAGCCTGCTGAAAATAAAACTGTGAGACAGGAGTTACGCTTGTACCGTATCCGCCAAGCTCTACTACCTCTCTCATAGCTCTTATGACTTCAGGAAATTTATTTAAAATATTGTTATCTCTCATCATTTGAGTATTTGCGGTCAATGCGCCTCCTGGCATCGGAGAAAACGGGATAAGCGGTAAAACTTGCGTAGCCTCAGGCGGGAAAAAGTAGTCTTTTAAGCAGTCTCTTAACACCTCTTCATATTGCAATATTTTATCTATCTCAAGTCCGCCCAAATCATAATCTTTGCCTTTTACCGCATGAAGCATTGTTAAAATATCAGGCTGGCTTGTTCCGCCGCTCACAGGCGCAGCAGCTAAATCTATACCGTCCACTCCCGCTTCTAAAGCCGCTAAATAACAAGCCACGCTTACTCCCGCCGTTTCATGCGTATGAAGTCTCACATGCGTACCCTCCGGAAGCAGTCTTTTCGCCATTTTGATAGTTTCATATACTTTCTGCGGGCTTGATGTGCCGCTTGCGTCTTTAAAACAGACGCTGTCATACGGAATACCAGTATCTAATATCTCTCTTAAAGTCTTTTCGTAAAATGCAACATCATGAGCACCCGTGCAGCCCGGCGGCAAATCCATCATCGTTACGACAACTTCGTGTTTTAAGTCATGTTTTTTGATGCGTTTTGCGCTGTAACGAAGATTGTTTACATCATTCAAAGCGTCAAAATTTCTTATGGTTGTTGCGGAATGCTTTTTAAACATTTTGGCATGCAAATCTATAATTTCCCTGCTCCCCGTATCAAGCGTAACAGTATTTATCCCGCGCGCCAAAGTCTGGAGATTTGCGCCCGAACCAGCCGCTTCTCTAAATCTGTCCATCATTGTAAAAGCATCTTCGTTCAAATAAAAGTAGAGAGTTTGAAATCTTGCACCCCCGCCGAATTCAAAGTGATTTATACCGGCCATTCTCGCCGCACTTACAGCGGGTAAAAAATCGTCCATCAACACTCTTGCCCCGAATACCGACTGAAAACCGTCCCTAAAAGTCGTATCCATAATATCAATAAACTTTTTTGCCATTTTTATTGCCTTTGTTTTGATTTATGCATATTGATAGCCGCGATAATTGCGGCACAGACAGCCGGGTCTGGGGAGCGCGAACTTCCCTCGGTGCCGTTTTGAGATTTTTCAAGCAGTGAAAGTCGTTTGACAAGCCTTATTTGGTAGTACAGTATTGCGCTTAAAAGCACAGCAAAAAGAAACATTAACATAGTTAAAATGACGCTCAAATTACTCTCCTAAAATAGTCAATTTATTATTATAAAGCAAAGCTTTTGATAGTTCGCTTTGTTTGTCGGTTGGATTTTGTTTTATAAAAAAATTCGCTATTTTAGTTACCAAAATTAACACTTCAATCAACTTTATATTTTTGGTTCAAAAAGAGCCTTGACGGATCCCGCACTATAGCATCATGTTCGGCTGTAGCTTCATCAGCGGTTGCATATCGCTCATTATGAAGCGGTTTGCAATATGATATTTTATTATTTTTGATTTCAAATACCATTGTTTCATATATTAAAAGGTTATCGTCTTTTTCAAAAAATCTATGTCTGATTCTCATGCTTATTGTAGATACAAGGTAGGATTTACCGTTTACGGCAATAATATTTTTAAGCTCTATATTTTTCACAAATTTCCTTTCATGGGAGATGAAATTCTACCATAAAGGATAAAATTTAGACTTAAAGTTTACAAATTTATTTCGTCATCAGGACTTAAAAGTGAAAAATTTGCTTGTATGGTATCGGGGTATTTCAGTCCGCTTCCTGTATTTAACAAAACGACTTTTTCATATTCTTTTATCCATCCCTCCTTTAAAAGTTTATGCGCCGCTGCCGCTGTTGCCGCGCCCTCGGGACAGATAAAAAGTCCTTCGTTTTTTGCAAGTAGAGCCTGATATTCCAAAATGGCTTCATCGCTGACGCTTACGGCTGTGCCGTTTGTTTTATAAACCGCTTCCAAAACCAAAAAATCACCCAAAGCTTTCGGAACCGTAATCCCAAATGCCACTGTTTTGGCATTTTCCCAAAAAACGGACTCTTTTTCGCCGTTTTCATAAGCTTTTACTATCGGCGCGCAATTTTGCGCCTGTACGGCTACAAGGCGCGGGAAAGTATCTATAACGCCTGTCTCGCGCAGTTCCAATAGAGATTTATATATACCGATAAGTCCCACGCCGCCGCCTGTCGGATATAAAATCACATCGGGAACTTTCCATCCAAATTGTTCTATTATCTCAAATCCCATCGTTTTTTTACCCTCAATACGATAAGGCTCTTTAAGCGTTGAAGCGTCCATGAGAGCGTATTTTTTCACAGCTTTGGCGGCTATTTTACCTGCGTCGCTTATCAAACCGTTCACAAGATAGAGTTTTGCGCCGCTTGCGGCACATTCGTTTCTTGTAATCAACGGAGCGTCTTTTGGCATGATGATATTTGCCTTGATACCTGCTTTTGCCGCATAAATCGCCCATGCCGCGCCTGCATTTCCATTTGTTGGCATAACAAAACCTTTAACGCCAAGCTCTTTAGCTTTTGAGATGCCTACAGCCGCGCCGCGAGATTTGAAACTGCCGCCGGGATTTAACCCTTCGTCTTTTAGATATAATCGCTTGAAACCAAGTCTTTTACCAAAATTTTTGAGTTTTAAAAGCGGCGTTACCACTTCTCCCAATGAGACGATATTTTTCTCATTTTCTATGGGCAAAAACTCTTTGTATCTCCAGAGATTATAACTTCTGTATTTAAGCTTCTTTGTGCAAAATCTCTTTTTGATTTTTTTCAAATCATACCGCGCCAACAACGGCGCGGAGCACTTTTTACAAAGCTGTACAACTTCGCTGTGGTTAAAAACGCTTCCGCACTTTGGGCATTCAAGATGAGTTATATACATGTAGTCTCCTTAAAAAATTCTTAAAATCTCTGCTTTTCGTATAATAATCCGTTCTGGCATTTCTATCATGATAGAAAAATTATAATCACTGTCAAATGAGTTGTATCTATATCGTTCTATTGACTTTTTTCTATCGCACAAAATGAAAAATATCTGCTGCCGCGCTAAAGTTCGGATAATTTACCGCTATCAATACTGCATTGTCCGCACATAAACAGCAGAGCATAGACTAACAACCGCGCCGCCTTTTATATTAATGAAATACGCGCCGTCTATTTTGTTCTATTTCTACGCTGCTATTATCTTTAAGCAAAAGATGCGAATTTGCCGACATTTGACAATGCGGCATGCCGGCGCCGTTTTTTTGCAATGTATTTTTATTATTTCCGATATACAATATGCTTTTCATAACGCTTTCTTTGCTTTATAGTTTTCACCAAATATAATTTTACCATTATGAGGCTTTTGCGCTTTGCAGCATATTCAAGAGTGGTAAAAAATGGAAATACTGACGCTGTTTTTTATATCTATACATCTATCAATCCTTATTTGACGACGGCATTATAACCAATTTATTGCTTTAAATAAAAATAGAAGCAAACCTCTTAAAACGCTCTTGCGAGGTCGGAATCGGGATGATTGCCGCAGCGTCTGTAATCGTCAAAATCTATTTTAAGATTATGTTTTGCCCTTATCTCTTGAAGTCCCCATGCAAGCTTCACATAATACTCCAAAGAAGCGTTTTTTTGGTTTGCAAGATATGTATTCGGACGCGGAACCCAGACCATATTTACGGTACTTACGCCGTACGAAGCCAACTCGTCCGCCTCTTTTAATACCGCTTTCAACGCTTCGTCTTCGTCTTTAAAGCCAAACGGTTCGGCAAGCTCTACGCCGCTCACTATGCCTGTATTTACTCTATTTTCGCCAAAAATTTCAACCGCGTCGATAAGCCGCTTTTTCCACTCTTGATAACTTATCCATTTAGCTTTGCCCGGACAGACGGTATTGAAAATATCCTCATTCAAAACCTCTATATCCATAGTCAAGCTTGAAATGCCCGTTTTATCATGAAGGCGTTTCAACTGTTCTTTTGTAACGGCTGTGCAGATAAGCTGCGACGGAAATTTTTTCGCTGTAAAATTTTCTCCGATAGCTTCCAAAATTTCCACATAATAGTCTATCTCTTTATCAAACGGCGTCTCACCATGAAAATCCGAACCCGATGTAAGGCAAATCGCGCTGAATCTCCCTTTTTCTTTCAAAGCCTCTTTTATCGTCTCCGCCACATCTTTGGGCTTTATCCTTGTCTGCATCTCTATTTCATTTCTCTGCTGCTTGAGATTATTGACAATATCGCAAAATTTACAGCCCATGTCGTCATTCCAAAAGTGGCAGTATCTGTTTGGCACAAGATAAAGCCTTTGGGAACGAGCGCCAACAATATTTTGCATAAGCGCGCCGCTTGAAGTTCTTTTATCATAATAATCCGGCTTTTCCCAATAAAATACCTCTTCAAGAATATGTTCATTATCCGTCAAAACAAGCTTTCCGTCTATCAAATCCACTACATAAGGGTTATTTTCCAAAGGCGTGGGCGTGCTTAAAACAGAAGTGCCGTCGCGAAGCACAAAAGCTTCGGGGCGTTTTGTCAGTTTGCCGTCTCTTGTGCCGAAAATATGCGTTCCGCCAAGTTGATGCCGCGTCTCGTCTACAACGCTAAGAGCGTTTGGCGTATAGTAAACGCCGCGCCTGTGAATATCTGTTTTTAGCATGACAAGACGCGGAAATTCGGGATATTTTGCCGCCGTCTCTTCAAAACTCAATGTGCTTCTTGCACCCATGTAAACTCCTCAAAATTAAAATTTCATACCCCATTTGACTACCGTTTTTCTCTCAATGGTTTTAAATACAATATTTTCAATCAATATACCTATAATGATAACGGTCAAAAGTCCCGCAAATACGACATCAATATCAAGCTGATTTTTCTTTTCGTATATAAACCAGCCGATACCGCCGCCGCCTGAACTTACGCCAAAAACAAGCTCCGCTGCTATAAGCGTCCTCCATGAAAACGCCCAACCGACTTTAAGTCCTGTTAAAATGCTCGCAAATGCCGCAGGAATCAATATCTTAAACACAAAAGCAAGACCTGTCAGCTCATAATTTCTGCCGACCATGCGCAAAGTATTGCTGACTCCCATGAAACCGTTATAAATATTCAGCGCGATAGGCCATGTAACAGCATGCACGATAACAAACATGATGCTTGGATATCCGAGTCCGAACCAGAGCAGTGCCAGCGGTAAAAGAGCGATAGCGGGAAGCGGGTTGAACATCGCCGTCAAAACTTCCAAAAAGTCCGTTCCTATCCTTGTTGTGATAGCCAGAACAGTCAGCGTTGAAGCGAGTAAAATACCGCATATATAAGATATAAAAAGAATTTTCAAAGAGGTGGCGATTTTTTCGGGAAGTTCGCCGCTTAATGTAACATTCGCAAGAGCTTTTAGCGTTGAGATAAATGTCGGAAACATAAGCTCATTATCCAAATATAGAGCGTATATTTGCCAGATGAATGCCAAAGAAACGATGATAAGCGTTTTTCGAATAAAATTGTTGTTGAAAATTTTTTCCCAAAACGATAGTTCTATTTTCAATTCCGCGCCGCTTTTTAAGGCAGTTTCGCGTTCATATGTTCTTTTTACTTTATCTATGGAAGTTATCTTTTTTGCGCACATGTCCTCCCCTTTATATTACATAATCAAGGCGGTTTTTGAAAAGAGTATCGGAGATATGCTCTTTGAGCGCGGCAAATTCCGTTCCTAAAGCCGCCAAATCCACTTCAAGCTCTTCTATCACTTCGCCTGGATGCGGCGAGAGCATAATAATGCGCGTGCCTAATGTTATCGCTTCGTCTATGGAGTGCGTTACAAAAACAAGCGTAAAGCGCGTATCCGCCCACAACTCCAAAAGCTCTTCCTGCATCTTTTGTCTGGTCAGCGCGTCAAGCGACGCAAACGGTTCGTCCATCAGTATCACTTTTGATTTTAACGCCAAACATCTGGCAATAGCAACTCTTTGTTTCATGCCGCCGGAGAGTTCATGCGGATAAGAGTCGGCAAATTTTTGCAGATTGACTTTTTTTAAAAGCTTTACCGCTTCGTTTTGCGCTTCGTTTTTTGAGATTTTTCTTGTGGAACGAATAGCGAAAACGATATTTTCAAGCGCGCTTTTCCATGGTAAAAGCTGGTCAAACTCTTGAAAAACAAAACCTCGCTCAAAGCTCGGTTTTTTTATCTCTTTGCCGTTTAAAACGATAGAACCGCGCGCAGGTTTGATAAATCCGCCGATAGCTTTTAAAATCGTAGATTTACCGCAGCCCGAGGGTCCGAGCAGTATAAGCCGCTCGCCCTCTTTGACGCTAAAAGTTATATCGTGCGTTGCGGTTACCAAAAAACCGTTTGTTTTGTATTGCAGAGTAAGATTTTTTACCTCTAAAAACTGTTCCGACATATTTTAGCTTTTAATGCAATTTGTCAAAAAAAAGTTCTTTCCAATCTTTCGGCTTCGTCTTAATCGCGCCGGTATTAAAAAGAAAATCGCTGAAAACAGTGATATTCGGCAGCGGCTTTGTTTGGTATGAGATTTCAGGCTTATTTAGTATCTGCACTAAAATTTCCAAAGGCTCTTTTGACTTTGCGGCGTTAAGGTAAAGCTGCGCCGCCTCTTTTTTATTAGCCGCTATCCATGTATCCGCTTCATTTAAAGCGTCTATAATGGCTTGTGAAAGTTTTGGATTGTTTTTATAAAACTCTTCTGTTGTGGATATGACATTTGTCGTATGTCTGCCGCCGAATACATCATAAGAGTTAAAAACCTCATGAATATTTGGATTTTGCTGTTCTATCGTCAAAAACGGCTCCGGCGCCAAGTGTCCTGTGATTTCTGATTTGCCTGAAGTTAAAGCGATAAGCGCGTCAGGATGTTTGAGCGTAACGGTCAAATGGTCAAATTTGTCAAAATTTTCCGCGCCGAACTCTTTGGCAACGGCTATTTGGAACACTAAGGACTGTATGGATACTTTAACGGCAGGAAGGGCGATTTTATCTCTGTCGCTTAAATCGCGCAGCGTTTTAACTTTTGGATTTGCGCTGTTTAAAACTAATGGGGATTGATCAAGCGCGGCTAAAGCTTTGACTTTGCCTTTCGTTTTGTCCCACAATCTTATAAACGGCGCGTTTCCGCCTGAAATAATATCAACGCTTCCCGATAAAAGCGCATCGTTTGCCGTAGCTCCTCCGCCGAATGTTACCCACTCTACTTTTATATCGCCAAGTCCTGCGGCTTTAGCATGTTTGGCGATTAATCCCTTCTCTTCAAGCACGACTAACGGTAGATAAGCCAATCCGTACTGCTTGGATATGCGAAGCTCGCTCTTTTCAGCCGATAGCGTCGTACCAAAAAACAGCGCCGTAAAAAGCGCGGCAAATATGGATATTTTTCTCATGTAAACTCCTTTTTGTAATTGTAAGCGAAATATATCATATTTTTA
>JAISNU010000152.1 GCA_031276075.1 Campylobacteraceae bacterium
TTGACAAGAGCTTTTTGACTTTATCTATATCATTTTTTAGATTTTTATTTGTTTCTTTATACCGCTCCAGCCAATCAAGCGGCGTTTTATCATGAGTATCTTTTATGTTTTTGTCCGCGCCGTTATCCAAAAGCAATTTTATAAACGCAATATCCGCATATCTTACGGCATAATGAAGCGCGGATACGCCGTAAACGCTGATACTTCGGCATCTACTATAATCATCGTTATTAAAAGTTACGGCATTAACATTGATATTATTATCTAAAAGTATTTTTGCGCTCTCCAAAAGATTGAACTGTGCCGCGTACATTAAAGCCGTTTTGTCGAAATCATTTACAGCGTCTATGTCGGCTCCTTTTTCTAAAAGCAGTTTCACAAGTTTGGGATGTTTAAGCGCATAAAAAAGTATTGGCTCGCGATCGTGCCAGTCATAATATTCATCTTTGTCTTGATACATCCAGCCATCGACCAGCAAAGGCGCGATTTTTTCGGCGTCCACTCCTTTAAGTAGCTGCGCTTTAAGATCGTTCTCATCTGTATAATCATAACTTGACGAAATGACAAAATGCGCGCTAAGGACATTGTCATACGCCTTGTCCGCCCACTTTTCAGCTTTTTTTTCGTCCGCGCCGAACGCCTCTTTGTAGTATTGCGCCAAATCGCTGCGCGCGCCCTCTCTTATGTTGTTGTACTGCTGATAAATATCATAATTATATATCCCGTCATACGCCCAGCTTGTTATGAAGTCATGAACAAATGGGATTTGGTATCTTATATAGTCCTTGTCGGAATACTTCCATGGAGTATAAGAGACAAGTTCTATCATTTTGGGAACAACCTTGTAAGGTATAAGTTCTCTATAATTTCCACTGCCGTCGCACGAATTTGCCGCGCCGCCGTTCATCTCTGCAAGCAGGCTGATAAATTTCGCAAAATTCTTTTTTTCAAGAAGAGGATTTTTTTGCTGCGCCTTTGCCTGAATAACACAGACAGTTTTTAATTCCCCATTTTGCATTATTTGAAGCGTTGCTGGTTTACTATCTCCGTTGCTCCAAAGATGCTTGTTTTCATTTTCAAAATAGTATTTTCTATCATACTCAAACAAGTTTATTGTAGAGCGGGTTTCAATTTCTATTGGTATACTGTTTAATTCATCTATTTTTGTTATATTGCCCTCAGGACTTATCTCTATCCATTTGTCGTTTGTCCTGTTTTGCGCATATTTTTTGTAGTCTTTTATTATCTCTTTTGACGGAAATAAAACATAATCATATATCTCACGACTACTCAAATAAGACATAAACTCCACCAAAAACATACTTTTATTGTCAAATTTAAGCTCTGTAATACTTTCCCCGTAAAACGGTTCATAATCTCCAATTTTCTCCCATGCCATCTCTTTTAGCGCGACTTTTTCGGAACGGTCAAAAAATTCATTCAAATGCCTTTTCAATATTTCCCCGCATAATTTCTCATCAGAAGAGTATATTAAAAAGGGCGCAAACGGATATTTTTTTATCTCCCGCCTGTCAAATTCCGCCAATTCTGCAATGCGTTTATTATACGAATCTATCAAACACGCTTCGTCCGTGCATTTGTCGCGCTCTTTTACCCATGCCCTTTGACTCTTTTTTATTTCTTGGGACGAAATATTTTTGTACTGTTCTGCAAGTTCTACATCAAGCTTTTGCAATACATAACTTTTGCAGATAAGATTTTCGCTAAGCGTAGAAGCTTCTGCGCAATCAAAACTTGGAAATGCCGCCGCACAAACTGTCAAAAAAATAAAAAGAACTACTCTCATCTCATGTGCCTTTATAAAAATTTGTAGAGTTTATTATACAATAAAATTAATTTTAAATCGTTATACTTTTTATATTGCTATAAAATTCTCTAACCCTGTCGTCTGTCCGAACGCAGCGTTTCAAATACAAATCAAAATCGCCGCGCGAATATCGTATATATAAGTTTTTTGCGCTTACAGCGCGGCTTACGGCAACATAAAACTGACTGTTTTCAAATATACTGTTTATGTCGCAAACTAAATTTTCTATGCTCATGCCTTGCGATTTGTGAATAGTCATCGCATATGCAAGTTTAATCGGAAACTGCTTCAAAGCGGCAAGCGTTTTACTTTTTATCTCGCCTTCTTTTAAAATATTTTCGTATAAGGTAAATTCGTACGGTTCCACTTTTATCAGCTGCGCTTCTTTTTCTATCAGCAGATGTTCGTCAAATATGCCTCTTATAATGCCGCGCTCGCCGTTATAATATTTGCCCCATTTATTGACGCAAAAGAGTATATGCGCGCCTGTTTTAAGTTCAAGTTTCAACGGGACATTTAGAGATTTGAGCCAGCTTTCTATCCTGCTTTGGCTAAGACTTTTTTCATGCAGAGTAAATTCGGCTTCCAATACGCGCAATTCGCCGTCTATTTCATCTAACCGCTTCTTGTTCATCATATCAACTTCGTAATTTCTGCCGAACAGCACGGTAGGATTTAAAAGCATTACGCTTGTGTTTTGTCTAAGGCTTTCAAAAAACTGCGTTACGGTTTCATCTATTTCACCTTTGCGCACTCTATTTAATATACTAAAAAACCGCTTATCGCTTGTTCTTTTTGGGATAGTAAGCTCCAAAATTTTAGGATTGTAACTCTTCCATGCGCTGCTTTCAAATGCGTAAACTTCATCGCCGAATAAAGAATCGCTGCCAAATTCATCTTTTTTGCGTATCGGCGGAAGCTGAAAAAAATCACCGACAAAAAGTATCGCGCCTCTAAATCCCGAAGCATTCAATCTGTATCTTATCATCTCCATTAAAGCGGCAGATACCATAGATATTTCATCTATTATTAGAAGGTCTGTATTTAACAAAACAGCGTATAGCTCTTTAAGCCGTTTTTTATTTTTGTCATATTTTAAAAGCTCTTCGGTATTTTTGCAGATACCGAACGCAAAAAAACTATGTATCGTCTGACCGTTTATATTTACCGCGCTGATACCCGTACTGCCAAGCGCTACAACCTGTTTTTTATCCTTTTTGTAACTCTCTATAAGCCGCGCCGTAAGATAACTCTTGCCCGTACCGCTGCTGCCTGTCAAAAAAAGATGGTCGGTTTTTAATATCTCTTTTGCAATTTCAAGCTCTTTCACGCCTCGCCTTAGGTAATTTTTTGGTATTATACACAAAAGATTTTATTTAAAGGCACAATATGTCAAATAGAAACAGAAAACCCATGCCGAAAAAGGCGCGGCAAAACACAAAAACTTCAACAAGCGAGGCAAATGCCGCCATTAAAACGCCTGAGAAAAAAGAGGACGCCGCAATATCCGAAGTTCAAGGCAATAGAATAAAAATCAAAACGCCTGTGCAAAAAAACGATGTAAACGAAACTTTTTTTGGCGGCGTGGAAACGGCTATGCTTTACGGTACAGTAATGATTTGCGCAGTCGGGCTGTTGATATATTTTGTGTTTGTTCAATGATTTTGCATTGTCCAAACAAAATTTTAGCCTGTTTTTTTGTACTCTGCGCGGCTCTTTTTTTAAGCGGCTGCGGAGTTAAAAAGCCGAATTTAGCGGCTGTTTTAGAGTACGAACAAAATGTTTCACTGTTTCTTGACGCACCGTTGTTGGCGGAAGATGATTTAAATATCTACAAAGAGGTATATTTCAAAAAACAGTTTGCGACATGGGAAAGAAAAAAGCTCAGAAATGCTTTCAAAGAAGCCGCTTGGGGGCTTGGACTTGTAAACGGAACGCTGACATTTACGGGCGAAAACCGCCTTGATGTCAGCAACGAAACGCTTCAAAAGATAAAAGAACAGGCAAATTTCGCCGCATACGGCTCTGTACTTCAATATGCAATAACAACGCATGAAAGCCATCTGCGCGTACTGCCGACAGATAAACCGCTGTTTGTAAAAAAAGCAAACGATGAAAGCGGTTATCCGTTTGACTATGCGCAAAATTCTCTGCTTGGCATCATGCAGCCGTTATTGATTTCACATTATTCAAAAGATTTTGCATGGGCGTTTGTGGAGAGCGCGTTTGCAGCAGGCTGGGTAAAAACAAGCGAAATAGCGCTTATAGATGAACAATTGACAGTAAAAATAAAAAATGCCGATAAGATTGTTATTACAAAAGATAATGCGCCGCTCTATTTTGAAAACGGACTTTTTGCGCATTACATAAAAATGGGGGCAACTTTACCGCTTTTAAACAGCGATGGCGAAAATTACAAGGCTTTTATTGTTATTTCCGATGCTTCCAAAAACGCCAAAGAAGCTGTTGTAACGGTAAACAAAGAGTACGCCGCGCCGTTTCCTTTAGAATTTAACGAAAAAAATGTCAAAAAAGCGGTAAACGAACTGCTTGGAGAAAATTATGGCTGGGGCGGACTTTATAACAATAGAGACTGTTCGGCAATGACAAAAGACTTTTTTTCGCTTTTTGGTATTTGGCTGTCGCGAAATTCGCGCGCTCAAAAAAATACAGCCGTCTATCTTGATATATCAAACTTAACCGTCGCACAAAAAGAGGAGATGCTCACAGAGTTCGGCGTACCGTATCTGACGCTTGTTTATATGCCCGGACACATTATGCTCTATATCGGAGAAAATGACGGACGCGCGCTTATTATGCATAATATCTGGGCTCTTACAAACAGTAAAAATAAAAAATTTCTCATCGGAAAATCAATCGTTTCAGACCTGTTTATAGGCAAAAATCTGCCCGACATGGAGGAAAAAAATTTGCTTATCGGCAAAATACAGGGCTTTACTGTATTTGCCCCCAAAGAGGCAAAAGGCAAAATAAAGCTTTTGAAAACTTATAAAGAGAGTATATCTTCAATAAAAGATAATTTCGTATATTTCAAAAACGGCAAAACGCTTGTTTTTGACGACAAAAACAGTAAAAATTATGAGGAGATGCTCCAAAATGCGGATATTCAAGACCAGTTTTATGAAGTTTATAAAAAAGGCGCGCTTGACAAATCTCCCGTAAACGACGCAGGCAGGATACGAAACGGTGAATTTTTCAAAGCTCTTTACGGCGCCGATAAAGAAGAGGTTGAAAACAATCTCGTAAGCGTTATTTGGCTGCCATCATCTGCCAATATCTCTTTGCATTTTAACAAAAATAACGGCGCGGCAAAAGCTTTGCAATCACTCTCAAACGAACTTGACAAACTCGGCGAAGAGTATTTGAAGTTTGTGAAAAATCCCGTCGGAACTTATAAATACAGAAATATAGCCGATACAAACAGGCTTAGCATGCATGCATTCGGGATAGCGATTGATTTGGATATAAACTATGCGAATTATTGGCTTTGGGACAGCAAAACCGCAAAAAAATACAAAAATTCCATACCGCAGAAAATAGTGGATATCTTTGAAAAACATGGCTTTATTTGGGGCGGAAAGTGGCTGCATTACGATACGATGCATTTTGAATATAGACCGGAATTATTTTAAGGAATGACATGAAAAAGATTATGTTGATTTTGGCTCTTTGCGCTATCAGCGCTGCTGCTTCACAGTTAAAATCGGACGAATTCGTACTGTTTATCCCAAGTATAGCGTATGATTTGGACAATGAGAGCATAGCGGCGGAGGTGAAAGCTTATGTGTATGAAAAAGAGCGGCTGCTTGGGGTTACTTCGGCGTTTGCGGCTTTGCTTGATATAGACATGGACGCATTAAGCGAGGCAGAAAAGAAAAGGCTGTACGAAAGAAGCGCGCTTTTCAGGATAGATTATGAAAGCGGTAAAGAGTTTTTTATAAAATTTGAAGATGGCGCAGTGCAAAAAATGCCAAAAACCAAAGACGGCAAAAGTGATATGAGCGTTAAGTTGAAAAAACCTGCAAATTATAAGATAAATTTTCAAGTTCATGTGCCAAAATATCCGATAAACGCAGCAAAAGGCTTTGCACTGTATGCTGAAAACGAGGGGATTTCAGCAGTTTTTGATATAGACGATACGATAAAAAATTCAAATGTACTTGATAAAAAAGCTTTGCTTGCAAATACATTTTTGAACAAATACGAAAGCGTTGAGGGCATACAAAAGATATTTGAATATGTGCGAAATCTGCGGGCTGATGCTTATCACTATGTATCGGGAAGCCCTGTGCAATTGTATCCGGCGCTGCAAGATTTTTTTCATGAAAATAACATTCCAAACGGAACTTTTCATTTAAGAGATACGACTGATTTGGGCGATTTTATGCCAAGCAAAGAGGCGACGATAAAACATAAAAAAGATAATATAGAAAAATTTTTTAATGTATATCCAAAACGCAAATTTATCCTTGTCGGAGACAGCGGCGAAAATGACCCCGAAATCTACGCTGACTTGCAAAGAAAATATCCCGATAAAATTTTGCTGATAATCATACATGATTTGGAAAACAGCAATGGAACATCGCCGCGGCTTAAAGAGAGTTTTCAAGGAATTGACAACAACAAACTTATGTTTTTTTGACATGCCATCCGCAAATACATACGCGGCATCATTTATACCCAACTATGTTATCTTATATTTCCCGCACTCTTGCACCTCTTTTGCCATTGCGAGCCGCTTGCGGCGAAGCAATCCATATTT
Organism: Campylobacteraceae bacterium; assembly: GCA_031276075.1. Lineage (GTDB taxonomy): Bacteria > Campylobacterota > Campylobacteria > Campylobacterales > Campylobacteraceae > JAIRKW01. Next base: position 6,612 of record JAISNU010000152.1, read on the forward strand.
CGTTCTTAGCATGTGGTAATCAAAATACATGCATCGCTTCCCCTCCGTCATTGTGGAGTGTCATAATTTTTTATCATTTTCTTTTTCTTTTATAATTTTAATACCTCTTCCGCCGCTGCGATTTAATAAAACTGGCGCGACAATTCCCTATCCTTCCGTCATTGCGAGCCGCTTGCGGCGCGGCAATCCAGAATTCATAATAATCAAAAAGAGTATTATTATTGCAAAACACAATTTCTCATTCCGCCATTTAGAATCATATTCTGTCATTGCAAAAAAAGAAATTACAAAGCATTATACCATTGGAATACAAAACGCATGCATCGCTTCCCCTCCGTCATTGCGAGCCGCTTGCGGCGAAGTAATCCAAAAAATAAATTAACGCAATAATACAATAACCAAATAAGACACACAAATAAAATCCTTATGAGCCTTTACTGAATTTATTATTAAATTAGATTGCCACGCCGCAAGCGGCTCGCAATGACGGAAGGATGCGCATTGTATGAAAATCCCTCTATGTAGATAAATAGTAACTATGTTATTGCGAGCGAAGCGCGGCAATATAGAGAATAGATACCAGCATTTGAGGACAATGGCAAATAGTTTTTTGTCATTACAGGGAGTGTAACAACGAAGCAATCCATATAAAAAATAAAACAATCCCGATATGCAGATAAAAAAAGGTGAGTTTATTCGTTTTAACAATACTTTTTCATTGTTATCAAATTATAGATTGCCACAGCACTTCGTGTCCCGCAATGACAGAGGAAGAGTTTTGGATTTCTACCCGCACAGGAATGACACAAAATATAAACACACTCTCCGTCATTGTGAAAAATGAAATGACGAAATAATTCATATTTCGTTCTTGGT
>JAISNU010000157.1 GCA_031276075.1 Campylobacteraceae bacterium
AATCGTACTCTTTTGGAATTATATATGTTCTGCCGTCCATATTAAAAGCGATAGAATTTATATTTTTATAAATACTTGAAAAATTGGGATTGAAATATATATTTTCATTTTCATATATAAAATCGGTCTCATCTACGGAAATATCCTCTATTTTATCGCCATAAATACCGTTAAAAAGCAAATAATTTTTGATATATAGCGGCAAGGTGAATCTATATAGATACTCATCTTTTAAGAAAATAGATATTGATTGTAAAACAAATTCATTAATATAGTTTGATATTTCCCCATCAACGCTCAAAAGTTCAAAAAAATCTGCAAGTCTTGTTCTGTAAACTCTAATATCCTGTTCTTCATATAAACAAAATAACTCTTTTGGTTTTAGCTCATGATATTTAAATTCTTTGCATTTATCAGATAACTTTTTTATTATTTTAAAATAATCGCCCAAATATTTTTCACATATTCCTCCTGAATGAAAAATTAAAGAGTTTAGATATTTAAGATCGCCTGCACTTTCCAAAGGCAAGCTTGCTTTTTCAAGCTTATGTTCATAAATAAACAGTCCTTCCGCCTCTTCTTTCGAACTTCTTTTAAAAAAACTATCTACCAATTCACGAAAAAAATCAGACGCTTGAGCATTGCCGTTATCTAAAGTTTTTAAAAAATTTTTATAAAAATTTTTGTGATTTTCTTCATTTAGATATTCATATCTAATAAATCCTGCTATCAGTATCAAAAACGGTAATCTATGTCCTTTATTTTCGTTAAAATAATCCCTTAAATAACCGCGTTCAAAAAAAGCGTTTTTAATTTTTTCCTGACAAAAAAGATTTTTTATATATAGATAATCCTCTTTTGAAAAATTAATTTCAAACAGGAATTTTACATGAGGGTATTTGTTGGCTATTTTGCAGCTAATGTCTTTTAAAGTCCATTCATCTTCTTCTATTAAAATTTTAGGCATAAAATATCTCCTATGCAAAATATTTAGATTAAAAGTAGTTAGAATTATACTTTATAAAATATAAAAATTATAGTTTTTTTAATTAAAAAATCTTCATTATCTCTTTTATTATCTCTTTTTCATTATTAAATTTCTCTATATCTATCACAAAGTCGGCTTTTTCTTCATATAAACTCTCTCTTTTTTTAAATAGCTCTTTTGCCTTTTTTGCATCATGTAAAAGCGGGCGTTTAGCGAATTTTTTCTTGGTTTGCGGATGAGTTTTGAGTCTTTTTATAATCCCGTCATAAGTTGATTTTAGATATATAACTTTGCCGATTTTGTTGAGATTTTCTGCGTGGATAAATCCGCCGCCCGTTGAGATAACAGTATTTTGCACACTTTTTTCAAGCCACAGCGCAACTTTTTTTTCCAGCTCTCTAAAATACTCCTCTCCGCTGCTCTCAAAAATCTTCTTTATCTTTTTACCCTCCATATTCTCTATGATTTTATCTGTATCAACCACAATGGTCTTAATCTCTTTGGCTAACATTTTTGCCAAAGTACTTTTACCAGCCCCCATAAAGCCTATAAAAACGATATTATTCATTAATCTCTTCATCTTTTTCTCCTCTTGCGCGCGGAATCAAAATAACAGGCGAGCCTTCAAGCCCGAAAGCCTCTCTTAATTTATTTACCAAATACCTTTTGTAGCTAAAATGCAGCCTTTTCGGACGGTTCATGACAAGCGCGATACGCGGCGGCTTGGTATCAAACTGCGTAGCAAAATATATTTTTACAAGTTTGCCTTTATCGGACGGTATCTGATGTTTTACCGCGGCATCTTTGATAACTTCATTTAGTTTTGAGGTTGGGATTCTAAAACTATAATTGTTAAAAATACGAATGATAAACTCATTTATCTTATGCACTCTTTTTTTGGAAAGAGCTGAGAGCGTTATAATCGGTGCATAGGATAAAAACTTAAACTTATATCTTAATTCATCAACGCTCTTTTCGTAAGAGTGCATAGCTTTATCCCATTTATTTAAAACTATAATTGAGCCGAGTTCATACTCGTCTATCAAACTCGCTATCCTTTCATCCAACTCCGTCAAAGGTTCGCTCGCATCTAAAATAAGCAGCGCTATATCGGCTCTTTCAAGCATTGAGCGCGTTCTGTTGAGAGCGTATTTTTCAATACCCTCTATCTTGCCTCGCTTTCTAATGCCCGCCGTATCTACAAAATTTAACTTCACGCCCTCATATATCATACTCTCATCAACAGGGTCTATGGTAGTGCCGGCAATAGAGCTTACAACCGAACGCTCTTCGCCCAAGATAGCGTTTAAAAGCGAACTTTTACCGACATTTACACGCCCTATAATCGCAATATTTATAGCGTCATCGCCGCTTATTTCCTCTTTTTGGTTTAAAAACTCTTCAAGCGGTATATCGTCGTCTTCCATAAGCCGTTCGCTTTCGGGTAAAAACTGCGTTAGCCATGAGAGCAGTTTAACAATGCCTCTATTGTGCGAAACGGATATGGCAAAGATATTTTGCGCGCCGAATTGATAAAACTCCCACGCCCTCTCCTCTTCTTTTTCATTGTCTATCTTGTTTATTACCAAAGCGATAGGTTTTTTAAGCTTTTGCAATTCAAAAAAAAGTTTTTTTTCTTTATCGGACGGAAGCATTTTGCCATCTGTTAAAAACAGTATCACATCAGCCGTTTTTGCCGCCTTTAACGACTGTTTTTTGACATTTTCAAACATTTCGTTCGTATCTTCAAGCCCGCCCGTATCTGCTAATATGCAAGCTCGCCCCTCTATTTCTACTTCGTGGTAGCGCACATCTCTGGTCGTACCTGCGATATCGGAAGTGATAGCGATTCTCTCTTTGGCGATACGGTTAAAAAGCGAACTTTTACCGACATTTGGAAGTCCTATAAGCGCAATTGTTTTCAAATAAAACCTTGTAGTATTTAAAATTGAGGAGATATTTTACACTAATTTCCCTAAAAATTCGGCGCGAACGCTTTTGTAATAAGGCTATAAGCCAAACTGCTATAAAATCGCGGACACATTTTTAGGAAAAGAATTGCATAAAAAGATTAATGAGGGCGTTTGGTGGATGCTTGCCGCCTCTTTCGGCTTCGCGCTTATGGGTATATTTGTCAAACTTTTAAGCGAAAATTTAGGCGTTATAGAGATAACATTTTTTAGAAATATCTTTGGCGCGGCATTTATTGCCGTTACCGTTTTTAAAGCTCCCATACGCAACAAAGGCAGCAAACCAGTTCTACTTTTATTTCGCGCCGTTATAGGCTTTCTTGCCATGCTTGCATGGTTTTACAATATCGCCCACATACCGCTTGCAGACGCTATGACATTTTCAAGAACAGCGCCTATATTTACAGCGCTCATAGCCTGTTTTGCGCTTAATGAAAAATTAAATATTAACGGCTGGGCGGCTATCGCGACAGGTTTTATCGGCGTTATATTTATCATGAAACCGACAGGTTTTACTCTGAAAACTACGGATTTAGTGGGGCTTTTCAGCGGTATCGGCGCGGCTATGGCTTATACAAGCGTAAAAGAGTTGAATAAATATTACGATACAAGAGCAATGGTTTTTTGGTTTATGTTGATAAGCGCGTTGTGTTCGTTTCTGATGATAATCGCAAACGAATATTTCGGATTGAAATTCTTGGGAGAATTTTTTGGAGAAACAACAATGCCGCGCGGATTTGACTGGCTGCATATAATCCTCATGGGGCTATGCGCAACAATAGCGCAGATTTGCATGACAAAATCATACGCCGCGACAAAAGCGGGGCTTGCGGCGGCTGTAAGTTACGCCGACATAGTCTTTGCGGTTATATTCGGCGCGCTTTTGTGGCGCGCATATCCTGATTTTTTAAGCTTATTTGGTATAATACTTGTCATTTTAGGCGGCGTTTTAGTCGCAAAGGAGAAGTTATGATTTTAATCGCAGGTCCTTGCGTTATAGAGAGCAGGGAGTCGCTTTTTCGCGTTGCAAAAGAGCTTGTCAAATACAATGAAGACAAAAGTATAGATTTTTATTTCAAATCAAGCTTTGATAAGGCAAACAGAACAAGCATAGAGAGTTTTAGAGGTCCCGGACTTGAAGAGGGCTTGAAACTATTAGACGAAGTAAAAAGCGAATTTGGATTTAAGCTGCTGACCGATATTCATGACTGCACACAGGCAAGTCCTGTCGGGGAAGTCGTTGATGTGCTGCAAATACCGGCATTTTTATGCAGGCAAACCGATTTGCTTGTCGCGGCGGCAAAGACAACATGCGTGGTAAATATCAAAAAGGGGCAATTTTTAAATCCAAGCGATATGAAATATTCCGTCAAAAAAGTGCTTGATACAAGAGGCGCAGATAAAAGCGGATACGAAGCGGCTAAAGATTTTGGGATTTGGCTTACGGAGCGGGGAAGCACATTTGGATACGGAAACTTGGTAGTAGATATGAGATCTTTAGGTATCATGAGGGAGTTTGCGCCCGTTATATTTGACGCTACGCATTCTGTTCAAATGCCCGGATCCGCTGAAGGAAAAAGCGGAGGCAAAAGAGAGTTTGTCGCTCCTCTTGCAAGAGCGGCGGCGGCTGTCGGAGTTGAGGGATTTTTCTTTGAGACGCACTTCAATCCATGCGAAGCGCTTTGCGACGGACCTAATATGCTGGATTTGGAAGAGTTGGACAGCGTGATAAAATCCATTAAAAAAATTCAAAATGCTCTTAATTTTTAAAAATATCAGCTTAATTTCTGCGCAAAAAAGCAGTTTTTTAAAGATAAGAGGTTTTAAATTTGTTATAATTGAGCTATTTAATGCCAAATAAAGGAGAGAAAATGAACATATTGGAAGGAAAACTTTCTTTAAAGGGAAGCGAAAAGATAGCTATCATAAACGCAAGGTTTAACCACATCATTACCGATAGATTGGTTGAGGGAGCGAGAGATGCTTTTTTAAGACACGGCGGAGATGATAAAAATCTTGATTTGATTTTGGTGCCGGGCGCTTTTGAGATACCGTTTGCGCTTGATAAAGCGCTTGCAAGCAATAAATATGACGGTATTTGCTGCGTGGGCGCTATCATAAGAGGTTCTACGCCGCATTTTGATTTTGTATCTGCTGAGGCTACGAAGGGTATTGCAAACACGACGCTTAAATATCAAAAACCCGTAACTTTTGGAATTCTGACAACGGATACGATTGAACAGGCGATAGAAAGAGCGGGAAGTAAAGCAGGCAACAAAGGTTTTGAGAGTATGACAGGGCTTATTGAGCTTATAAGTTTATACGGCTATTTCAAGGCATAATGTGTCTACTCGTCATCAAGTCAGAGAAACCATAATAGGATTATTGTACGCGCAAGATGTCGGCAATGAAGCGATATCCAAATATAAAGACGAAATTTTTGAAGAAAAAAAGATAAGAAATCAGCAAAAAAAATTTGCTTTGGAGCTTTATCATGGGATATTGGAAAATATTGACGAGATAGATAAAGTCATCAACCAATATCTCAAAGAGTGGGAGTTGGAAAAAGTCGGCAAGATTGAACGGGCGCTTTTGAGACTTGGCGCATACGAGCTTTTATATACGCAGCTTGACAGCGCCGTTATAATAAACGAGGCAATAGAGTTAGCTAAAGAGTTTGGAAACGACACGAGTTCAAAGTTTGTAAACGGTGTGCTTGACTCCATCAAAAAGAACATATCATGAAACTTTGTTTTATAGACAAAGATATAAAGACAAAAATGATACCCATTAAAAAGAATATATCATGAAACTTTGCGTAGCTTTGGATTTGCCGCATGAAAAAGATAATATATCTTTGGCAAAATCTCTAAAAGAGTGCGATGTATGGCTTAAAGTAGGTCTCCGCTCATTTATAAGAGACGGCAAAAATATCGTAAGCGAATTGAAAAATATCAATGATAAATTTAAGATTTTTCTTGATTTGAAACTTTACGATATACCAAATACTATGGCTGATGCGGCAGAGTCTATAGCCAAGCTAAATGTTGAAATGTTCAATGTGCATGCAAGCAGCGGCAAGATAGCTATGAAAGCAGTCATGGAAAGATTAAAACCGCTTAAAAATCCTCCGATTGTTCTCTCCGTAACTGCGCTTACGAGCTTTGACGACGACGAATTTAAATCCGTGTACAACGAAAATATAGCGAAAAAAACGCTTCAATTTGCAAAAGACAGTTTTGAAAGCAGGCTTGACGGCGTTGTCTGCTCCGTACATGAAAGCTTAATGATAAAAAGTTATACGAAAAGCGATTTTATCACACTTACGCCGGGTATAAGACCATTTGGAGACGAGCAAAAAGACGACCAAAAACGAGTAGCAAATATACAAATTGCTCATGAGAATAAATGCGATTTTATAGTAGTCGGTCGTCCAATATATCAGGCAAAAAACCCTTTTGACGCAGTACAGAAGATACTTGAAGGCATTAACGGACTGCATTAAACCGCACGGTATTTTTCTGTCGTTACGAGCTAAGCATGGCATATTTTCCATTCTGTAACTTCCGCTTTTCCATACATTTCGAGGAGCATTAGCAACGAATCAATCCGCACAAACAAAAATAATAATAACCAATCCCGTCATTGCGAGCGAAGCGACGCAATCCAATATTTTGATTAACTTCGTATAATTTTGCATTCAAAAGTACAGGGCAACCGCCTCCGTCATTGCGAGCTTGCGAAGCAGGAAGCAATCCAGAGGAGTTACCAAAAAGGTTAGATATTTTGGCTTTTTCATAAACTCGCGATTTTAGATTAAAAATATAAAATATTGAATGTTTCGTTTTTCTGGATTGCTCCGTCGCAGGCTTCTCGCAATGACTGAAATGACTGAATTGATATCATTGTCATATAAATCTGTCATTGCGATAAACTTGCAATAAAGCAATCCGCACAAACAAAAATAATAATAACCAATCCCGTCATTGCGAGCCATTGAAAACAGCGCGGCAATCCAGAAATAAATAATATAAAAAGTCCATATCCAAAACATAAGTTATCAACCCCAAATTTAAATTATTTAGTGTATTTTTTAATTGCAATATTTAGATATTTTATAATGCTTCGCGTTTTGGATTACTTCGTCGCTACACTTCTCGCAATGACAGAGGGAAAATCACTTCACTGTACTTGCAATATGTTTTTCCAGACTGCTGCGTCGCAAGCTCTTTGCGATGACGGAACAGTTATTATTCTTGCGCTTTTTTCTATCATTTCTGCATCTTATATATCATTTTGCATGAAAACTCTTTATTTGCTTACTTTGCAAATTTGCCATTTTTACAGACGATAAAAAATGAGCGTATGCATAAAAATGCGGCTTTAACCGTTCTGTTATTTACACGCCGATAAAAGCCTCTCATAAGAAAGTTTTATTATAATTACATTTTTAATTTGCCGAATCGTCTAATGGTAGGACGCGAGACTCTGGATCTCGCTATATAGGTTCGAATCCTGTTTCGGCAAAACTCTATACTCTTAAAAAAACGCTTTTATAAAGTTTCTCTTTTAATTCCAAGCATTTGAGGCATTAAAAAGACTGAAAAACTCTAAAAAAACAAAACTTCCAAGCAAAAAGCGTAAAAAAAGGATTATAACTCTGCTGCTTCTAATACTTCAAAACAACTCCACAAAAAGCTAAAAGACAAATCTTTAATCATTTTTAAAACTATATGCGCTATAGCCGCTGATTTTGCTTAATATATTTTTATGATTTTGAGTGAAAATTACTTTAATTTATTGGTTTTTGTATGTGTTTTTAACTCTTCCTCAAATAAAAAACGCACCAGTTTTCTATATCTAAGACCATCTATCATAAGGTCAAGTTTTTTAGGCATGCTTGTCCTGTAACTATCCACAGTACCCTTGACAATGCCGAGTTCTTTGGCAAGTTCAGCATGTGTAACTTTCAATTTGCGCATCAAAGCTCTTATTCTTACATCTTTCATATTCTTATGCCTTTATAAAAATTAACAAATAATATCATATATAGTATTAAAAATTATTTTAATTGGAGCACATTATAAACAAAATAGTAAAATTTATATTGCATTAATAAAAAACGGGACAAAAATCAATCAATTTTTTTTATGTTTTTAAGCTTAAAAAGCTCGCAAAAACAAAATAAAAAACACTTGAAAAGATTAAGAAAGTTCAGAACAAAAATACAAATATATCACAATAATGGTATATAATAAATCAAAAAAAGATAAAAGAAGCCTTTAAGCAGCATTGCCGCAGCCTGAAATTCACAATGAAACATCAAAAAAATAAGAAAAGTGCGCAGTTTTTCAATAAAATTAAATTCAAAAATAAATTAAATATGTGAGTTTATTTTTAAATTCTTAAAGTATTTTTTTGGTTTTTTATCAAAATGGCTCTATTTCATCTATGCAAATAATGGCAAAAATTATCACAAAAAAAAGTCAAAAATATGGACTTGATATATATTAAAATTATCAGCAGTAAAATTTTTAAATTTAAGTAGTTTTGTCATGCTCATACAAATCATCATGAAAAAATTTAGAGTATCAATTTTCATAGTTTTTATAACCTTCATGAGAGGGAAGCCATAAAAATCAAGATGCAAGAAAATTTTAAAACAACGGTTTGGCGGCGGTTTTGGAATTTATAAGATTTATAAAGTGGCTGTGGAAGGCAAAAATAGAAATTATGTAGAATTTAGCATGAAAATGACAACCTTTTTTTCATCATTTGCAAAGCTGGGATGTTTATCCATTGCCTCTTCATGTCATTGCAAATAAAGTCTTTTATGCTTGTCTTTATTTTTAAGTCTCAAAGTAGTAACCCTTCCATCATTGCGAACCATTTGCGGCGAAGCAATCCAATATTTTGATTAATTTCATATAATTTTGCATTCAAAAGTACGGGATAACCGCCTCTATCATTGTAAGGAGTACGGCAATCCACAGCCAAAAAATGTCTCCCTTCCGTCATCACATAAAAATTCTCTGTAAATAAAACAATAACTCCGTCGTTGCGAGGAACACAGAGACGAAGCAATCCAGAATAATAATATAAAAAACAATTATCTATTTTTTATAATAACACTTATTGTCATTAAATTATAGATTGCCGCGCTATTTTCGTCAGCTCGCAATGACGGAAAATATTATTTATATGAGAAACTGCCTATCCTCACCATGTCTCCCTTTTGTGAATTGCGAGCTTGCAAAATAGCAGTAACCATCATTCGTCATTGCGAATACTTGGAAATAAATGAAGTATATTTCCGAAATGTTTCCTTGAAAACGACACAGCAATCCCCCCCCACTATCCGTCATTGCGAGGAATACGCAGTATGACGAAGCAATCCATACTGTTCATCATTTCATTTTAAGAATAAACCCTGAATTACCAAGAAAATAAAACAACCAACACTGTTTCATCATTCCTGTGAAAAATGAGAGAACATAAGATAAAACCTTCCTTCCGTCATTGCAAGACATGGGACGCCGTCGCAATTCAGTCTTGCGAGGATTGAAATAACGAAACAATCTAAGAAAACTCCACGCAACCAAAAAATACTCCTTCCGTCATTGCGAGGCACGAAATGCCGCGGCAATCCATATTTTACAATAATGAAATAGTATCATTTAAAAAAATGAATAACTGCTTTTATTCATGATTATGGATTGTTTTTATGCTATTTTCTGGATTGCTTCATTGTGCCGCGCTTCGCTTTGTACTCCTCGCAATGACAGAGAAAAAAGCTTGCATGATTTATCACGGATTGCTTCATTGTGCCGCGCTTCGCTTTGTACTCCTCGCAATGACGAAATATTGTTTCATTACGCTTTGCGCCTTTGCAATAACAGATAGCAGGCATTTAGATGTTTCATCGCTTTACTTCTCGCCAATGATGAAAAAAGGTCTTGGAATGACAAAAAAAGAGTGTTTTTGAATTGCTTCCTGCTTCACAAACTCACAGCCGCAATGACAAAATTTTACCTTGTTATTAGTTTGGATTCCCGCCTTCCCTCACAATATACGCTTACTTCGCAAGCTTGTCATTCGGTCACGGAAGTGACGGAAAGATGAATTTCTGCGTTCATGTAGCAGCTCACAATAATAAAAAAGCGGATTGCCGAACAAACGGCAATCCTAATAGCTCAAATCCATAGTTTCGGTAAATACATTGCGATTGCTTTCAAGTCCGCTATCATTCAAACCAAGCTCGCCACGATTGGTTAATGCCCGTAGTGTAAACTTTGCTGCCACCGTCCTAACGCTAACGAGTATGTGCCGCCCGCCGTGATCGCGACGATCCGATATTCGCTTTTGCCTTTGGAAGCCGCCGCACAATCGGTGGCAGTAAGCAAAACGGCTAAAACCGTAAAGTATCAATGAAAACGCAGTCTTTGCTTGATTTGACGACATTAAGCGACCCTTGCGGATAGATTAAGCGCGGATATTACGCCGATCGCCCTTAAAGATCGAGCAAAGGAACAGGCGTAAATTCAGCGCGCTCGTTCGTATCGCCCAAACCAAGCTGCCACTCTTTATTCTCTCCCGCCGCGTAAATAACGCCGTTACTATCAATAGCGAGGGAGTGATAG
>JAISNU010000161.1 GCA_031276075.1 Campylobacteraceae bacterium
TTTTTAAATCAGATAAAACACGACGGCACTTACGACAAGCTTTACGAGAAGTGGTTTATCAATAACAAGTGGCTTTTGCAGGTAATGTAATGACAAAACATCATACGCCGTTTTTTGAAAATAAAATTATTGGGCATATAATAGCCGTCCTCATATTTGTGATTCTCGGCACGGCTCTTTATTATGCCACTACCGTCAAGATAAATTACATTTGGCAATGGAACAGCATCCCGCACTACTTTGCTTATAATGAAAAAGAGGAAATAAAAGCTCCTTACGGCGGCAATATAATTATAAAAGACGGCGTTTTAACTATCGCGCCTGATGACGAACTTCAAAATGAAAAACCGTTCTCATTTTCTATCAAAGGATTTGAAAGTGTGAGCGAAGACGGAGAGTATATATTTGAAGATGAAACGGTCGCTTCAAAAACAGTCTTAAAAAAAGGTCCTATCGTAAACGGCTTGATAGTAACCGTTAAAGTATCCTTGCTTGCTCTTTTGATAGCTTTTGTCATAGGCTCGGTTACAGCGTTGATAAGACTCTCAAGGTATCAATTTTTAAAAGATATAGCCATCGTATATGTAACGGTTATAAGAGGTACGCCGCTTTTGGTGCAGATGTCCTTGTTTTACTTTATTATCGCTTCCATTTTAAAGATAGACGGTTTTTATGCCGGCGCTCTTAGTCTTGGTATATTTTACGGCGCATATATAGCCGAAGTTTTAAGAGGCGCGATACAATCCATAGATAAAGGACAGCATGAAGCGGCAAAATCTTTAGGCATGAACGCTTTTCAAACCATAGCGTCTATTATCGTGCCTCAAGCTTTGCGCCGCGCGCTGCCGACCTTGATAAATGAAGTCATATCTTTGGTAAAAGACTCCTCTTTGGTTTCTGTTATCGCAATTACGGATTTGACAAGAGTCGGTCGTGAGATAGCTTCGCAAACATTTAATGCATTTGAAGCGTGGATAACGATAGCGGGAATTTATCTTATCATCACATTTACGCTCTCAGTCATTGGAAGCAGGATAGAAGCGAAAATGAAAGAGCGCGGCGGGTTTTAGCATTTATAGTTACAAATAGCTGCGCGCTATTAAGAAAATCAGCTGTTTTGGGGATATAAAATAACAAGGCTTCGGAGTATTGAGTTACGGCTTTAAATATTTATAAACGCCCGCGTGTTGATTATAAATCGGCAAATATGCTTTTAGCGAAGCAAGTTAGTTTAACAAAAAGCAGGGCAAAATATAAAAACAGTATCAAACCAAATTGAGCGAAAATATTAAACTAAAAGCATATGCAAGTATCGTACATAACAGGGGATATTTTAGTAAGTAAATATAAAAAATAATTAATAGAATAGACAGAAAATATAAATCCCTGTAGAAATACATTTTTAGCATGAAGTCTTGGAAAAACAGTAAAAATCAAAGATAAAGATAAAAAGCGCGGTATTATTGTCATATTTAAAGATAATAAAAGACATGCCCCTCAAATTTGAGAAAAAATTCAAGTAATTTAAACTACAATTACAAAAATCTAAGGAGAAAGAAAGTGAAAAAAGTTTTAATTTTCATGTTATTTATTGGTACGATATTTGCGCAGGAAGCAAAATGGCACCCCAATGAGCTAATTGGCTATTCATCTTTGCAAGACGCAGGCATAAACGAGATAGACAGATGGTTTGTGGGCGTTGAGACGGGATATGAAAGAGTATGGGGCGATTACGGATTTGACTACAAGTCGGTAAGCTACAATACCGTTAATTATGGTATAAAAGTAGGATATACACTATACGGGAATAACAGAATATACCTTAACTATAACCGCAATACCGACATGGACGATAATAATGCCACTCATGCGACTACGACTACCTTGCAAAAACTATTATTAGGCATAGAAAATGTCCGCTATATAAATGACGGTTTTGGAATTATAACGGGCGGCGTTGTCGGCTTGGCAAAAGGCGATACTAAATGGTCTAACGGCGACAATGATGAAGAGTCTGCTCTTGCTTTGGGCGTTAAAATCGGCGGGATAATCAACATCGGCATACACAACGAAATAGAGTTCGGCGTTAAGGCGGGCGGGAGTTTATTTGAAGAGATTGTCTGGAACGCTAACGCTTACGCAGGATATAATTTTAGATTTTAATAAGCTGTCCCGATTTGGGGCGGCTTATTGCTAAAATTCCGCGTTTTACATGTAAGAAGCGGCGCTCTTTACCGCTAAACGGCGGCAAGTAAAGATTGCGCGTTTTGCAAATCATTCATGAGATATTTTTAAGTAAATAATACTCGCAATTAATATGAAAATAAATACTATGCGAAGTAAATTTGTCAGCTTTGATATATAATTATGCCCGTAATAACCGTTTCTACTGCGCCGATGCCTGTACAAACTGCAAACAATTTCCTATAAAGATATATTTTGCCGCTTCATTACATAGATACATATTAAAAAAACTAACAGCTCAAGTTCAGTTTTTAGCTCAATGAGTTAAATTTTCCGATTGATACAGGCAAGCCGTAAATCCCATTTCAAACAATCCGTCCAAAATCGGCAAAAACCATGCTGTAAAATTTTCCTGTATAAAATTTGCGCCAAAAATTAAAATGATTTTTATGCGAAACAGACGCATTTTTTATCGGCTTTTCAGTCGGACGGGATTAATTTATCAATGTTAGTTCACTACTTGTTCCCAAACGAATCGGCGCAAAGATTGTGCCTGTACCTTCGGATACATGGCTATTTATTGTTTCATAAGGAAATATCTGTCCTCCATGAGTGTATCCCTAAGCAATAAATTAGCTCCTCGTTCTTGCATATATTTTACGGACGATGATGCAGGATAATTGTTGGAGAGGTTTTATTTATCTCCAGCCTGTTCAGTACGCCTTCTATCGTTTCTGAACCTGTCGGCGCATGCCTATCAAACGAATTGTTGCCATACTGCCGACAATCTATAATTCTCCAAAATAAACAACTTCGTTCAAAAAAACAACAGCATTTGCATTTTTCATCTGAGCATTTACTTCGTCCATTCTTACATAATTATCATGGTTGCCGTAAACAAAATAGTGCGGAATATTCAACTTTCGAAAAGGGTACAGCGCACCTTTTTCTTTGCCAAAATGCGTTTTGCTCTCAAACATGTCTCCCATATTGAAAATCACATCGGGATTTAACTCTTTTATTTTGCGGACAATCTTATCCGCATCCTTTTCACCGCGCCAATTTCCCAAATACACATCGCCAAGATGAACGGCTTATATGTGGCAATCCTTTTATTGGAATTGCAACCTCTTTTACTTTTGGTTCGTAAGCGTTCCATATGCTGTAAATTGCAAGCCGACAGAAAGAATTCCTCGTTTTTTGGGCGAAAATTTGAAAATCAAGCTGCATATATCAATAAATACAATTGAAAACAAAAAAGAAAGAAACAGTGAACCTGCTATCCCAAAACATGGCTCTGCAAAGAAAAGTAACAATAAACAAAGCGATAAATCCGTACATGTATACTTTTTTTGTCCTGCAATAGCGCCAATCTGTTTGATACATAAATTATTGCTGCCGCTGACAGAACAAGCATGAGTGCGAAAAAACTGTAATGCCGATATAACTCATTTTATTTAGCTTTGCTTTGCAAAAACAGTCTCAGTCCTGTTTCACTCCAAGAATTTTTAAAATATGGTTCATAAGGCGCGTATTTTTATAACTTTTGTATATCCAGAATATGTATTTTTGTTGCTCCTGCGGCGTAACCGTCATAATTTTATAGCTGCATCTTTCTTAAACCATTCGAAGGATTATTTCATCAAATTCACCAGCAAAAACAGTGTGGATTTTCATTTAATTTTCTTCCATACTAAATACCGTCTCAAAAATAATAGCTTTTGAATGTGCAAATCGGCTTATCCTGTATTTTTTGTGAACAGAGCCGAATTTTATATTTTTACTCTCCATTTCAAGCTTTGACCTGCAAACATCGGAACAACATCATGAAATTTTTCAGGAACAATCCACTCTTTTTTTTCCAAAATTATATTTTTTTCAATCGGCGTTAGTTTGTAAATATTCCTCGCATTATTACTAACAAACGCTTGAAAGTTTGTTAGTT
The DNA here is from genome assembly GCA_031276075.1 of Campylobacteraceae bacterium. Taxonomy (GTDB): domain Bacteria; phylum Campylobacterota; class Campylobacteria; order Campylobacterales; family Campylobacteraceae; genus JAIRKW01. Next base: position 4,130 of record JAISNU010000161.1, read on the forward strand.
TGTTATGTTTGTCAAAAAGTTCGGCTAATGCGCTTAGAGCGACAGGTGCGCTGAAAATGCCCGCAGCACAGCCGCAGCACTCTTTTTTAGCGATAGGATGCGGAGCCGAATCACTGCCAAACATCACTTTTTTGTCAGCGTTCAACGCAAGTTCCAGCAAAGCCTCTCTATCCTCATGCCTCTTTGCTATCGGTTTGCAAAACAGATGCGGATTTAAAAGTCCGCCCGCCACATCATCAAGCGTTATTAAAAGATGATGCAGAGTTATTGTCGCATAAAGATTTTCATATCTTTTTAAAATTTCAGCGCTTGAACGAGTTGTGATATGCTCCATGATAATAGTCAGTTTTGGAAACGCTGCGGCAAGCTGTTCGTAAACTGCGCAAAACTCTCTTTCTCTATCCATAACAAAGCCGTTTGTTTCGCCATGTACGCATAGCGGTATATGAAGTTCGCTCATTGCTTCAAATATGGGCGAAAGTTTTTTTATATCAATCTGTTCCACGCCGCCTTCGGAATTGGTAGTAACGCCGCTTGGATAAAGTTTGACGGCTGTGATGTGCGCTCTTGCCTTTTGTAAAAAATCCGCCGTATAACCGCTTTTGAAAAATAGGCTCATGTAAGGCGTAAATTTTTCATTTTGCACGGCTTCCAAAATGCGTTCTTTATATGATAAAAGCGAATTTATATTAGTTACAGGCGGTACGAGATTTGGCATGATAAGCGCGCCTGCAAACTCTTGCGCGCTGAATTTTGCAATATTTTTCAGCATATCGCCGTCGCGCAAATGCAAATGCATGTCAAGCGGCGAGTTCAGGGTAAATTGCACTCTAAATAGCCTCTTCTCCGCTCTCTTCGGTTCTGATGCGTATGACCTCTTCAACGGGGCTTACAAATATTTTGCCGTCTCCTATCTTGCCTGTTCTTGCGGCTTTTGATATTGCCTCCGTTACGGCTTTTACTTCATCGTCTTTGATGATAACTTCTATCTTTATTTTAGGCAGAAAATCCACAATGTATTCCGCGCCTCTGTAGAGTTCGGAATGCCCCTGCTGTCTGCCGTAACCTTTAACTTCGCTGACCGTCATGCCAGATATTTCAAGCTCGCTTAACGCGTCTTTGACATCGTCAAGCTTGAATGGCTTGATAATTGCTTCGACTTTTTTCATGTCTGCTCCTTATGTTTATTTTAAATACGCTTTTATGATTGTCTGAGGCTGTATCGGTTTGGCGTTTGCATCAACTGCACTGTTTTCTATCTTTGCAACTACATCCATGCCCTCAATCACTTCGCCGAAAATCGTATGATGTCCGTTCAGCCACGGCGTCAAAACAGTTGTTATAAAAAATTGGCTGCCGTTTGTATTTTTGCCCGCATTTGCCATAGCCAAAAGCCCTTTTTTCTCAAACAGCACATATGGCGAAAACTCGTCTTCAAAAGGCTTATTCCAAATACTCGTTCCGCCGGCGCCTGTACCTGTCGGGTCGCCGCCCTGTATCATAAAGCCTTTTATGACGCGGTGGAAAGTAACGCCTTCATAATATCCGTTTTTAACCAAAGAGACGAAGTTTTCACAAGCTTTCGGAGCGACTTTTGGATAGAGTTTCAGCGTGATATTTCCGCTGTTTGTCTCCAAAACCACTATATCATTTGCCTGTGCGAAAGAGTGAAAAACAAACAAAAACAAAAATACAGATACTAATTTATGCAGCATATTAGAACCCTTTTTGGATAAAATTTTATATATCATAACAAAAAAAGAGTTTAAAAAAGATAATATGCGGCTTTATATGTGCGTTTTTGCTGAAATATCGGACAAAGAGCCAAGTTTTTTGACAACGATATAAAACAGCGGTACAAAAAATATCGTTACTCCAAGACATGAACGCTGTCTATTGTTTTAAGATTTTTCCTTTTTCAGTTTCAACCACAGCTTACTTCTTAATTTTATTAAATAACTACCAATCCCACCTGCCAACAGATTTTACCGTACCGCAGCATCCGATTAGCAAAGAATTATCCCTATTGTCTCTCATGTCCAATCCGCTGCTAATAAAATATCTTAGATATTCATAACTGATGAAACCGCCGCGATCACCTCTACCGCTTATTTCATAAATATAAACCTCTTTTTTTACGAGAGAATTCATTTCTTTATCAAAATATGTTATCGTGCCTTTGCATTTATTTGGTCTTTTATTCGTAAAGCATTGAGGGGCTTCTCGTTTTATGCTTTCAAAGCTTATGGAACACTCCTTATTCGCAATCTCCTGCAGCTTTGAAGTATATGTAACATTACTGTGTTTTGATTTGTACTCTTCAAAACAGTTATAATTTGCATACATATCAGTTACTATATCTGTAAGTTCGGCTTTGCTAAAATATCTCATCTCTTTAAAGCAAAAACCCGTTGTATATAATATATAAAAAGCACCAAGCAGTATGATAGATACTACATTGACATAAATAATTTTTTTGTATTTGAGATAGATAAAAATCGTAGAAAAGAGAATATGCAAAATATAAAAAGGTAAAAAGGGTATAAATAAAAGGAATAACACTGCTTGTATTATCCAGTCTTTTGAATAGCCGCTGAAGTGCAAAATTATAATAAGATTTACCAGCAAAATCATACAAATGACAAAAAGTACAGTTGAAATTATTGAAACTATTAAAACTATCTTAGTTTTACTAATCATTCCGTCGTTTTTCTGTTCTTTCATCATCATATTAACTCTCCTTCGTATTCTAAATCTACTTTGCAGATTTTTATTCTACTATTGTCCTTAACATAAATACCAAGACCTATATAAGAGGCTTCAAATGCTTCTTTTAAGTCTTTCAAGATTTCTTGCTTATGAGATAACAACTCTTTTGGAAAGTTAATTAAAATTTTATTCTTTTTTTTATCTATCTCTCTATGTACTACATAATTTTTTTCTGTAGTAGTTATAGCAAGTATTTTTAAGTAACCATAGTTATATCCATCGTCAGAAAGTGTTCTATCAAGAGTTATAGTCTCCACAGATATCAGACTGCCTTTCCAGTAAAAATCCCAAATCGTAGATAATTCAGCGCCGTTATCGTCTCTGTCCAAGCGTTCAAGATATAATCTAAACCAGATGTTTCTCTCTCTGTCTATAGTCCAATCGCGTGCAGGGCAACCATAAGACAATCTCTTATTCATTGTCTCCAAATCATATTTTATATAATCCTCTTTGGATATCACTTCATTTACGAAAGCCATTGTAACACCTCTTTTAAAAAGTAAAAACAATTCTGCAAGCATATCATAAATTAAATTTATCCCGCGATATTGCTTCTTAATTTTTTAAATAAGTCTGTTAATATTTTTATATTATTTTGGTGTTTTTGCTGAAATATTGGACAAAGAGCCAAGTTTTTTGACGATGATATAAAACAGCGGTACAAAAAATATCGCCAAAGCAGTCGCGCTTAAAGTGCCTCCTATTATGCCCGTTCCTATTGATGTTCTGCTGTTAGCTCCCGCTCCTGTGGACATGGCAAGCGGTAAAACTCCAGCTACAAACGCCAATGAAGTCATGAGTATCGGTCTTAATCTCAAACTCGCCCCTTCAACGGCGGCGGCGAAAAGCGGTTTACCTTTTTTGTAGGCGCTTTCCACAAATTCCACTATCAAAATCGCATTTTTAGAAGCCAATCCTATAGTTGTCAAAAGCGCGACTTGAAAATAGACATCATTGTCAAGCCCCCGCAAATACGCCGCGCTTACCGTGCCTATAATGCCAAGCGGGATTACCATCAAAACAGAAAATGGTATAGACCAGCTTTCGTAAAGAGCGGCAAGACATAAAAACACTATTAAAACCGATATGGCGTAAAGCTGAAAAGACTGTCCGCCCGCCAAACGCTCCTGAAAAGATAAACCGCTCCATGAATGTACCGTTCCTTTTGCATTTTTAAGGGCGATTTTATCCATTTCGTCCATCGCTTCGCCCGAACTTACGCCAAGCGCTGCCGCGCCTTGCAACTCATACGAAGCAAGTCCATTGTATCTTGTAAGAGAGTCTGAACCAAACTCCCATTTTGTTTCGGCAAATGCCGAAAACGGCGTCATTTTGCCGTCTTTATTTTTCACATGCCAATAATACAAATCTTCAGGTTTTGAGCGAAATTGCGCGTCTCCTTGCATGTAAACTCTTTTAACTCTTGCTTTGTCTATAAAGTCGTTTATATAAACTCCCGACCATGCTGCGCTTAAAGTTTTGTCTATATCGCTTAGCGCAAGTCCTAACGCGAACGCTTTTTCCGCATCATATACTACTCTTAACTGCGGATTTTCTTCCGCATTGTCCGCTCTTATTGAAGATATTTTGTCGTTTGTTTCAGCCTCTTTTATGATAGCGTCTCTTACGACCATTAATTCTTCACGGCTTAACGATGCGTCCGCCTGTATCTGCATCTCAAAGCCGTCCGTTTGTCCGAGTCCTTGAATAACGGGCGGATTCATGGCGATGACTTTCGCGTCTCTTATGAAATATTCCGAATTGCTGTTGGCAAATGTTTTTGACGCTCTTTCAGCTATGATATCGGCTCTGTTATAATCTCCCTTTCGTTCGTCCCAGCCTTTTAAGGATATAAACGCCATGCCGCCGTTTTGTCCGCTTCCGCCAAATCTAAAACCTGCCATCGTAAATATGGCGTTTGTATTGTTAGCTTCCTGATTTAGAAAATAATCCTTCACTATATCGCCTACTTCGGCAGTTCTTGTTATTGACGCGCCCGTTGGCAGCGTAAATTGCACCATGATGCCCGCTTGGTCTTCTTTTGGCAAAAAGCTTGTAGGAAGTTTGATAAAAATGAGCGATAAAACCGCTATTATCACCATATATCCGCATATCCAGCGAACAGGATTATTCAAAACGCCCGAAACGCCGTTTTTATACTTTTGCGTAGATTTGTCAAATTTTTCATGAAACCACGCCATAAAACCTCTCTTTTTGGTGTTTTCACTATGAGGTTTAAGTATCGCGGCGCAAAGTGCGGGTGTTAGCGTTAGCGCGACAACGACCGAAAGAAGCATTGAAGAAACTATCGTTATAGAAAACTGTTTGTATATAACTCCCGTTGAACCGCCGAAAAACGACATCGGCAAAAATACAACCGACAAAACGGTGGCGATGCCTATAAGCGCGCTTGTTATCTCGTTCATAGAGACTATTGTAGCCTCTTTTGCAGAGAGCTTTTTTTCGCGCATGTTTCTCTCTACATTTTCTACGACCACAATAGCGTCGTCAACTAACAAACCGATAGATAACACCATGGCAAACATAGTAAGCGTATTTATCGTATATCCAAATACACTTAATACCGCAAATGTTCCAAGAAGCACCACAGGAACGGCGATAGCGGGGATAATCGTAGCGCGCCAGCTTTTCAAAAAGAGATACATGACAAGCACGACTAACAAAATAGCCTCAAAAAGCGTTTTGACAACCTCTTTTATAGAGGATTCTATAAAAAGCGTCGTATCTCTGGGATATGCTATCTTGAAACCTTCGGGCAGATTTGGTTCGTACTGCTCTAACAATTTTTTCACATTGTTAGCGGTTTGCACGGCATTCGCTCCCGAGGCTAACTGTATGGCTATACCGGAAGACGGATAACCGTTCAGTTTTGTAATCGTTCCGTAGTTTTGACTTCCAAGCTCCACTCTCGCGACATCTTTCAGATATATAACGGAACCGTCTTTATTGTTTTTGATGATGACATTTTTAAACTCTTCTGCTGTGCGGAGCTTTGACCTTGCGACAACGACCGTATTTAACTCCTGATCGCTTTCAAACGGGCGTTCGCCGATTTTCCCTGCGGACACCTGCGCATTTTGTAAATTTACAGCCGCTTCAATATCTGAGGGCATCAAACCGTAAGCTTCCAATTTTAAAGGGTCAAGCCATATTCTCATGGCGTATTGTCCGCCGAATACCTGTACTCCGCCGACTCCGTCCAGTCTTGATACGGCGTCTTGCAGATTGCTCACAAGATAATCCGCGACATCTATACCCTCAACGCGGTTTAGCGAATCATAAATGCTTGCCATCATCAAAAAGTCCGTCTGCGCCTTTACAACGGTAACGCCTTGTCTTCTCACCTCTTCGGGCAGTCGTGAAAGCACTTGGCTGACTTTGTTTTGCACCTGAACCTGCGCTATATCCGGATTTACGCCCTGCTCAAAAGAGACAGATATCCTTGAAGAGCCTGAACTGCTGCTTGACGAAGAAAAATATAAAAGCCCGTCAAGTCCCACTAACTGCTGCTCTATAACTTGCGTTACACTGTTTTCAACCGCTTCGGCAGATGCTCCGTTGTAAGTAGAGCTGATATTTATGCGCGGCGGCGCGATGTCCGGATATTGTTCAACTGACAGCGTATAGACGGAAATTGCGCCTATTATCATAATAACTAATGATATAACCCATGCAAAAATCGGTCTGTTTACAAAAAATCGCGCTAACATATACTACTCGCTGATATATTTATCTGTAACATTTACAAAAGTTACTTTGCTTCGGCTGTTAATCCTGTTAAGCCCTTCGATGACAATCTTATCCTTCTCTTCCACGCCGTCCGTAACAAGCCATTTATCGCCGACAGCCTTTTTTGTATCTATGATTTTCGTAAGCGTACCGTTATCTTCCGTTACGACTGTTATTATCGGATTTGCGCGCGAATCTCTCAAAACCGCCCTTTGCGGCACCAAAAAGGCTTTTGTGTTTACGGCTTCTTCTATTACGGCTCTTACATACATTCCGGGCAGCAAAATATTATCCGAATTTGGAAACTCGGCTCTTAATGTTACGGTTGAAGTGCTCTCGTCCACCGCAATCTCTTGCAATTTCAAAATCCCCTTATGCTTATAAAATGAACCGTCAAGCAGTTTTAACTTTACTTCCATGCTGCCTTTTTGTATGTGCCGTTCGCTCAAAAGCTGTCTCAAAGCAAGCAGTTGATTGCTTGACTGCGACAAATCTACATACATTTTGTCTATAAAACGGATTGTAGTCAGCGGTTCGCTTTGCAAAGATGTTACCAAAGCCCCTTCCGTTACGCTTGAAATACCTATAATTCCGGAAATGGGCGCGGATATTTTTGTCTTTTGCAAATCAATCGCCGCTTTATTTAACGCCGCCTCTTTTTCGCCCACAAGCGCTTCGGCTTGCAAATATGCGGCGGTTATATCGTCATGGTCTTGTTTTGAAATGCCTTCAAATTTTATCAGTTCGTCATATCTTGCTTTTTTAAGCTTCAAAGCTTCAAGATTGGCTTTAGCGCTTTTTAATGAAGCGTTTGCGCCGTCATATACGCTTTTATAAGTATCGAGATTTATCTCGTATAAAATGTCGCCTTTTTTGACCTTCTGCCCCTCTTTAAATACCACTTTTTTAACAATACCGCTGACCTCGGGTCTAATCTCAGCCGTTACGGACGCTTTGGCTCTGCCTGAAAACTCCTGCTCTATGGCAATAGGCTGCTCTTTAAGCTGGATTATACCGACTTCAACAGGCTGGCTCTCTGACGCGATATTGCTTTTTTGACATGCGCAAAACACGACAGTAATTAAAGCTATCACAACATATCTCAACATTTTGTACATCCTGAATAATTTGTTAAAAAAATAACCGATATATTATCCCATATCTGTTAATCAATTGTATGAAGTTGAATTTTACAGTCATTTTGATAAGAATTTAATAGTTATAGTGAATAAAAAATATCCATGCGGCGGCTATTTTCTTTTAAAAAATGACACAATTTTAGACAAAAGCAGATAAAATTTCGGCTTTAAACCGCTCTTCTTTTTTGTCAAATACTCCACTATATCGCGGTTGCCGAACATGGAAGCAAACATAACGGCTTTCATGCCAAAACCGTTATCTTCGTCAATTTTTGCGCCATTTTCTACCAAAAGCTTCACGATGTCAAGATAGCCTTTGAAACAGACCCCTGCAAGCGGAGTCTGCCCTCGGTCATTTTTGAGATTTACATCTGCTCCCATATCTATCAACATTTTGACTGTTTCCGGATTGCCGTTATACGCGGCAAGCATCAGCAGGCTGTTTCCTTTATGGTCTTTAAGATTTATCGGCAATTTTGCTTTAAGCATATTTTCAAGCTCTACCGTTTGCCCGTATCTTGCAAAATCAACGGCTATAGCAAGCAATTCATCATATCGCTTTATATCCGCGTCGTTTAAAGGCATCTTAAATTCCAAGAGCTTTTTTGACGCCCTTCGCGTAAAGCAAATCCACCTTTTCAAATAAGGCTATCTGTCTGTCTATTATTTCTTGCGGTACGCCGTACATGGACTCTGCTATATTATTAAACAACTGCTCTTTTTGCTCTTCATTCATGAGATTAAATAATGCTTTTGCTTGCGAAAAATCGTCATTGCCGTCTCTATGATCATATCTGTCGGCATATCCGTTAACATCAAGAGGCGGTTCAAGCGCGCTTTTATCTTCCATAAAACCGCCGAAACTGTTCGGCTCGTAATAAGCGTCCGCAGGCTCTTTCATTTCGTAATTCATGCTTCCGTCCAAATAGTATGTATTTACATCAACGATTGGTTTATTTACAGGAAGCGACTCGTAATATGTCCCGACTCTATATCTATGGGCGTCCGCATACGAAAATATGCGCGCTTGGAGCATTTTATCAGGCGAAAAGCTAATTCCCGGCACTACATTTGACGGGCTGAATGACGACTGCTCTATCTCGTTAAAATAATTTTTAGGATTTTCATTTAAAACCAACTCGCCTGCATCCATCAGCGGATACTCTTTATGCGGCCATATTTTTGTCAAATCAAACGGATTAAATGCGGCTTTTTCCGCCTCTTCTTCGCTCATTATCTGAATCTGAAACTTCCATCTTGGAAAATCTTTTTTCTCTATACTCTCAAAAAGATCTCTTTGGTTGCTCTCTCTATCTTTTGCGATAACATTTTCTGCCTCTTTGTTTGTCAAATTCCGGATACCCTGCAAAGTTTTAAAATGAAACTTGACCCAAAATCTTTGGTTTTCGGCATTTATAAGGCTGTATGTATGAGAACCGAATCCATGCATATGCCTGTAACTTTTCGGGATTCCGCGGTCTGACATGAGAATGGTTACTTGATGGATACTTTCAGGCGACAAAGACCAAAAGTCCCATGCGGCGGTATTGCTTCTTAGATTTGAGTGCGGATGCCTTTTTTGGGTATGTATAAAATCGGGGAATTTATAAGCGTCTCTGATGAAAAAAACAGGCGTATTGTTGCCGACCAAATCCCAATTTCCCTCTTTTGTATAAAACTTAACGGCAAAACCTCTCACATCTCTTTCGGCATCCGCAGCGCCTCTTTCTCCCGCTACGGTCGAAAATCTTACTAAAACTCTGGTTTTTTCTCCCTTTTGGAGAACTTTTGCTTTTGTGTATTTTGAAATGTCATGCGTTATGACAAGCTCCCCGTATGCGCCGCTCCCTTTTGCATGAACGACTCTTTCCGGAATCCTTTCTCTGTTTTGATGAGCAAGTTTTTCAAGAAGCTGATAATCCTGCACCAAAAGAGGTCCTCTTGCGCCTGCCGTCAATGAATTTTGATTGTCAGCTACTTTGTTTCCTGCCGTTGTTGTAATAAATTTTTTCACAGTTTTTCTCCAAATATAATTATTCCTAAAAGATAATTTTTATCCATTAGTAATGAAATTCTATTACTTATTTCATTGGATAAATATTAATTTATATATTTAATTTAAATCTGAAATATTATATTCAATACATGAGACGCATTTTGATATTAAATGTCAAAATATGGAGTTATGTAATGGAGGATTCTACTAATAAGCCAATTTTCTTGGTTTATTAGTAGAATAAATTATTTTTCTAACGCAGCTTTAACTCTAACGGCTATTGCACTGAAAGCTTCGGGGTCATTCATTGCCAAATGTGCTAAAATCTTTCTGTCAAGATTTATTTGCGCCTTATTCAAACCGTTGATAAATCTTGAATAGCTGATATCGTTCAGTCTGCAAGCGGCATTTATTCTGGTTATCCAGAGTCTTCTAAAATCTCTCTTTTTGGCGCGTCTATCGCGGTATGCGTAAACTAAACTTCTCTCTAACTGTTCTTTTGCTTTTCTAAAATGTTTTCTTCTTCCGCTGAAAAAACCGCGAGCGAGTTTTAAAATCTTTTTATGTCTTCTGCGTCTTACAACGCCTGTTTTTACTCTTGCCATCTATTTTCTCCTTAACCTTTTGGTGTCCGTTTATTCGGAACTTACCCTGTTTTACAGGGGGATTGCAATGATTGAATGATTTAAAATCAAAAACTATAACAAACTATCTTTGGCAAAGCATGATTTTGATAGATTTTTCATTTGTACTATCAACATATTTTGCTTCTTTTAGTCCGCGCATGCGCTTAGAGGGTTTTTTGGTTAAAATATGACTTCTAAAAGCAGCTCCGCGTTTGATGCGGTTTTTAGCAGCTTTGAAGCGTTTTGCCGCCCCTCGTACCGTTTTCATTTT
>JAISNU010000165.1 GCA_031276075.1 Campylobacteraceae bacterium
CTTCACCGCAAGCGGCTCGCAATGACGGAAAAGAGAAATTGCCGCGACACCTCGTGTCTCCTAATGACGGAGGCATTTAGATTACCGCTACCATGTAAGCTTGCAGTCGCAATGACAAAGAGAGTTATAACACGCATTTACTCCACAAAATTGCTGTGCGAAAATAATGTAAGGGCAGCGCAAATGTTTTTGATAATTGCAAGTCTTTTAGATTGTTTTGTCGTTACACTCCTCGCAATGACGGATAGGTTGTGTCATTGCGAGGAATACACAGTATGACGAAACAATCCAGAAAAACACAAACAGCCTAAACAAGCGGACAAAAAAACAATTTCGTTTATTATTAACAATATTTTTTATTATCATAAATTGTAGATTGCTTCGCTATGCTCGCAATGACATAGGGGGGGGGGGAATTACTGCCACCACATAAGCTTGCAATTGCAATGATATAGTGGTGGGGTTTGTTTGTTTCGTTCTTTGCAATGAGACGAGGGGATTATTTATTTTATTTCCTGCAATGAAAAAATATAAAAACAATTGCTTGCAGTTTTATTGGTTCTAATGGTGAAAATGATAAACATTTTTTCAATATTTCTCCATGTCCAAATTGATACCAACTCTTATGCCAATGGCTTTGTGCGGGTTTTGACTACGGAGTATCAAGCCTTCTATTTCTATTCTTACAGGTTCGTTGCCGTATGCTTCCTTGATTTTACCGTGGTCATGCAATTCAACATTTGGAATATCTGTCCGTTCTAAACATTTTAGTCTTACTTTGCCCTCAGCGTTTGCTTTGATAGGTTTTAACAGCAGCCACATTACTAACCATAAAGGGCGATTCGGCTCAAAGTACGCATTTGAAAGCGTTTTATAGTTTAAATTTTCTCCTTTGAACTCCAATATGCCGTTTGATTGAGCCATATTAAATGCTATCCCAACTACTTCATTTTCTCCTATATAAACATCGCATGTTTCATTTGCAGACAGTTTCAAAAATTTATTTGCCGTTATGGAAGTTTTGCGTTCAATGATATTTTTAGTTTCAGTATTGCTATCCGTCACATCAATATATTTAAAGTCATAAATATCCAAATCCTCATTGATAATCTTGTGCGAACTATGCGCCGCTATAATCGACTTTGCCAATATACCGCCCATTTCTTGCGCATAAGGCGGCAACATGTGTACATCGTCTTGAAACAGTTTATGAAAATGCGCTTTTGTATAAGTGTTTTCAATACAGGCATGACCGTCAAAATATGGAATGTTCCGCTTATTGCAAACTTCTATATAGTGTTTTCTCATTTGCTGAAACTTTGGATTTTGGGGAGAGTTATATCCAAAGCGTTCAGGCATGAGAACGATAACAGGCAAAACATGAAAAGATGCGCAAACCGTCAAAAAATAATCAAATATCTGCGATGATAATGATATATCGTAGTCATACAGCCAAAGAGCGCGCTGCTCATTTGCCAAAATATCAAGCAATACAACATCGCAGTCGCTAAAATCATGTTTTGAGAAAATATAAGGAACAAGCGCGGCGCTGCTGCTTCCAATAGAAGCGTTTTTTTGGATAACTATGTTGGGATTATTTTGCAGTCCGAGAGTATATCTGTCTTTCATTACAGAGTTAGATGTGCCTATGATGCCGACTTTTATTTTTGGTTTTTCTTTCTCTCTTTTTTCTATAGACAGTACATTAACTTTTGAAAGATGAAAATATTCATTTATCTGTGATGTTATTTTTATGCGTTCTATTTTTTCATGGTATTTGCATGGGAGTATGAGGGGAATACCGTTTGGTTCTGCGTCAAAGAGCAGGTCTCCCTCGTATATTTTTATATATTCTTTGCTGTTATAAACTTCTATTTTTAGTCTGCGGGCTCTCTCCTTGCACATATCCTTTCTATTGTGCAAGATGATATATTCAACAAATCTTGGTTTATCAAGAGTAAGTTCCCACCATGGATTTTGCTCTTTATCGGTGTGGAAAGCAAAGTTTACCCCCCCACCCCCCTCAAAATCCATGACTGCTCTTTGAGCGTCGTCTATCTTTGACCATTTGGACAGTGAGCTTTGAGTTGCTTTGCCCAATGGAGCTATGTCTGTCAGGCTTTCTTGTTCACAGAGGGATTTGGTAAAGTTTTTGTGAAAATCGGACATTTTATGCTCCAAAACAATTATCTGTTATAGATATAATCTATTTCTATTTTATCCGCAGGATATTCAAGCATTTTTTGACATTGCTGGTCGCTGTTATCCCAAGACTTTAATATATCGGAATACTGCCCATCAACATCTTTATACATGCTAATTGATAACTCTTTTTTAAAACCAATCTTATCATTCAATAACCCCCAAGATTTTAATCCGCCTTCGCAAAAACCATAAATATTTTTTATATTATCAGATAGGCAAATGATAGGCAGAATAAAGCTGCCGCGCGCAATTACAAGATTTTGCGCCATCAATAAATGTTCAATATCAGACTTCAAATCAGAAGAAAACAACTCAAAATTTTGTCCTGTATCTATGAAGCGTTTTTGCAAAAATGATAAACATGGATTGCCCATATCTTCTGAAACCAAATTTATAGTGTCCCATTTTCGTTCATTAATAATTTTCTCATAAAAAGCTAAAGGAGGCTGCCCATAAAGTTTATGTGCGCCATTCCCTCTAAAAACATCGCCTGAGCGAAAATGTATCCACAAACAATCCGCATTATTTTGTTTTTCATAATGTCTCGTAAAATTAAATCCTGATTTTAGTTCTTGAAGCATATTGCAATAGAAAAATTCTTTTTCATACAGAGAGGCTAAAGTTTTTCTGTAAAAAAATTTTGATTTCAATATTAGTTTATTAGATGTATCAATAAATCTTTTTTTGATAATTTGAATACCGTTTATAATAATTGTATCTTTAAACCATTCAAAATCATTATGTATTATGAGAGTTTTAATATCATATTTTTTAGCCAGACTATAAGCATTTGATAATGCCATTACAGCATTACCGAATCTCATAAAATTTGTTATTTCTATAGCGTTAATTTGTGAAATAATGTCGCTATTTTTAAAATTACCGAATAGATACACTGGGTCTGTGCGAAAAGTAAAATTTGGGTCAAATGTTTCACCTGTAAACCATGATTCATTGAGTTTAAATTCTTTTATAAACACTTTTTCTGCTTCATTTAATACTCTTTCTGCACTCAGTACATTTACTTTTGAAAGATGAAAATATTCATTTATCTGTGATGTTATTTTTATGCGTTCTATTTTTTCATGGTATTTGTATGGGAGTATCAGAGGCAGACCGTTTGGTTCTGTGTCAAAGAGCAGGTCTCCTTGATATATCACATGATATTTTTCGTTATAAAAAACTTCTACTGTTAATTTACGGGCTTTCTCTTTGCACATATCTTTTCTATTGTGCAAGATGATATATTCAACAAATCTTGGTTTATCAAGAGTAAGCTCCCACCAAGGATTTTGCTCTTTATCAGT
>JAISNU010000028.1 GCA_031276075.1 Campylobacteraceae bacterium
CGAAGCAATCCAGAAAATAACAAAAATAACCCTAACATGTAAATAAAAAGCGGTTTTATCTTTTACTGATGATACTCTTTTTATTATTATGAAATATGGATTGCTTCGCCGCGCTCGCACTGACGGAGGGAGCGGTATTTGGATTACAGTTCGCAAGCTCCTCGCAATGACGAAGATGACACGCATTATGGAAAAGTGTGGATTACTTTCTGTTTCGTAAACTCGTAATGATAAAATTGTGTTGTTTTTTAATATGGGTTGTTATGCTGTAAGCAGCTCGCAATAACAATTTTTTGTCATGCAGACTTCCCTCTTCCGTCATTGCAAGCTGGTGAAAATTGGCGCAGCAGAAAAATAAAAAACTCTCTCCGTCATTGCGAATGTAACGACTGACGAAGCAATCCAGAAAAAATCAAATATTCAAAAATATACATTATCAATTCCAAATCTATTATCTCATGTGTTTCTTAATCGCAATATTCTTTTACAACGCTTCGTGTATCTGGATTGCTTCGCCGCGCTCGCAATGACGGAAGAGGCGGCGTTTGGATTACTGCGTCAGCTCGCAATGACTGAATCGCTTTTATTTGTATGGACTGTTTTCTGCTGCGTAATTCGCGTAACCGCAATATTCATTTTACCCATCATAGTTTTTCTCTGCCGCGTACTTATGATAATATTTAATTGTCTGTGTTGAAAAACTTTGATATACTTTTGTTTTTAAATTTAGGAGCATTGAATGGAGTTTATGAGTTTAATAAGCGATCCGCATGCATGGATTGCATTGGCAACCCTAACGGGACTTGAGATAGTTTTAGGTATTGACAATATAATTTTTATCGCGATTTTGGTAGGCAGACTGCCCAAAGAAAAAAGACAAAAAGCAAGAATTTTAGGTCTCTCTCTTGCTATGGGTACCAGAATATTGCTGCTTTTGTCGCTATTTTGGATAATGAAACTTACAACGCCGCTGTTTACGCTTCTTGAACACGGTTTTTCGGGGCGCGATTTGATACTGTTTTTCGGCGGACTGTTTTTGATAGCAAAATCTACTTTGGAGATTCATCACAATATTGACCCGCAGGTAGAGAAAGACAAAAAGAGCATTAACGCTGCAAAAGGTTTTATGGGCATTTTAATACAGATAGCTCTGCTTGATATCATATTTTCTCTTGATTCGGTTATTACTGCCGTTGGTATGGTAAATCAGATAGAGATTATGATACTTGCCGTTGTGATAGCTGTACTTATCATGATGATAGCTTCAAAAAGCATAAGCGATTTTATAGATGTTCATCCGACTTTAAAGATGATGGCGCTGGCATTTTTGATACTTGTGGGAGTAGCGCTCATGGGAGAAGGTTTGGGCTTTCATATACCAAAAGGCTATATCTATTTTTCTATGGCTTTCGCGCTGGCAGTGGAGTCTCTCAATATTTATGCCAAATCAAAAAACAGGGAATAACATGAAAGATACGCTAAAAATCGGCAAATATGAATTTGAAAGCCGCCTGATAGTTGGAAGCGGCAAATATAAAGATTTTCAAACGACAAAAGAAGCGACAATAGCAAGCGGTTCAAATCTTATCACGGTTGCGGTAAGGCGTGTGAATATCACAAACAAAAACGAAGAGAATCTAACAGACTATTTTAAAGGCACAAATGTAACGCTTTTACCAAATTCAGCAGGCTGTGCAAAAGCCGAAGAGGCTATAGCGCTTTTTCGTATGGTGCGCGAAGCTGCGGGACTTGAGCTTATAAAGCTTGAGATTATAGGCGACAGCGCCAAAACTCTCTACCCCGATATCATAGAGACATTAAAGGCATGCGAGGTATTGGCAAAAGACGGCTTTACGATAATGTCTTATACAAATGACGACCCGATAACGGCAAAAAGATTGGAAGATGCGGGAAGCGCGGCGGTGATGCCGCTTGCTGCGCCGATTGGAAGCGGACTTGGCATACAAAACAGATACAATATCATGTTCATAAAAGAAGCGATAAAAGTACCCGTTATCGTAGATGCTGGGATAGGATGCGCAAGCGATGCGGCGATAGCTATGGAGATAGGAGCGGATGGCGTTTTAACTAACAGCGCGTTAGCATATGCAAAAGAGCCCGTTTTGATGGCGGAAGCGATGAAACACGCCGTCATCGCTGGTAGAAAAAGCTATCTTAGCGGTAGAATGGCTAAAAAACCGTTTGCTTCGGCAAGCAGCCCAAGCGAAGGGATAATAGAATTTAAAAAAGGGTAGAGATTTACAAAATCTATATCCCAATAAATTCTACTATGAAAACCCGCCAACAGCAATCAGTTTTTTATCGTTTTATTGCGAAATGGCGGGGCTGTTTGTGCGTTTGAATTTTACCGACTCGCATAAAGGTTCACAGCCGCCGCCAAATTTGCACAATTTCCGCTCTTCTTCGTCTTTTGTTATCCAGCCGTTGTCCCAATATTTTTCATCCACGATAAACATTCCTGCGCCTACATCAAGACCCTTGCTCATCGGTATGCGATACTGTCCCCATGCAGTGCGTTTTTGCGCACCCGTTTTATAGCTTGTCCAGACGCCCAAAAATTGATTGTTTGCAAAACTGTCCGAGTAGTACTCTATATCGTCATAACGCAAACTCCCGTTCATATCTATATACCAATTTGTCATCAGATCGCCCGTAAAAACGCCGCTACCTTTTTGCTTACTGTTTTCGCGTAAAACAATTTTGGCAAATATCACTCCCTGATCGGCGATTTTGCCAGCCATTTCATCGTCTATTCCACCGCTAAACTCTTTATAACGATACGCTTGATTTATCGTGATTTCGCCCTCAAAATCGCAATAATTTTCCTTTGTCATCGTTTGTCCTTTCGCGCTGTATTTAAGCGGCGCGATCTTTTTTATTTCATCAAATACAATATAAAGCCGCCAAAAATCATCGCCGATATAGCCCAAAAAATTGCAGTCATCTTCCTTTGCGTCCATGAATAGCGGTGCAAAGTCATATTTGCCCAAATCAATTGCGTTAATTGGAGTTAAGTCTTTATATTGTGCTGTGCCCCGTTCGTGGAGTAGGTTAAGCCGCTGTGCGCTTAAATCTTTCAAGGGCATTTTCTCTTCCGAAATCTCACCGCAAAAGCCAAACACAGCCATCAAACCAATCAAAACCGTTCTTATCATGCCGCACTCCTGTTTTTTATTTTGTTTATTATACTATTTGCAATAAAATTTGCACAGTTTCTTAAAAGAGACAAAAACATATCTGAAAATGAGCCAAATTAACAAAACAAAAAATTAAGTCTTGACAAAAGAGGGCGTTTTGTGTAAACTTTCAACCTTGTTTTTATTTTGCATGCAGCAGCTGAATTTGAAATAATTAAATTCAAGCGCGGCAAAACCAAAAATCG
Organism: Campylobacteraceae bacterium; assembly: GCA_031276075.1. Lineage (GTDB taxonomy): Bacteria > Campylobacterota > Campylobacteria > Campylobacterales > Campylobacteraceae > JAIRKW01. Next base: position 3,404 of record JAISNU010000028.1, read on the forward strand.
TTTTTATAAAAACGATTAAAGATGGGCTGTTTGGGTATCAATCGGGGCGTAGCGCAGCCTGGTAGCGCATCTGGTTTGGGACCAGAGGGTCGCAGGTTCAAATCCTGTCGCCCCGACCATTTTATATTATTACGGTGAGTTTAGCTCAGTTGGTTAGAGCATCAGATTGTGGTCCTGAGGGTCGTGGGTTCAATCCCCATAACTCACCCCATTTTGCGCTCGTAGCTCAATTGGATAGAGCAACAGACTTCGGATCTGTGGGTTGTAGGTTCGACTCCTATCGAGCGTACCATTTGATAGAACTGTTTTACAGCGTTTGCCGCTTGTGCGCTCATAGCTCAGCAGGATAGAGCAACGGCCTTCTAAGCCGTAGGTCAGAGGTTCGAATCCTCTTGGGCGTACCATTATTTTGCGTTTTTAGACTGCATGAGCAGTCAAAATTTTTATTTTTGTGCGGATGTGGTGAAATTGGTAGACACACCAGACTTAGGATCTGGCGCCGCGAGGCATGGGAGTTCGAGTCTCTTCATCCGCACCAT
>JAISNU010000061.1 GCA_031276075.1 Campylobacteraceae bacterium
GCAAAATGTATTACCGCATACGGCACAAAAATGCGTTCAATTTTTATTTTCTAAAAGCGCAATATTTTAAAGCCTGCCATTTCAAACAAAAAAGCGCGGAATTTTAGCGTTCAATTTTACCAAAACATCATAACTTATCGTATCAAAATGCTTTGCCCAAACTCTCGCGTCGTTAAATATAGATATCTTCTCTTCGCTGCTGTTTATGCTCATGGAGTCCATGGATACGCGCCCCAAAATCAGCGAACCGTTTGTGGTTTTTAATTCTCCTTGTCCGTTATATCTTAAAATGCCGTCCGAGTATCCGACATCGTATAAAGACGATACCATATTTTTATCAGCTTCATAAACGCCGCCATAGCCGACTCTCCAGCCTTTTTTTAACTCTCTCGTACTTATTCTTTTTGCAAACAGTTCAAGTACCGGTTTAAGGTCAAAATGTCCAAAAGCTTCAGGCAAATCGCAATATCCGTACATAGCTATGCCGACTCTTGCAAAATCTTCGTCAAATTCGCCGCATCTTAAAAGCGCTGCGGAGTTGCATGAGTGAAAAAACGGCTTGTTTATGCCGTATTTTTTTGCCAGCTCAATAATTCGTTCTTTAACCGCACGCCAATTTTCCCTCTGCCAGAAAAAACAACTTCCTATCTCATCGGCTGCGCGGTAGTGAGTAAAGACGCTGTGTAAAATAACTCCGCTTTGTTTTATCGCGCTAAGAGCCGCATCAAATTCTTCGGGATTAAGTCCGTTTCTATGCATGCCGCTGTCTATTTTAAGCGCGATTTTTGCGCCTCTTGGAACAGATTTTAGCGCGCTAAACTCATTTATCGCAAAGATTATATTTGGGTGAGTAAAAAAATTCTCTTTGTGTTCGGATAAAACGATAATATCCGCAAAAAACGGCGCAATTTCCAAAGCTTCTTTCGCGTCTCTTGTTATCGCATGAATTATGCCAAAATCCGCCGTTTTGCGCGCGAAAATATCAAGCCCATGCCCGTACGCATTATCTTTCAAAACGGCGATAATTTTCTCTTTGCCGCCTGCTTTTTTTGCCAAAATACTCAGATTGGAGTACAGGTTTTGTAGATGAAGTTTGATTTCAGCCATTTAACGCTTTTCGTGCGCTTGCAAAAGTTTTTCGCGCTTTATAGTCATATCTGTAAAAGATTTTATAAAAACTTTGCGCGTCAAGCGGCGGATTGTTGCTAAAATCAAAATTAAATCCGCTTTTATCTTTGGGAATGGACTTATCCAAAAATTCAAACAATTCGTTGCGAATCGCGAAAAATTCATCAAGCTCTTTTTCAAATTCACTCTGTATCATTTTGCAGCCTTAAAAATATAAAACGCAATTATATGAGATTTTGACTTACTTTTTGATACAATTGCGCACATAAAACAGTAAAAAGGCACTTCATGTTAAAAAAAGTCTCCATAATCTTGGTTTTGGTCATTGCAGCGCTCGGCGTTTTTCTTTTTCAAAGCGGTAAAATATACTCTTTATTTCAAAAAGATATCGTATTTTACAATGCAAAATCGGAGTGCGATTTACACGCAAGCACATGCGAAGTTGTTTTGGAAGATAAAAAAATAACGCTTGATATTGATAAGCCGATTAAAGCCGGCGAAGAGATGACTTTCAATATACAAACTGATGGTTTTGAAGATGACGAGCTTTTAGCGCAAATTTACGGGATTAATATGAATATGGGTATATTTGAATATATTTTGAAAAAAACAGACAATAAAAACTATCAAGGCAAAGCGCTTGTTCCTGCGTGCATGATGGGTAAAATGAGCTGGCAGGTAAATATCATATCAAAACGCGAAAATATCGGGGCAAGTTTCGTGCTGGAACTTTTGTAACGGCTTAGTTTAATTATACCGATAAAGCTTTATAAAAATATTTAAAATTAAAATATAAATTAGAGAATTATTTTAGATATTATTTTAAAATATTTTGAGATTTAAGGGAAGCGCGTATGCATGTTTTTTGGATTGCCGCTGTGGCAGGTTCAATATTTTTTATTTTGAGAGTAGTCGTATATATTGTAGGCGGATTTGACAGCGACGGCAGTGATGAGCTTGATGCTACCGAAGGCGCTTTTAAACTCCTGTCTTTAAATTCTATTACAAGTTTTATAGCAATGTTTGGATGGGTGGGACTTGCCTGCGCTTATCAGTTTAAACTTTCATTACTGGCTTCTGTCGGTATCGCTATAATTTTTGGTTTTTTAGCTATGTTTGTTACGGCTTGGCTTTTCAAATTAGCCATGAAGCTAAAAAGCAACGGCGTAGTATTTGATATCAAAGAGTCAATCGGGCAAAACGGCGAAGTTTACATAAGAATACCGCTTGGCGGAGTCGGCAGAGTCGTATTTACAGTGAATAACGCAAGGCATGAATTTGACGCCGTATCGGAAGACGACGGTGTTATAGATTCGTTTGAGAGAGTGGTAATTACGCGTATAATAGACTCGCATACACTCGCCGTGCGTCCGATTGCAAATAAGGAGAAATAAATGTTGTATATGGAGGATTTGAATTTTGCGTTGATTGCGATATTATTTTTCGTAATCTTTATTTTTGTTTTGATTATGTTTTTAGCCAGCCGCTATAAACGCTGCGCTTCTAATGAAATCTTAGTTGTATATGGAAGAGTGGGAGGCGGAAAATCTGCCAATTGTCTTCATGGCGGCGGAGCTTTTGTGTGGCCTTTAATACAGGATTATAAATATCTCGACCTAACGCCTCTTACAATAAACATTCCGCTAAAAGGCGCTCTCTCGCAGCAAAATATCCGCGTTAATGTACCAAGCACTTTCACGGTAGCCATAGCGACTGAAAGCGATAGCATGAACTCTGCGGCTGTAAGACTTTTGGGGCTTGAACAAAAAGATATAGAATCCATGGCGACCGAAATTATCATAGGGCAGTTACGCTTAACCGTAGCTTCATTGACAATCGAGCAGATTAATCAAGACAGAGAGCGCTTTTTGGACGCAATAAGAAAAAATATCGGCACAGAACTTGACAAGATAGGACTTTGCTTAATAAATGTAAATGTTACGGATATAACAGACGAGTCGGGATATATAGAGAGTATCGGCAAAAAAGCGGCTTTGACGGCTATAAACCAAGCAAAAATAGATGTGGCTGAACAAGACAAAAGAGGCGCTATAGGCGAAGCGGAAGCGAGAAAAGAACAGCATATACAAGTTGCGCAATTTGCCAAAGATGAACAGGTAAAAGTCGCTGAATACGATAAAGAGCAGCAAGTACAAGTAGCCCAATATGATAAAGAGCAATTGGTGCGAATAGCGGAACTCAGCAAAGAACAGCAAGTACAAGTGGCGGAATACAATAAAGAGCAGCGAATACAGATAGCTGATTTTAACGCCAGAGCAGTTGAAGGCGAAAACACTTCAAAAGCCGAGATAGCAATGTCAAACGCTACGCTTTCGGAGCGTGAAGCAGAAGCGGCAAAACGCGGAGAAGTGGCGCAGCAAGAGGCGGAAGCCGAGATACAAAAGGCAAAAGCTTTTGCTGAACAGCGCCGTCTTGAAGCAGAAGAGGTTGTACCGCGCGAGATAGAAAAAAGAAAAGTTGAGATTGACGCCGCCGCGCAAGCCGAACAACAACGCCGCTTGGCTCAAGGCGAAGCCGATGCGATACTGCTTGTAAAATCCGCCGAAGCCGAAGGTATTAAAAAAGTACTTGATGCTAAAGCGCTTGGTTATCAAACTTTGATTAAAGCCGCTAACAATGACGCAAAAAGCGCTACAACGCTACTTTTGGTGGAAAAACTTGAAGAGATTGTGAAGATGCAGACAGAAGCTATTAAAAATATCAAAATTGATAAAATCACAGTTTGGGACAATGCAAGCGACGGCAAAAGTTCTACTGCCGATTTTATGAAAAATATAATTAAAACTCTTCCGCCTTTGCATGATATAGCTAAGCAAGCAGGTCTTGATCTGCCCGAATTTTTAGGTACGGTCGCCGAAAATAAAGACAGCGGCAAAAACGAAGCAGATAAAAGTGCCACTCAAAAGCCGATAGATTCGGACTATACGAAAGCAAAATAATTTAAATTTTTAAGGATTAGCGCTCAAATCAGCGCAAATCCTTATCTTTTTTAAAAAATTCTTCTATCGGCACTTCAAATAGTTTTGACAGCCTTAAAAGATGTTTCAAGTTAAAATGCTTTCCATGCGCATAATTTTCTATGGAAGCGTAAAAACCGGACGACTGCTGTCCGATAGAGAGCGCGGTTTCAAGTTGGCTTAGCTTTTTTTGCTTTCTAATCCTTTTAACATTGCGAGATATATTTTCAAAAAATTCTCTCTCTTCATCGGGCGTTACGATATCGGGTAAATTGAACATATATATCCTTATGGCTAATTTTCCTATAAGGATATTTTTTATATAATTTTTTGACAATTCTATATAGAAAACTTTTCTATAGAAAAGAAATTTTATAAGGAATAAAATGATGAAAGTTTCTTTTGCAAGTATAAAAAATATTGCATTGCTATCATTAGTCTTAGTAACTTTTGCAGGCTGCTTTATTCAGATAGACACGCCGCTTCCACCTGTGCGCAAAGTACAAATAGGTCAAGCAAATATGATTTCAATCCGTAATATTGATGTAAATAATTTTAAATATGAACTTCTTGCAAGATATGCAGGCGGTAGCGATAAAGAACTTCGACAATCACGCTTTGCAACAATTAACGAAGCTGTAGAACAAACGGTCAAAAGGGTACAAGGCGGAGAGTTTTTGGTTAATGCCAAAATCTATATCGTAGAAAATGCTTATTATGCTGTAGAGGGCGATGTTTGGGGTATTAAGTCCGATACAAATTATCGTGGATTAAAGGTCGGCGATAGGGTGATTTGGGATGAAAAAGATATTGGAATATTCAGCACCACAGTATCGCATAAATATGGCATTATCAAATCATTTAAAGATGACAAAACTTGTTTGATAGAACAAAAAAACGGAGTTATTGTTGAAAAGAAATATGATGAAATAACGAAAATGGATTAAAAATCATAATACTTTTTTCAACTGCTCCAATTTCGCGATTCTATTTTCTATGCTCGGATGCGTGGAAAACAAACTCGCAAACGATATATTTTTACCAGAAAACGGATTTACGATAAACATGTGAGCGCTCTCTTGGGACGCATTGCGCATCACGCCGCCTTTCGCGTAAGCATCAAGTTTTAAAAGCGCGCTTTGAAGCCATTCGGGGTGTTTTGTAATTTTAGCGGCTCCCTCGTCTGCCATATACTCGCGATTTCGGCTTATCGTCATCCGAATAACAGTAGCCGCGACAGGCAATATAATGGCTATAGCTATCATAATGATAGGATTTTGACGATTTTTATCCGTACTAAACATCGCGCCGTATTGCATGATATTGGCTATAATAGCAATAGCTCCCGCTATTGTTGCCGCTATAGAACCTACCAAAATATCATAATGTTTTACATGTGAAAGCTCATGCGCCATTACGCCTTCAATCTCCTCTTTTGTTAGCAAGTTCAAAAGTCCTTCTGTTGCTGCAACCGCCGCATTGTTGGGATTTCTACCAGTAGCAAAAGCATTTGGAACAGCCTCCGGGATAATATATACTTTAGGCATGGGAATGTTAGCTTTTTGCGCCAATCTCTCAACTATCTCATAAAATCCTTTTGCATTTTGCCTGTTTACCTCTACCGCGCGGTAATGTTTCAATACAAGTTTGTCCGAATAAAAATAGCTGAAAAAATTCATAGCCGCAGCTATACCAAACGCTATAAGCATACCGCTCTGTCCGCCGAAATATCCGCCTATAAAAACAAATAACAGCGTCAAAGCCGTCAGCAAAAAAATAGTTTTAAAAACTTCCATCAATAACTCCATTAGGCAAAAGAACGCCGTCTATACCGCTTTTTGCCGCTTTTTCTATCTCATTTTCATCTTTTATTTTGAGCAGTATTTTAGCGTCAAACAGATAATACTCCGCTATACGCTGTATCTTTTTTGCCGCTTTTTTTGTCTTTGCAACGATATAAGAAGCGCCTGCGGCGTTGGCTAAGAGAGCCTCTTTAACGCTATTTGTTTCAACGGAGAAAACTATCTCTTTTTTTTTGCAAATCGCGCGAAACAGAGCAAAATTTTCCTCGCTAAATTCAAATATAACGGGCGATTTTATTATCTCTTCGGCTTTTTTGACAGTGTGAAACGGCGTAAAATCAACCAACTTATACCCGATGATTATCATGCTTTCCTCCTAAGGCATTCGCGGCAAAAATATCTGCCGTCTTTCATCAAAGCTTCTTTCGCACTCACAAATGTTTTGCATTTACTGCACTCTACCATCAATTCCGCGCTCTCTACCATGCGGTTTTTTGGCTTAAAAAAGAGCAGATATACAGCGATTACCGCGATTAGCAGTATTATAATCTTAACCATCAAGCCCCCTTAAAAGTACATATTGACGCTTTTTGCGCGAAAAGATTTGAGCATTTAATCCTTCAATCTCATCTCTGGCTCTTTCGCCTTTATATAAAAGCATCATTGTGTTTTTATTGTAAAAACCTTTTGATAATTGTATCAAAAATTTTACCTTTCCGACAGCGCGAGATGTTATCATATCAACAACAAACGGTTTATCCTCTTCTATGCGTTTGGATTTTATCTCTACATTATCAAGTTTCAGCTCGCACTTTGCCATATGTAAAAATGCGCTTTTTTTTGGTTTTGGTTCATAAAGTATAAAGCTGCATTTAGGAAGAGCTATCGCCAAAAACATAGCTGGAAATCCCGCCCCGCTTCCTATATCTATCGCGCTTAAAGGTAAGAACGGTAAAAAACGCAATGGGAAAAGACTGTCTTCTATATTTTCAAATACATGCGCCTTATCGCGCGCGCCGGTGATATTGTGCGTTTTGTTATACGAAAGCAGCATTTCACAAAAAATATCACAGCTATTCCGCAAATCACTATCCATTAAAGTAAATGTCCCATTTTCTCTTTTTTGACTTTTAAATATGAACTGTTTTTCGGATTTGCTTTAACGATAATCGGTATTCTTTCCACTACATTGATACCTTTGAGGCTTGTCAGCTTTTGCGGATTGTTCGTCAAAAGCTTTATATCCGTAAATCCGAATGATTTTAAAATAAACTCCGCCGCTTCGTATGTGCGTTCGTCGGATTTAAACCCAAGTTTGTGATTGGCTTCTACCGTGTCCATCCCGTCATCTTGCAATGCGTAAGCGTTTATCTTATTAAGCAGCCCTATATTGCGTCCTTCTTGTCTTAAATATATCACCATGCCGCCGTTTTTTTGTATAAATTCAAGCGCGCTTTCAAGCTGATCCCGACAATCGCATTTAAGACTGCCCAATACATCGCCTGTTAAACATTCGCTATGAATTCTTATATTCGGTATCTCTCCCAAAGGTTCTTTAAAAATCGCCAAATGTTCTTTCGCACCCTGTTTATAGGCTTGTACTTTAAAATTTCCAAATCGCGAAGGAAGATTTGCCGTTTGTGAAATTTTGATGTCCATGACTACTCCATTTATAAATAAGTGTAAGTTTATCCAATTTTAGCAAACAATCTCTTTAAACGATTTTTCAAAGTAAAAGGTATCTATTTTTATGACGAATTAACAAAAAATGGAAAAATTTTTCTATTTTTATCTTTTTATAGTATAAAAAATTATATAATTGCACCTCATGTTTTTAACGGGCTGTTAGCTCAGATGGTAGAGCAGTTGACTCTTAATCAATTGGTCATAGGTTCGACCCCTATACAGCCCACCATAATTTTTTTGAAATTTCACCTTATACGCTTCTACATATTTAATAGACAGGACAGTTTTTTAAGTTTACATTACGGTTATTTGGAGTAAAATAGTCTGATATTAGCTTTTTGCTGATAAATTTTATTACAGGAGGCGCAAAATGGCATGCTGCGGTTCAAAAAAAGAGACTAAAGCAACAAAACCTGCTGAAAAAGACAGCAAGAAAAAATCAAAATAGTTTGGTTTTTAAATAGCGGCTGCGCTGACAATATCGGCGCAGCTATTTTTTTAATCTGCAAAAATCATATTAGAAGTCGCAATTTGCAGACACATGTAAAACACTCAGTATAAAATCAATCATGAAAAAATAAAAGCATTTATTGGATCCGCAGCTATATTTAAAGTAAAATATCCCGAATATAAAAATATAAAGGAAACATTACTTTATGTAACTTCTGAGAAAATGCCAAGATATACAACAGCAAGGCTTGCAGATCTTTACGAAATAACTGCAAAAGAGATGAAAGCACTATTACTTGAAAACGGATATTTAGAACAAAAAGAAAAAAGGAACATACCTTACAAGCAAAGGAAAACAGGCAGGAGAGTGGAGACAAGGAGAAGGAAAAGGCTATTTTCTTTGGAATGCAAATATAGAAATCGACTAATCATAATGATTACGACAGCTTAAGATCTCAATAAAATCATCATTTACTCTATATACCAACCTGTTTACATCATCTATAATGTCTTGACCGCCAACCGGATAGATTATTCTTTAAAGGTTCAGGTTTACCTATACTGTCATTACCGTTACAAATGATATCTTCTATAAGCTGATTTATTCGTTTGAGTGTTTTTCTATCTTGATTTTGCCAATAAGTAAATCATTCCATCCAGAACAGATAAAATCTATTCTCATTCTTCCATGTCCTTTAACTCATCTAAAGTTTTAGTTACGATTTTACCCTCTTTTAACTGTTGTAGAGAATGCTCTAAAGCTTTAATATTTGACGGACTGTAAAATGGATCAGAAACGATTTCAAATGGTATTTTACCTTGCCTTAGAGATTGACGCAAAAATATATTGATAGCTGTAGTCATATTTAAGCCAAGCTCGCTAAAAAACAATTCAGCTTGTTGTTTTAATTCTTTATCTATTCTGATATTTAAATTTGTTATATTGGTAGACATTTAACGCTCCTTATATTAAATGTAGAAATTATGGTATTTTTTAATGACATTGTCAATACTATGCACATAAATTTATATCTTTAAAACAGGTAAGTAAATTCAAATCTTAGATACTTTAAACCGCTTTGGAAAAATGCGGGTTAAGGGATAGAGTTTTGTATCAGGCACGGCATACATTCGCGATAAAAGCTTTGGACAGTAAAAAATTCAAAGCAAGTCAGATAGCTTATATGTTAGGTCATACAAGCTTAAAAATGTTGTTTGAGAAGTATGCTAAATTCATAGAGGGCGAAGTAGATAAAGTTGATGCAACTTTTAGCATTTTGGACACAAAATCGGACACACAATGCGCGTAAAGCCCGAAATAATGGTGCGGTCGACGAGATTTGAACTCGTACACCCGAAGGCACTACCCCCTCAAGATAGCGTGTCTACCAATTTCACCACGACCGCATAAATTAAAAAGGAGCCTTTTGGGCTCCATGTGTGATTATTGTGCAACAGTTGCAAATTGTATAAACGGATTTGCAAAAAGCAAAACAAGCGCAATAACAAGAGTATAAATAACTTGCGCTTCAACCATTGCAAGAGCGATGAACATCGTTCCCATGAGTTTGCCGCCAAGTCCCGGATTTCTGGCAGTTCCTGCAATTGTAGCAGCCGCAGTATTTCCCATACCGATAGCGCCTCCGAGAGCTGCGATACCTAAGCCGACACACGCTGCAAGAACAGAGAATGATTTTAGCGTTTCATTAACGACCGCAACCTCTTCAACTACCGCTTCCGCGCTCTCTTGTCCGAAAGCAGCCGCAGCACATACAACCAAAAAGAAAAAAATCTTTTGCATAAAAACTCCTTAAAAATTTCTACAAAGTCCGTTCGGCTCGCGTATCCCTACTTACCACTTTGCAAGGCGTAATTATAGCTTCACGGAGGTTAAATTTGCTTTAATCAAGCTACTCTTTACCCTCCAAAGCCAACTCTATTTTCGGTCCTTTTTGAAATAGCACTTTTACTTTAACTTTGTCGCCGACATTTACTATATCGGTTACTTTATTCACTCTGCCCTCAGCCAGTTTTGATATATGCAAAAGCCCGTCAATATCACCCGGAAGCCCTATAAACGCACCAAAATCAGCTACTCTTTTCACAACGCCTTCAAGTACGGCGCCTTTTTCAAATTCCACTATTTTGGTTTTACGGTCTCTGTCATATCCGCCGCCGCGTCTGTCAAAACCTCGTCCGCCGCCTGCATTTTTGACAATATCCAAAATATGCTCTTTTGCCGCATCAACTTGAATCCTGTTGATACCCGACAATTTCACATCGCCGTTTTCTCTGTCAAGGTCAATTGCAACGCTATATTTTTCTATAATCTCTTTTATTATTTTGCCGCCCTGCCCGATGATATCCACCATTTTGCCGGTATCTACTTTAAAAACTTCAAATTTCGGCAAAATCTCCTCGTTGATAACTATCTTCGAAGCCGCCTCTTCCATCAAATTCAGGATATATTCCCTGCCCTCTTTTGCCTGATACAAAGCCTCTTTTAAAATTTCAGGCGCTATGCCGCCAAGCTTGATATCCATCTGCAAAGCCGTTATGCCCTCTCTCGTTCCCGCTACTTTAAAATCCATATCCCCATCATGATCTTCAAGCCCCATAATATCGGTCAATATCGCATAGTCTCCATCTTCAAAAACAAGCCCCATCGCCACGCCTGCAACAAGTTTTTGCGTCTCAACACCCGCCGCTCTTAATGCCAAAGCACCGCCGCAAACAGTAGCCATAGACGACGAGCCGTTTGATTCCAATATCTCAGAAACTAATCTTATGGTATATAAACTGTTTTTATTTATCGTCGGTTCAATCGCTCTTTTGGCAAGATTGCCATGACCTAATTCCCTTCGCCCGGGAGACCTCAACGGACTTGCCTCTCCTACGGAAAATCCTGGAAAATTATAATTTACCATAAATTTATCCACATTAGGCGTTTTTTCAGTTAAAAGGTCGTATGTTTGGGCATCTTGGTCGCTGCCCAAAGTAGTTATCGCCAAAGCCTGCGTTTGACCTCTGCTAAAAAGGCATGAACCGTGAGTATTTGGAAGTATGTTTGTGGCTATGGATATAGGTCTTATATCTTTCAGCCCTCTGCCGTCTGCTCTTGTTTTGCCTTTTACTATCATCTCTCTTACTGCATTATGCTTAAAAGCTTCGAGAGCGTTTTTAACTATGCTTTTATCCCACTCTTTAGCGGCAGCGTCTTGCATGATTAATTCAAGTACTTTTTTAAGTTCAAGCGCGCGCTCGGATTTTGCCATTTGGGTAAGGGCGTTATAAACATTTTGCTTATAATTTTCTTTTATATATTGATAAATATCTTCATCTAAAACGGACGCTTTGTATTCAAGCGCAGCATCAGCTTTTTTTATCGGAGTGAAAACCTGTTCGTAAAGATTTGAAGCATTGGAGATTTTTTCAGCAGCAAAATTTATCGCGTCCACCATCTCCTCTTCGCCCATCTCATTTACAAAATGCCTGTCGTCTTTCAAAGATGAGAGCGCTCTCATCTCTATCATCAAAAGTTCATCTTTTGTGCCTGCGACATACAAATCAAGCGTACTGTTTTTAAGCTCGGAATTTTTAGGATTTATGACTAATTCGCCGTTTATTTTGCCGATTCTTACGCCGCTTACGCATTTATTTACGGGAATATCCGAAAGATACAAAGCTGCCGAAGCCGCATTTAGAGACATCACCTGCAAATCTACTTCATTATCGCAGCTTAAAACAAAAACAACTATTTGAGTCGGATACGCATATCCTTTTGGAAAGAGCGGTCTTAGGCTTCTGTCTATAATCCTTGAAGTAAGCGTCTCAAAATCGCCCGGCTTCGTTTCCCTTTTTATATAGCCTCCCGGGATTTTGCCCGAAGCATAACTTTTTTCTATATAATTAACAGTTAAAGGTAAAAAATCTTCTTCTACCGGCGTATCGTCTCTTGCTACCGTAGCCAAAACAACACTGTTTTTTACTCTTAAAAGAGCTGCTCCCGCGGCATGTTTTGCAACGCTGCCGATATCGTAAATCTCCTCTTGATTGTTAATCTCAACCTTGTATTCCATTTATTCATCTCCTTGTGACTTTTGAAACGATATGTAATGTTTGTTGGATTTTAAAATATCCAAAATCTCTTCGCAATTTAAATCTTCCTCTTTGCTCTTATAATAAAAATCTGTATTTACAAAATTTGCTATACGGCTCAAACAAAAAAGCCCGTCCACTTCGCTCTCTAACATCGCAGCAGTATTTTGTGCGATAACAGGCACGGCGAAAGAGGCTGATTTAGCCTTTTCAGATATGGCAGTTTTCATGGACGCAAGCGCTCTCATGCCGCTCTCGCAGCCTATATCCAACAATAAAACGCCTCTTCCTTTCAACTCCGCCAAAGAAGCACCTTTTCTGTATTTATATATTTTTTTTAAAATACTCTCTTCATATTTTCTTTTAGCTTCTCCATAAATATAATCAAGCTTTATTCCAAAAGAGTCTATTAACGCATTTTGCGTAACTATCTCTTCGCTTTCGCTCACCACACCTATAATACACTCGGGATTATTCGGCGCAAAAAGAGGTTCACTGAACATAATATCAAAAGATAAGCCCGTATTGTTTGATATAAAATTTGCCATTGGAACAGACGCGAGCGACAATGCCATCAATATCCAATCCTCATCTTCCATTTGATGAACAGGCAGTATCTCCAAAAGCGCAGCCGCCGCCTCTTCGTAAGACGCAAACATATATCCTTCGCTCATTATCCCTTCTTACAAATCTTTTGAACTCTCCGCCAAAGAGTACTCATACTTCACGCCGCCCAAAGGATAAAGATTGAAAAGCAGATAAATACCTCTTTTGCCGACAGAACTTGCTTTACCCGAACTTGTCAGCTTCGGCGCTATATCTTCTTTATATACAATCTTATAATCCCAACAGTTTTTACTCTGCGCAAAACCTATATTCCACGCTTTCATAAAACTTTCGCCGATATCATACTGAATTTCTCCAAAAATAGAGCTGTTTTTAAAAATTTTACTCTCCGCACTCAATGCTGCGTAGTTATTATCCTCATCTTTATTGTAAGTATGTGAAAGATAAAAGTTGCCGATACTGTTTTCGTAAGATAGATAGCTTACTGATTTGACGATATCTCCGCCTTTGTGCGAATACTGCAATTCATTTGAAAGCGACAAAAAAGCAGTTATGTCCAAATCTATTCTATTTTCAAACGGCGCGTATTTATAATCGTAGTTTTCAAAATAGTACGGCTGGCGCATTGCATGGGAAAGTATTTTTCTGCCGCCGCTGTTGTAAAAGTACTGTTTAAAATTAAACGCTATCTGCTCTGCTTCCGTATTTATCGGCACAAATTCGTCTCTGTCAAGATAACCTTTTTGTTTTTCAAAGCTTGGAATTATATACTCCGCGCCAAAGTAGATTTTGTGGAAAAAATTCTCGTACGCTTTCGCCAAATCCGTATAAGAAGATAAGGCATGGTAATTTCTAAAATATTGCCCGTAATTATCTTTAAGCGGCATGCCATCATAATTTACACGCATAAGATAAATATTTTCAGAAATACTAAAATGCAGTATGTCGTCAAACATTTGCCAATAGAGCGTCGCGGGCAGTTGAAACTCAAACTGCTGCGCTTCAAGACCCGTTTTTCTGTAATAATTATGATACTGCGCATCAATGGAGTATTGAAAATTGTTCGCAAAAATAGAGTCTGAGAATTTATGATATTGAAGCGTCGGAATCTCTTGCAGCGTATAATCGTTGCTGCTCTGGTCGGTATCTATAAAATATTTTGAATATAAGCCTATATAATCACTCTCATCGCTCAAAAAATAGTTAAATTTTGATGTTACAAGCCTGTCAAAATTATTAGAACCGCTCTCTTGCAAATTCAGATAATCTATATCATTCAAATACTTTAAATCAATCATTAAGCCGTCTTCCGTATTATTGCCGAAAAGCGGCGATAATAGCCTGCTTCTGTCATAAGAGAAACTGTATCCGTAATGTTTGCTGTTTTTCAAATCTTCCACCGAAGCATAAGCGTTTTTCTCTTTAAAAATACCTGCTGTAAAGCGTCCATTTGAGTAAGGAGAATCCACAAAACGAAATGCGCCGTAAAATCCATGCCCTCTGTCCATTCTTATCTGCGGATCAATTTCCAAATCCCATGCATCATAAGGCGCGATATAAAGAGGCTGTTTATAAAACAGTCCTTCGTCTTTTTCATAGCCGACCTCGGGACGCAATAATCCCGTGCGCCTTGTATCATCAGTCGGAAATGCAAAATACGGCAGATAAAATACAGGCAAACCGCCCGCGTAAAAAAGCGCGTTATATAGATGCAAAAAACTGCTCTGCTTATTCAGTTCGCCGCTCGTAAAAGTAATTTTCCAATCAGGATCTTCCACATTGCAGCTTGAAACGATTGCTTTATTTGTAAGATACGATTCGCTTGTAGCCGACACATTGCCGCAGTTTACCCAAAGTTTGCTTCCCTGATTGAAAAGAAAAAAGTTTTCAAAATTGCCGCTGTCCTTTTCCATATTGATGAGCAGATAATCGCTCCTCGCCGCTTCATCCGAATCACGGAACATATTGATATTTCCAAAAAGCTCCAAATCTTTCGTTTTGCCGTCAAAACGCACCTTATCAGCCGTCATCAGATAGCGTTCGGAGTAAACGACTACGCCGCCGTCAGCAAAAACAGTGCCGTTTTCATCTTTTATATTTTTGGCTAAAAACTCCACATTTTGCATTTTTGCCGTCAAAAAAAGAGGTAACATAAATAAAAAAAGATAAATTTTACGCATTTACCACCAAAGTTTTTGCTCCGATATCTTCCCATGTCTGTTTTTTGAAGTTTTTCAACGCCCATAAAAAACCGATGAAAAAAACGGCTTCGCTAAGAATTCGCATATTTGCTCTGACAAGCGATAAAAACACATTGGGATTTTGCCCGTCAATAGTGGAAATAACGCGTATTTTTACAGCTATTTTACCAACTGTCGCACCATAGAACCGTACAAAAAAGGTTTGATAGATAATCTTCATCAAAACAATATACGGCGCTAAATATTCTATTATTACCGATAACGCTTCGGAATTTTGCGCATTGGCTCCCAATATATCGTAAAATGCAAAAAATACAAAACAAGCTACGATAAATTCATCTATCATGTGCGCAATTACGCGCTTGTATAAGGGCGAAAGCGTGATATTTTCGCTTTTAAATTTTTCAACTAACTCTTCTTCCGTCATTTAAGAGCCTGATACGCAATATCGTTTCTAAATTTAGCGCCTTCAAAAGAGATTTTTTTTGTCAAATCATACGCATTGCCGCGCGCGGTTTTTATGCTTTTCCCCAAACCTACGCAAACAAGCACACGCCCGCCGTTTGCATACATGACACCATCTTTTTTCGTAACTCCCGCGTATGCTGCATATGAATCGGCGCTGTTTTTGGCTTTTGAAGTTATCGGTTTTGGTTCGGAATTTTTATAAGGATAATCTTTGCTTGCAACCACCACGCCTACGGCAAATTCGTCCTTAAACTCCAAATCAAGTTCATTTAACCGCCCAGTCGCCGCTTTATAAAAAAGATCTTTTGCCGATGTTTTTAAAAGCGGCATTAACACTTCGCATTCGGGGTCTCCGAATCTCACATTATATTCAAGCACATAAAGTTTTTTATTTACGACCATAGCGCCGATAAAAAGCACTCCCGCATAAGGCATGCCTTCATTTTTCATGCCTTTTAAAGTAGGCTTTATCACAAACTCTTCTGCTTGAGCATAAATATCGTTATTTGCTAAAGGCGTTGGAGCATATGCGCCCATTCCGCCGGTATTGGGACCTTCGTCGTTATCCAAAAGCCGTTTATGATCCTGCGCGGCGGGAAGTATTTTATAATTTTCACCGTCACAGACGGCAAAAATAGAAAGTTCATAGCCGTCCAAAAACTCCTCTATGACTATATTTTTACCGGCATTTCCAAAACTCTCGCCGTTTAGCATATCTTTTGCGCTTTGCTTTGCTTCGTCTTTACTTTTAGCTATTATCACGCCTTTGCCCGCGCAAAGTCCGTCTGCTTTGACTACTATCGGCGGAGTTAGCGTATCTATAAATTTGTCTGCTTTTTCAATGGAATCTGTCTGTATATACCTTGCGGTAGGAATATTGTGGCGCGATAAAAAATCTTTCATGAAAGCCTTTGAGCCCTCCAGCCTCGCGGCATCTTTTGAAACCCCGAAAATTACTAAATTATGCTTTTTAAATATATCCGTTATACCCTCTACCAAAGGCGCTTCGGGACCTACGATAGTTAAATCTATACCTTCTTGTTTTACAAATTCGGCAAGCTTTTCAAAATCTTTAATATTTACATTAACTCCAAGCTCATCAGTAGCGCCGTTTCCGGGAGCAAAATACAAGCTTTCCACGCTCTTGTCGCTTTTAAGGGCAAGTGCGATAGCATATTCTCTGCCGCCGCTTCCTACTATCAAAATTTTCATTAATATCTCCAAATACAACAAACAGCAATAACGCAAAAATTTTAAAAACATCTGCGTTATTGCTGTTTTAAATTAACCCAAGCGGGCGTTCCGCGCTATGTATTGGCCCTAAAAAAGCCAACGATGCAGAAATGATAAAACTTTTAGGCTGCGGCGTCTCGCCTGTCAAACAGACTCAAACGACGCTGCGGACACACCGGCTTTATACGCTTTCCGCCAAATCTTAGTGTTGGACCTCATTTAAACGGTTGTCGCTCCGCCCAGGCTAAGTTTAGAAATTATAGGCTAACTTTGCTTAATCTTTTAGCAAACTCCACGCACGCATCAATGCTCTGTTCGGGCGCAATAAAAGGTTTTATATCGTCGTCAAACGCAGCAGCGGTTTTCTTTCCTATCGCTACGGCTGTAAAATCCTCTCTCCATACGGCGCATTTCAAAAAACATTTCACAGATGAGGGCGAAGTGAAGATAAATATCGCGCCTTTTGACGCATTAAATTGTCCGCATGGTTTACATCTGTTTTCGTAAACAACGACTTCGTCCGCATGAACGCCTTTTCCTCTTAATATGCCGCCTACATCGGAAGATACGATTTTAGCGCGCGCAAACAGGACAAGTTTGCCCGCAAGTTTTTGTGATATTTCGGCGGCAAACTCCTCTGCGTATGAAACTTTCGCCTCATGCGCCAAATCGCCCCCAAGCTCTTTTATGATTTGGCTCGTTCCTTTACCGATAGAGTATGCGGGCAGTTTTTTCCACTCTTTGTAAATCTTGTCTATACCCAAAACGCCGTTTTTTGAGGTAAATACGACAGCGTCATAATTTTTCGGCGTAAATTTTGGTTTTAAATACTTTATCGCAAACACGCCGATATTTTTAACGCCCTCATACTTCGCGTCATTCAATAGATAAATCTCCCGCATATTTTTCCTGAAAATAAAATGCTCAATTATAACAAGATTATGCAAAATATGCCGTTTATGTGTAGATATGCGGCTCATGAAACCTGTGCGCAATATAGATACTACTTTATTTTTTGCCCCTTTGTGCTATACTAAGTCAATGTTTTCAGCACCATTAACGGTAAATCAACAAATTGTGGAAAATCATGGACGCCAAGACTCATAACTCAATCGTAAATTTTATATGGAATATCGCCGACGACTGCGTAAAAATCGGCGAAAGCACACAAGAAATAAATATACGGAAAAAGGAGCTTGATGACGCCGCCATCCCATTTCCATTGGGCATATTTGCAGCGACTTTCAAGTATAACATGACAGAGAAATTAATTCATAAGGTGACTGATATGACTGCGTCTGATATCCAAATCAAAAAAAACCGCAAATTTTTCAACATTATGCCAATAAAAGCGTATGGATTCTTAAAACTCGGCGATAAACAATATAACAGTGAAAAGTCGGCTAACATTGGAAAGCGGTTAAATAAACGCTTAATAGTAATACATTAAAGGAAATGGAGAAAACCTGTGAACAAACAGCAATTAGCGTCGAAAATTTGGGAATCCGCAAACAAAATGCGCTCAAAAATAGAAGCCAATGAATACAAGGACTACATTCTCGGATTCATCTTTTAC
>JAISNU010000063.1 GCA_031276075.1 Campylobacteraceae bacterium
GTACAGATAAGAGAAACAAGCCAAGGAATCTTCGGCGATAACTTAACTATCATAACGCATGGCAATACTGCTGCCGCTCTTGAAAACTACGACAGGTCAAATGTTACCATTGGAAATAACGCTTTAATAGCTACGCTTGGAAACAACTCTCATGCGGTGCATACTTTACCATACACAGCTGCGGGCGAAGCCAATACTGTCATAGGAAGCGGTTCTGTCATATCTACGCAAGGAGACGGCTCTCATGCTCTGTTTGTTGAAGGAAAAAGCGTTACTGTCGGCGCAAGAATTATCCTGAATACCGATACAAATATATCGGCTTTGGGGGTTGGTTCTTATGCTGTTTATTCAAATAATACAAATGGTTTGGTTTTTACTAATTCATCGGCAAAACTGAACATTTTCGGCGATATAGCGGCTCAAAACGGCGGAAATGTAGATCTTGGTTTAAGTAACGGTTCTTATCTTTACGGAAATACCAACAGTGAAACGGGCGTTATAAGTCTGGCATTTGACGGAAGCGGTTCATTATGGAAACTGAAAGGCAGCTCCTCTTTGACAAATCTGTCTTTGACAAATAATGCCAAAGTTGATTTGACCCAAAGCGCTTCTTATGCGACATTGAGCATTGATAATCTCAAAGGCAGCGGAATTTTTCATCAGAGAATAAACCCAATCGGAAATGGGGATTTGATAGTTATAAACAACAGTTCGTCGGGAAATCATAAACTGACATTTGACGACAGCGCATTAGGAGGCTACATTGTTGAAGGCAATGAGAGCTTTATAGTCGTACAGCAAAATCAAAGCGGTACGCATAACGCCAATTTTTCAGGCGAAGCTTATATAGGAGCATATACTTATTATGTAGTACATGTGAACAATACCCAATATTTGGCAGCGGATGCGTCTGTTATCGGCGGCAATGGCAGCGGAGGAGGAGGTGTTCCGGTCTTAAACTCGGCAGCTCTATCGTCCGTAAGTTTTGCAAATATAAACTATATATCCAATTATGCAAATACTCAAACTCTGCTTCAAAGATTGGGAGAGCTTGGACTTAACAGGGATACTCTTGATGATATTTGGGTGAGAGCATATGCGGGAAAATTAGACTCGTTTGATGCAAAGTTTGAAGTGCAGGATGCGGATTATTACGGTTTGCAGGCAGGATTTGACAGAGTATATGACATGAATAACGGCAGACTTTTCGCAGGTTTTACATTTGGTCTTTCCAAAACAAATATTGATTATAAATTGGGAGACGGCAGCGTTGATTCTTACGATATCGGCTTGTATGCTTCGTATAAAAATGACAATAATTTTTATGCTGATACTCTTTTAAAATACACAAGAAATAAAAACGAATTTGATATTATAACCCCAAACAGCGTAGAGATAACAGCGAGCAGCAGTGCAAATGCGTACTCGCTGTCCTTTGAGGGAGGAAAAAGGTTTAGCATCGGCGGCGGCTTTTATATAGAACCGCAGGCAGAATTTACCTTCAGCAGACAGCCTGCTGGAACGAGCGTTGCTTCATCGGGCTTAAAAACTAAATTTGACAGCTATAACTCAATCTTGGGAAGAGCGGGAGCGGTTGCAGGCTACAGCCTCAAAGATGAAACAAATATATACTATAAGACAGGATATATAAAAGAGTTTGACGGCGATGTATCATACAGCTTTAACGATGAAAGCGCAAAGCAGACTTACAAATTGAACGGCAGTATATTTGATAATGCCATAGGCGTTGTTTCAACCATAAATAAAGTCCATCATCTCTACTTTGAAGGGACATATCAAGTCGGAAACAGTTTTGATAATAAAAAAGCAAATTTCGGATATAAATACAGCTTCTAATATTTAGAGAAATGCCGATAAATACTTCATGCAAAGCAGGCTTATGCGGGTCTGCTTTGCTTTTATCGGGGATTTCAATCGGGTCTGTGTTTTTGTTTTATGCGGCAATCTTGCAAAAGATATTTCTTTGAAAATTATTTGTTTATTACACATGACGAAAAGTTGTTATAAAGTGATTTCTACTTTTTGGACAAAAAGGCGGGAATCAAAAAAGTAAAAAAACATATTCCGTCATTGCGAACCGCTTATATGAAAGAGAGCGGCAATCTCTCTTTCCGTCATTGCGGCATAGCATGACGAAGCAATCCAGAATTTTTCATTATTGTATTTTCTTTTTTATCATTCCCGCGACTCTTTCCGTTATTGTGAACCGCTTACATGAAAGGGAGCGGCAATCTCTCCTTCTGTCATTGCGAGCCTTTAAAACGGCGTGGCAATCCGTACTTCTTCGTCATTGCGACTGCGAGTTTGCGAAGCAGGAAGCAATCCAGAATTTACAATAATCAAAAATATAGTTGATAATGCATAAGAGCTTTTTTTATTTCATTTATGTATGGATTACTTTTTTAATTCTTTGGATTGCTTCGTCGCTGCACTCCTCGCAATGACAGAAAAATGGGCATTGTATGAAAAACCTCCATTTAGATAAATAGTAATTATGTCATTGCGAGCTGATGAAGTCAGCGCGGCAAACCAGAATTAAAAAACATAACATAAGAAGTTCATATCCAAAAATATAAATTATCAATTTAAAATTTAATTTATGTTTTTTAACTGCAATAGTCTGATGTCTATAACGCTTTGCATATCTGGATTGCCACGCCGTTTATAACGGCTCGCAATGACGGAAAAAAGACAAAAATAGAATGGATTACGGCGCTTCATGCCCTGCAATGACAGAAGGGAAATTGACAGAACAAAATGTATTTTCATTTTTTATTCATAACTGTGGATTGCTTTGTAATGTTTTGTACTCCTCTCAATGACAAAAAGAGGGAAACAATAAATGGAAAAGGTATTTATTTTTGGATTGTTTTCTGCCTGCAGACCATAATCGCAATGGCGAAAGAGGAGGCATATTTATTTAATATAAAACACAGAAGAACAGGATATGATTTGGATTGCTGCCTGCGCGGGAATGACAACCATTTCTGTTATTGCTATAATGCGGCAATCCAGAAATTACAAGAATAAAAAGGGGATCATTAATGATAAATGAAACTGATTTTTTCATTCACATGTTTGTATTGTTTTATCTTATTTTCTGAATTGCTTCGTCTCTGCGTTCCTCGCAATGACGGAGGGAGAGCGTGTATGTGTTTTGCAAGCTTGCAATAGCGAAAAGAGTTGTTATTCATGTACAAGCAAAATATAATTCTATCATCGTAAAAATTATAATCAGTCCCTTTTCCCTGTCATTGCCGAGTCGTTGTGTGAAAGCGCGGCAACCCTCCACTCCGTCATTGCGAGGAATACGCAGTATGACGAAGCAATCCAAAAAACCTGTCAAAACCAAATCAATCAAAAAAGAAAGGATAGATAATGAACATAAAATATACCCGTTTTATAATTATGATTATTTTGTAGTTGTGGATTGCTTCGTCGCTCTACTCCTCGCAATGACGGAAAGAATGGATATGGAGTTTTACCCTTCCAAAAAAAGGATATTGAAAAACTTTGTGTCTTGCAATGGCGGAAAAGTTATCATTTTTTTACAACAAGCAAAACGCACATATTATTATTCATCGCTACGAGCCACTCGCGGCACGGCAATCCATACTTTACAATAACAAAAAGAGTATTATTATAGATGGTAAATTACTTTCTTATTCCATTCATGTATGGATTATTTTAATTCTATGGATTGCTTCGTCGCTACACTCCTCGCAATGACGCATACCTTTTCCGTCATTGCGAGACACGAAGTGTCGCGGCAATCTATAATTTACAATAATTAAAAAATGTCATTGAAAGCAAACAATCTTTTTTTATTTGCATGTTTACATTGTTTTATGTTATTTTTCTGGATTGCTTCGCCGCAAGCGGCTCGCAATGACGGGAGGGGAAAGACTGCTGCGCTTTTGCAATGTCTGTTTTTATGCTGCGTTTCCAAGCCGCATTTGACAACAAACAATAAATCCACTCTTACCCTCATAAGCATCTTCAATGTAAAACCATTTGCAGGACTTGCGGACGATATCGTGGATTTGGTAGAAACATAAACATCTCCGATGCAAAATCATTTAAAAAAGCAAAGCTGAAGGAGCCTTTTAAATTGGAACATAAATATCTCCCGTATAAAACCATTTTGGAAATCGTCCCCGCTTACTTATGTAAACAGATTTCAACACGACTTACAATGATATTAACGGCGCAATCATGCAAGCCGCCCACCCATATTTTAATACTATAGCGTCAGTTATATCTATAGATTTTATCTTTGTTACTCACTCATGTAAACAAATTCTGATACGGCTCATAATGACATCGGCGGCGCAAACACGCTGTTCGCTCACTTATGCAAACAGGCTTTGATACTTTTCCCGCATAATTTTTTTATCTATTTTGCCTACGCTCGTTTTCTCTATACTGTCCACAAAATGAACTTTCAAAAGCATACTCTCGCGCGCCATAAGTCCATTTTTTATCATCTCTTTTGCATGGGCGATTATCTCTTTTTCAAGCGTTTTTTTATCGTCCGTTTTTGGTACGATAAGCGCTAACGGTCTTTCGCCCCATTTTTCATCAGGTATCGCTATAACGGCAACTTCGGAAACGGACGGATGATGATGTATAATGTCTTCAAGTTCAAGCGAGGATACCCATTCGCCGCCAACTTTTATGATATCTTTCGCTCTGTCTGTAATCTTAAAATAGCCGTATTCGTCGCAGTTTGCAATATCTCCTGTATGCAGGTATCCGCCGCGCCAAAGATTTTCCGAATTTTTCTGATCTTTCAAATATCCTGCCGTAAGCCATGGAGCGCGGACTATTATTTCTCCCGTACTTTCGCCGTCATGCGCTATCTCATTCATCTCTTCATCTACGATTTTCATATCCACAAGCCCCATCGCCTGCCCTGTTTTGCTTCTAAGATACGCTTGCTCCTCTTCGCTTTTTTTCAGCATTTCGGGCGTTAATTGAGCCAAAGAGAGTATGGGACATGTTTCGCTCATGCCGTATCCAACATATATGTCTATACCTTTTTTTATAGCCGCCAAAGCCAGCGCGGGAGGCAAAGACGCCCCTCCTATAATAACTTTCCATCGGCTTAAATCTACACTGTCTATTTTTGGAGCATTAAGTATCATGTGCATAATTGTCGGTACGCAGTGCGAACATGTAACGCTCTCTTTTTCCACAAGTTCAAGCAGCAAATCGGGTATATATTTGCCCGGATAAACCTGCTTGATACCCATAAATGTAGCCATATAAGGAAAACCCCATGCATGTACATGAAACATCGGAGTTATCGGCATATATACATCTTGCTGATGAAAATTTGCATGTCCTGCATGCGTGCCGAACGAATTTAAAGCTCCGATTGTATGCAGCACCAACTGTCGGTGGGAAAAATAGACGCCTTTTGGCATGCCTGTGGTGCCTGTCGTATAAAAGGTCGTGGCGCGCGTATTTTCATCAAAATCCGGAAAATCAAACTTCTCAGAAGCGTTATGCAGCATATTTTCATACTCTCCCGCAAGAGGTAAAATAGTCTGTACTTCGTCATTGCTTTCATTCATTAAAACATAATGCTTCACGGTATCTATCCTGCCTCTTATCTGCTCTATAATCGGCAGAAATTCGCTGCTTATAAATATAACATCGTCCTGTGCATGATCAATCGTATAAAGTATCTGTTCAGAGCTTAGCCTGACATTTATCATGTGCATAACCGCGCCTATCATAGGTATCGCAAAATAACACTCCAAATATCTATGCGAATCATAATCCATAATTGCAACAGTATCGCCTTTTTTTACGCCAAGTTCGGTCAATACATTGGCAAGTTTGCAGACGCGTTTGCGAAATGTCTCATAAGTCATGCGAAAATGATTTTTATATATTATCTCCTGATGCGGGTTATACGCCAGCGGCGTAAAAAGAAGCTGTTTGATAAGTAGCTGATAAGCTGGAACATTAACTTCCGATGCATTCATGTGGATTCCTTAAAATTGAAATTGTTATATTTTATCTTTCAAAACAGCGCTTATATTCTCTTTTTTTGAAAATATAAAGAAAAAGCTCATGGATACGATTGTAGCCGCAAGCGATGCTATCAAAACAGAAAGCGTTGCATGCGCTGCAAACTGACCTTGAAAAGCGAGATTTGATATAAGTACAGACATTGTAAAGCCGATTCCTGCGACAAGTCCCACACCAAATATTTGAGTCCATGTGAGATTGCTCGGTTTTCTTGAAATACCCAAAATATCCAAAATAAATGTAAATAAAAATATACCCAAAGGTTTTCCTATAAACAGTCCTGCCGCTATACCCCAAAAAAGGTTGTCAAATTCAAATCCGCCCTCAATAATAACTCCCGCATTTGCAAACGCAAACACAGGCATGATAAAATAAGCGCTTAGCGGGTGCAAATGGTGTTCAAGCCTTACGAGCGGGCTTTGCACTTCGTCATACGCTTGTACTATCATCTCCAAAGCGTTATTCTGCTTTGCATTTAAAAGTACTTGCGCAGAGTCTTTCGGCGCATTTGAATAAAAAACATTTGTCGCAATTCTTAAATTTTCCAAAAATCCAGAACTGCTTATTTTTGAGTGAATCGGTATCGTAAAAGCAAATACTATACCCGAAATAGTCGCATGAATGCCGCTTTTATAAAAAAAGTACCATAAAAACAGCCCGCCTATAAAATATATCGTAAGCATCCGCACGCCAAATCTATTAAAAAGCAGCAAAACAGCCGTTACACTAAGGGCTAACGCCAAATAATCAAGCGATATTTCGCCTGAATAAAAAACCGCAATGACTAAAATCGCTCCGATATCGTCGGCAATGGCAAGCGTTACTAAAAATACTTTTAACTTTATCGGTATTCTGCTTCCAAGCAGCATCAAAACGCCGAGCGCAAACGCCGTATCCGTTCCCATAGGTATTGCAAAACCGTCTATACTGTCGCTACCCCAGTTAAAATATAAAAATATCACGATAGGGAAAACCATGCCGCCTACAGAGGCAAATATCGGTGAAATGGCTTTTTGAAAACTTGAAAGTTCGCCGACTAAAATTTCGCGTTTAACTTCAAGTCCTATCATGAGAAAAAAGAGCGCCATCAAAGCGTCATTTACCCAAAAATGAGCATCTCTGATAAAGCTTAAATGCGCTATGGTTATGCCAAATTCTGTATGCCAAAACGCAAAATATTTTTCTGATAAAACAGGAGAATTTGCGGCAAGCAGAGCTAAAATGGCGGCAACAAACAATAAAATACCGCCAAACGATTCCTGTTTGACAAAATTATTTATAAAATTGCCGATTTTTTTTGTAGGATTTGCAGCTCCTATGCCTAAAATACTCAATTTACTTACCCCTATATAAATTGTAATGATAAATTTTGCGCTATCATCAGTTTTGATTGAATTTTAGTATTATAATATTTGTTAGCTATTGTTTTGATTAGAAAATCGGGGTTTTTGCCGTTTTTTACTTTTTTTATTGGATTATGCGCGCTTTTGCACCGTAATTCAAAAGCGCGCATAATTTTTTTGTTAGTTAAAACGAATTGAAGTTAGTATTTTTATTTATCGTTCCCGTTATCATATCGCCGCTGATATCCGCGCCGATTTCCTGAAGTTTTGAGAGATAATCTTCGCTGATTTGCTCTATCTCTTCGTCAGAGAGGCTATATCCGCGCTTTTCTCTATCCCGTTCATATTTTTGCAGCAACGATACAAGCATCTTTTTGTCAATGCTGTACTTTAACTCAAAATCAAAATAATTCTTCAAATTGAAAATATTCATACCGTACGCATTTTCGCCAATATATTGAATATAAGCGCTTATTTCATTTGTTTTTGAATTGTTATAGCTTCCCGCAAGATTGAAACTTATCATCGGCTGAGATTTTAAAAGCAGTGTGGCATCAGCGGCGGCAGATGCTAAAATCAGTTTCTGTTCGTTATTCCCCATGTCAAGATTGATTTTTGAGAGTTTGTTTACAACATCGCCAATAGTATTTTGCTCAAGGCGCGAAACAGTTATATCCGCAAGAAAATCTTTTATCGTAAGGTTAAGCTCATTGCTTTCCAATATAAACTCGCCTGCGCCGTTTTTGAAATTTACCGAAAGTAAGCCGTCATTTTGCTCTTCAATAGATGCGCTTACTGTATAATCCGCAAAAGAACTGTCAAAAGATTCAATATGAAAATCATATTTTTTCGCCGTCGCTTTTATAAAGCCAAGCCAAGTGCCGATATCGTTTTTATTCAGCGCAATATCGTAATCCACATCTTCCAGCTTAGTCGTTTGATTAAGAGTATTGCTTTGCGTCATCTCTTCAATATGTTGTTTTAGAATGATATTTCGCGAATCAAACGATACTTTCATCTCTTGCAAAACCGCACCGAGATTATATGTAAAATCTATTTTTTCGCTTGACTCCAAGCCAAAAGCGTCCATAAGATCAATGCTGTAAGTAAAACTTTGCGGCTTTATTGCAGTTTTGCCCGCAATGCCTTTATATCCTATATCGAAGGTTATATTATCGGAGCTGATTACCAAGTAATTAAATATGTCTTCTCCTAATATATTTTTGATATTGTCGCTGTATTCATAATTTACGGATATTCTGCCGATTTTGAAAATATTCAAATCCCTTATGCCGAATTTAGCTTTGCTTTCTATTACTGCTTCCAAAACGGTATCGCGCGATATTATCATGGACAATTTCGTTTTGTATATGGAGCTAAAAAGCCCTCTTTGCCGTTCAATCAACTCATATTTGATACCGAATCTATCAAAATAGCCCGCCTCGCTTGTGAAATATTTGTGAACTTGATAGTTAGCGTAAGCTGCACTGAAACAAAAATATAGCGCCGCCGCAACTGCAATGCCTGCTAAAAAAAGTATAATCTTTTTCATTTTTTACCTTATATGTGAAATTGTAACCATAATAAAACTGCGCCTTATATTCCCTGCAAAAACAAACTGTCGTACGCTTTGCCGTTTAGTAAAAAACCGCCGTTTTTAAATTCAAATACTCCCTTGTATGCGCCGCCTTCCGACTTTATGCCAAGCTCTTCTTCCAAGCTTTCTATCTCTAAGGCAATTTCATTTTCTATATTTTCCTCAAACTCTTCCCTGTTTTCAGGGTCGTAACCATAATAGTTTTGGTATATTTTTTGTTTGAGAAATTCCCTGAAAATATTTTCATCAATATCAAAATTCATCTTCAAGTCAATATATTTAATAAAACCGTCGTCGTTATCCAAATTTCCATCGCCGACATATTGCGCAAAGCCGCTTATTTTAGCGCTTGCATTTGAATATTTGCCGCTGAACTCTTCAAGCACAATCTTTGGCTGTTTGGCAAAAATATCCGGTATATAACCAAGAACAGAAAAAGCGGCGGTATTAAGCTGCCGTTCGTCCATAGCATCAATTTCGTTCATAGTTTTTGCTATTTTTTGTATGCTCACAGCGTCCAAATTCTCAAAATTGATATTAAATACGACATCGTTTAACAGTAAATTCCGTTCGGGTAAATTATAATATTTTAATTCGCCAAAAGAGAGTTTATTAGCATATTTTAATATAGACGGTTTATCCTGTGCAATTTGTGTTTTGAAGTTTAAATTTGCAAGCGAAAATTCAATATCATCGGCGTAAAATTCTACATTTCCAACATTTATATCCCAATTGCCAAGCCATAAACCAAGCTCCTTTTTGCTAAAATATCCTCTGTATTTTTGCTCTTTTACAATAAAAAACTCATTGCGAGAAGCGTCAATATTCACAAGCGGGATATCTGCGTCAATATTAAATATATCTTTTTGAAACGATACGAAAATTTTTGCATTTATGTCTTTCCATGTAAGGTTTTCAAACTCGTCCGAAAATATATCATACTCGCTTATATCGCCGCCCTCCATAAAAATATCAGTATCAATGCCGCTTAGCGTTATTATACTGTTTAGCTTAAACTCTTTGTCGTTTAATTTTGAAAGCTCTTTTGCCGCTGCAATATTGATTTTTGTACTTATGGAGCCAACGCTGAAAGGATTTATACTTATGCCGAATTTTGCATTATGTTCAAATGTAAAAAGCGTTTCATTGTCAGTGGAAAGCTTTGTTTGATATTTTCCGCTGAAAAAACTTTTTTCTGAATCCGTCAAAACCCATTTAAGTCCCGAATTGCTGTATAAAATGCCGCTATTGTAATGAAAAAATTCATCTGTTTTTTTACCTGTATAATAAATGGTAAAAAGAAAGCCACCCGCGATAACAGCTAAAATCAATATAAATATAACCACTTTTTTCATGAAAACTCCTCTAAAAATAAAGGTTTTATTTTATTATAAATAAGCTTATTTGTACATTATTATGCGTCTTTTTTTGGGGTTAAAACAGTCTAATTATGAAATAGATACTATTTTTGTAAAATTATATGTATATTGACATTATTTATAGCTGTTAAAAGCAGACAGTTTTGATAGATTTATAATTTTATTAAATTGAGAGAAATTATCTATAAAAGGTGAAACTAAAAATGGTGGGTCCTGCAGGACTCGAACCTGCGGCCAACCCGTTATGAGCGGGTTGCTCTAACCAACTGAGCTAAGGACCCAAAATATTTTTAAAAGGTGAAATTATAACTATCTTTCCTTAAAAAACAATTTATCAGCGATATTTAACCAATTTATGCGTGTGGTCAAAACGAAACGCTAAAAGATTTTCAAGAATGCCAAAAAACATCATAAATGTGATAAAACTGCTGCCGCCGTAACTGAAAAGCGGCAGCGGAATACCGACAACCGGCGCAAATCCAACCGTCATGGCAATATTTACCCCCGTATGTATAAAAAGTATAAAAGCGATGCCCGTAGCCATTACCTGCGTGAAATAATCATTTTTAAAGTCAAATGCAAGCGTTGTCAAATGAAATATCAAAAACGCATACAGCAAAAGCAGCACAAATCCTCCGAAAAAGCCTTTGCGCTCCACAAGCGCGGAAAATATAAAATCGCTTGTCGCAATAGGTAAAAATTTAAACTGCGTTTGTGTAGCATCTTCCTTATCTTTGCCGAGCAATCCGCCCGAGCCGATAGCTATGACGGATTGTTCAACCTGATAGTTCTGCTTGTCGCTCAAAAAATCAGTAATTCTTTTTTTCTGGTAATCATGCAAGGCGTAATTATATATAATCGGACTTGCCACCGCAATAGCAACGGCAAGCATTATCCATATCCGTTTATTTACGCCGACAATAAACAATACGCCGTAGCCCGCAATCAAAAGTACAGTCGCAGTTCCAAGATCGGGCTGTTTGGCTATCAATACAAACGGCAGCAGTATAAAAAAGCTTATTTTTGCAAATTCCTTATAAGAGTATCCTTCTGTCGGCGGCGGAGTCTGTTTGATAAGATAGCAAAGCATCAATAAAAAAATCGGCTTAAATATTTCGGAAGGCTGAATTGTGAAATTCGTAAACGGCAGGCTGAACCACCTCTGCCCTCCAAGTTTTTGCGAACCAAAAAGCCCCACAATAATTATAATTACAATGCCTATCCAATAAAAAAACGGTATAAGCCATTCAATTTTTCTAATCGGAATCAGAAAAAAGAGTAAAAACACGCCAAATCCTATCAAAAAATAGGCAAGCTGTTTAGTTGCAAGCATGGAGCTTGATTCGGATACGAGATAATACGAAAGCGCAATAATCGGAATCACGATTATTGGTATAAGAATATCAAAATGGGTTATAATTCGTCTGTCTATGTAAAGCATTAAAATCCGCTTTTAAAAAATTTTCTGTATTATAACAGATAACAAACTAAACAGGGATAAAAGTGCAGACAAAAATATTTGTATGCGTAAAACAAAATATACGCTTAGACCATTTTTTGACAGCCGAACTTAATGTTTCAAGAAGCCGCATAACAGATCTCATAAAAAGCGCT
Organism: Campylobacteraceae bacterium; assembly: GCA_031276075.1. GTDB lineage: Bacteria > Campylobacterota > Campylobacteria > Campylobacterales > Campylobacteraceae > JAIRKW01. The sequence continues at coordinate 11,997 of JAISNU010000063.1, forward strand.
CTTGTAAGCGTAAATGGCGTAACGCAGACAAAAGCGGGCTGGAAATTGAACATGTACGACAAAGTACATGTATTGTTTCTTGAACCAAAACCTCATGAAATAAGCAGCGTTGATTTTGATATTCCGATAATTTTTGAAGATGAAGATATTCTCGTGATAAACAAACCGCCGCATATTACTGTTCATTCCGCTCCAAGCGTCAAGGAGCCGACTGTCGTTGACTGGCTAAAAAGTAAAAACATATCCCTGTCAAGTTTGAGCGGAAAAGAACGCAGCGGTATAGTCCACAGGATAGATAAGGAAACAAGCGGCGCGCTTATTGTCGCCAAAAATAACGCCGCTCATACAAATTTGGCAAAACAGCTTGAAAACAGAACCTTAGGGCGTTACTATCTTGCGCTTATAGATTATCCGCTGAAAAATGATACGATTGTAGACAAACCAATCGGCAGAAATCCAAAAAACCGCTTGAAAATGGCTGTCGTTCAAAACGGCAGAGCTGCAAAAAGCGCATTTTGTTCACTGCTTACAAATGAACCAGAACAGGTAGAACTCATCGGCGCAAAACTTTACACTGGCAGAACACATCAGATAAGAGTGCATTTAAACGCGCTCGGACGCCATATTTTAGGCGATAATTTATACGGTTTTAAGAGCCAAAAAGATAAAATTATAAGAGTTATGCTGCATGCTTATTATTTATATTTGATTCATCCTAAAAGCGGCGAAAAGATAATGGTTTCCGCCCCTTTATATGATGATTTTAAAGAGCAGCTGTTTAGATTTTTTACGAAGGAGAATATTCATGAAACGCTCTCTGCCGACGCTATTATTTTGCGCCTTAATAGCGCTTTTTAGCGGCTGCCAATATCCCGCAGCTCCGCAAAAACCGACTATTGACCCGAATCTTCCTGTTGTCGGCGATATCAAATCGCTTTCAGATATAACGCAAATCGCTCTTGAATGGCCGCCTGTTTATGATATGAATGTTGAGGGGTATCATATCTACAGAGGCAGCGCAGACAATAATACGCTTGATCGTATAGCAACCATAAAAGACAAATATACAGCCCACTTCACGGATACAAAACTCGCATCAAACACTGCTTATATATACAGAATCAGTACATTTTCAAAAGATGAACGAGAGTCAAATCCAAGCCAGCCGATAAGAATAACTACAAAAAATACTATCGAGCCTGTCCCGTATGTGCAGGCAATGCTTGGACTTCCCAACCGTATAAAGCTTATTTGGCGTCCGCATCCATCTGAAAGAGTATCTGCGTACATTGTAGAAAGAAATGATTTTAGCTCTACAAAATGGTCATATTTGGCTACTGTGGAGGGAAGATTGAGCGCAGAGTATATAGACAGCGGATTGGACAGCAGCAAATCATACAGGTATAGAGTTACTGCCAAAACTTATGACGGCATTTTATCTGCGCCAAGTCAAGTTGTGGACGCGCAGACAAAACAGCTTCCGCCGATTGTGAATAATCTCAAAGCCACCAGCGATTTGCCGCGTAAAATAGTTCTTTCATGGGACGCGCCTGCATATAGCGATGTCGTGCATTATAATATATACAGAGCTAATTTTTCAAATCTCTTCTTCACTCTTTTGGTTACAACAAAAGCCGCAAGTTATGAAGATGTGATAAAAAACGACGGCGCGGCAAGATATTATTATGTAACCGCCGTAGATAAAGACGGTTTAGAGTCCCCAAGACAAGCCGTGCCGACAATGGGAGCTACACTTGAAGCGCCTTCGGCTCCTGCGATAAATGTCATAAGGCATGACATGATGAAAGTGCTAATCGGCTGGAGTGATACTTCAAACAGAGCCGTCAAATATCAAATAGACCGCGTGAGTAAAAGCGGCACGCTGACTTACACGAATGTAATGCGGAATACTTTTATAGATAACGATGTCTCAGCAGAAGTAGAGTATATTTATACCATTTATGCTATTGATAAATACGGGCTTATATCCAAACCGTCGTCAAAGGCTGTTATTACTATTCCAAATACCAACGCCGCGCAGAATTAAAATCTGATGCCGAATATCATAGCAGATTTTATCAGCAAGCCTTTATTGCCTTTTAGTAATGAGGGCGTTGATTTTTTATGGGAAGTAAATTCAAAAGATTCCGACCTTATCATGACGCGCTGCAAAGGAGAAGAGTTTTTTATACTTGTAAAAAACAGACCGCCGAAATTTATCATAAAAGGCGAGAAACTTTCGCGTCCTTCACAAGTCGTATTTTTACAGCGCGCGCTTCGAGAGTACGTTAAAAAAGCAAACTGCAATATCCTTTTTCAAAACGCCGCCTCCTCGTCAAACAGAACAGAAATAAAAAACCATATCATTAAAGAGATAGATTTTTTCGCGCAAAATTTTATATTTGATAAAGAGCTGCTTTTGGAAATAGGGTTCGGCAGCGGCAGGCATCTTTTATATCAAGCCAAAAATAATCCCGATAAACTCATAATCGGCATAGAAATACATAAGCCTTCTATTGAACAAACTGCCAAACAGTGCGATATTTTGGGACTGAAAAATGTGATTTTGGTTAATTATGATTCCAGAATTTTGATGGAATTTCTGCGCTCAAACTCTATTTCAAAAATCTTCGTTCATTTTCCTGTTCCATGGGATAAAAAACCGCACAGGAGAGTTATAAGTTCATACTTTATAAATGAAGCTTTAAGAGTTTTAAAGGTCGGCGGGACGCTGGAGTTGAGAACCGACAGTGAAGAGTACCGCGGATATGCGCTTGATATTTTCATGCAAAATTCTCAGGCAGATATCAGAATTTTGAAAAATTTTAATCTTGAAATAAGCAGCAAATATGAGGACAGGTGGAAAAGATTGGGGAAAAATATCTACGATATTACATTAACCAATACCAAATTAAGTCCCGATAACAGCGCACTTTCAAGGCTTCATTTTGATTTTTTAAATAATATTGATAAAATTAGACAAAACTTTACTCCGAAGCTTTTTAGAGGGGATAATTTTTTTGTACATTTTGAAGAGATGTACGCAAGCTGTAAAAGAGTTGTGATAAAAGCCGCGTTTGGCGCATATGACAGAGCGGAACATATGTTTATTATCATAGAAGAGGATAAAATATCATATTTTCCAAATAATGTATATGCTGCCAAGGCAAATAAAGCAGCGCATGAAATTATAAAAAAGTGGTTAAATGGGTAGTTTGATAGAAATGAATTCGCTCTCCTTAGGGTACGGCGGCAAACCTGTTATCGTGGACGCTACGGCTGTTATAGAGCAGAAGGATTTTGTATTTATAGTCGGCAAAAGCGGTAGCGGCAAAAGTACGATTTTGAAATCTATATACGGCGAAATACCGCCAAGCGCGGGAACTTTGAATGTGTGCGGACTTGACATGAAGGATATCACAAATGCAAAAATGAATACCCTAAGACGCCACATCGGCATTATTTTTCAAGATTACAGACTTATAAACGAATGGACGATTGAAAAAAATGTCATGCTGCCGTTAATAATAAACGGTTTTGCGAAATCCGTCTGTATCAATCAAGCGCACAAACTTTTAAAACATGTAAAGCTTTTGCACAAAGCCAGCAAATACCCTTTGGAGTTAAGCGGCGGCGAACAGCAAAGAGTTGCCATGGCAAGAGCTTTGGCGCACAATCCTGTACTGATATTGGCAGACGAGCCGACGGGTAACCTTGACGATTATTCGAGCGAAGTCATTTGGAATCTTCTTCGCAGCGCAAAAGAGTTTTTAAATACAACAGTTGTTGTCGTAACGCACCATATACCCTCAACAATCAACATTCATTATAAACATTTTTTTATAGACGAAGGGTTTTTGCATGAGATTATTTAAAAACCACTTTTCTGTTGTTTTTTCGCTTTTTGTACTGCTTTGCAGCCTGCAATTTGTCGTATTTGTAAATAAAATCATAAAAGAGTATGAAAATTATCTTATAGATGATTACTCCGTAATTATCAGCGCAAGTGCCGCCATAGACAAAAAAGAGTTGATTGCATACAAATCCATTATCAAATCAGTAGAAATAATTGACACAGAAAATATTTTGGCGCGTTTTAAAAACGATGTAACGCTTCAGCACATGGAAGCCGTCAAAGAATCCATGCCAAAATTTTATACGCTGAAACTTGACCGCTTTCCCTCTTCAAGTGTCGCAAATTCGCTGAAAAACGACCTTTTAAAATATCCGTCAATCACAAAAGTAGAAATTTTTGCCAAAACATACAACAAAATCTACCACATGCTTAAACTTTTAAATTTTATAGTAACCGTTTTTGCGTTCTTTATTGTGATTACTTCGCTGCTTCTTATCATAAAACAGATGCGTATCTGGACTTACGAACATCAGGAAAGAATGTTTGTAATGAATCTTTTCGGAGCTTCATACTGGAGAAAAAGTGCGGTTTTATACAAAATGGCGGTAACGGATTCATTTTTAGCGTCATTCGGCACAGCTGTGATTTTTTACATACTTGATAAAATACCGACCGCCGCGAGCGCATTAACAGAATTAAATATCGCTGTTCCACATTTTAACATTCTCATAGAAGGGGGTATGTTATTTGGTATCGCGCTTGTCATATCTATCATTTCTACAACTTTAGCAATGATGAAAGTAAAACAGGTTTGATGAAAAAAATTGTTTTTCTGCTTTTGAGCGTTTTTTATCTGCATGCCGACAATAACACAAGCACGCAGATAGCAAACAATTCAAAAACGCTTGAAAGTAAAAATCAGCTTGAAAAAAGCCTGAAACGCGAACTTGGCGAAATATCAAAAACACTGCAAAAAGAAGAAAATGCGCTGAAAAAAACTCAAAATGATATTGACAGGCTAAACGACGAGATAATTAAACAGCAAAAAGAGGTGGACAGTATCAGAGGCGAACTCGCAACGCTTCAAACAAACAATCAAAATCTAAAAAAAGAGCAAAAAGAGATAGAAAATAGCCTCATGGAGATAATAACGAAAGATTTTTCATATTTTCTGGTTATAGATAAAGATTATGAAGAGGGCATAGAGAGTATTATAGCAAACGAGGCTTTAAAACAGCTCGGTGCGGCGGCAAGCAGAGATTTTGAAGAGTATTCCAAAAAATATGACCAGACAAATGAACAGATAAGATATTCAAATGAAAGATTAAAAGCAATACAGCGCACCATAGACGAATTAGCAGCAAAAAAGAAGAGTCTTGACGCGCTTAAAAACAGTAAAACAAAAACTATAGATAACATAGAAAAAGAGAGAGACGAGTACACAGAGCGCATCAAATCCATACAAAGCGAAAAAGCCGAATTGCAAGAAACGCTGAAACGGTTGAAAATTTTGGAACGCGACACAAGCACGAGCGCCGTTATAGTGCCTGATAATTTTGAAAGCGTGCGAAAACTCGGCTCATCTTATCAAACAAGCAAAGTAGGCTCATACAAAGGCGCAAAAACTATTGCGCCGCTTGGTAAATTCACAATACAGCAAAAATTCGGCGATTATATAGACCCGATATACAATATAAAGATTTTTAACGAATCGGTCGTACTTCGTTCAGCAGTTACTAATAGCGAAGTAAAAAATGTACTTGACGGAAAAGTAGTTTTTGCAAAAGAGACTTCCATACTGAAAAATGTCGTAATTGTTGAAAATTCTAATGGTATCCATACAATTTACGCGCATCTTTCAAAAATCGCGCCGACTATTCAAGCAGGCGAAAAGATAAAAAAAGGATATGTAATAGGCAGAGTGGAGAGGGATTTGACTTTTGAAGTTACGCAAAAAAACTACCATATAAATCCGCTTGAATTGATAGCTTATTGAGATATTTTATTCAAGCTTTACCGTCTTTGGTGTTTTTCCGTTGTCCCAAATTGATAAGTTATTGAAATATTTCAGCAGTAATTTGCCGCATGTATCCAATTTGCTTGACGCAAAATTATACATCGCCGCGCTTTTTGCTTGCAATGACGGAGAGTTATTTTGTCATTCCTGCGACTGAACGAAAGTTTCCGCAAGAAAACACATATCGCGAGGTAATATGGAAGTTTCTCATTTTGTCATTCCCGCGCAAGCGGGAATCCAAAAGAATTTTAAAAAAACCTCCTTATTATACTTTTTCACACTTTTGCATAAATATGCGCCCTCCTTCGTCATTGCGAGCGAAGCGCGGCAATCCAGAAAAATGAATAAAAAGTGATTATTTGTGTTCATAGGTATTTTTTTATATTTTTGGATTCCCGTTTTCATAGGAATGACAAAAAGAGAAATTGTCATTGCGAGCGGAAGCACGACGGCACAATCCAAAAAATTCCCTGTTAAAACCGTGCCTGTGCAAAGCACAAGTTACCTTTTCCGTCATTGCGAGCCCGCTTACGGCGCAGCAATCCAGAAAAATGAATAAAAAAAGACGATTATTTATTTTGTTTTATAATCACTTTTTAGTTTTTTCTGGATTGTTGGACTTCTCATGTTTTGTTATTTTATTTCTGGATTGCCGCGCTGACTTCGTCAGCTCGCAATGATAAAGAGAAGAGATTGTCGTGTTGTCCATAATGTCTCGCAATGACAAAAAGAGGAGCGTTTTTGGATTGTTTCCGCCACACTTGGCGCTTTTTGCAATGACAGAGGAAGTGCATTGTATGAAAATTTATTTATAAATAAGATAGTAATTCCGTCATTGCGAGGAGCATAGCGACGAAGCAATCCAGAGAATAGCATAAAACAAGTTAGACATAAAATAAAAAAGTTATTTTATTGCAGTGATACTTTTTTGTTATTGCAAAAGCGTGGATTGCCGCGCCGACTTCGTCAGCTCGCAATGACAAAAAGAGGTCAAGTTTAAGTTTTAAAGAATATGCTAATAGCTTGCAATGATAGAAGGAGGCATAATTGTTTTGCTGCCATATTCTTTGTATAGCAAAAAAGATGTTTTTTTATGTAATATGTCATTGCGAGCGAAAATATGGTAATCATTCTTCTCTTGCCGTTCCGACGGCGATGTGAATACAAAACAAGGAGGCGTACTCCATTTTATTTTTCAATATATTTATTAGAAAAATAATCTTGCAATTTCTTGTGTTTTACTATTATCTAAAATTCCATTATGAATTGTATCTATTGGATGTAATATATTTGGACAATATTGTTTTACATATTCATTTAATTTTTTATCTTCACCGTTAAATTGTAAATACTGAAATGCCTTTAGATTTTTATTTTTAAGAATAGGCAAAAGTGATTCTGC
>JAISNU010000120.1 GCA_031276075.1 Campylobacteraceae bacterium
AAAATATATTTCAGCATATCCTGTAATCGATGCGTCTAATTATGAACTTTGCTTAAAATATGTCGGGGATATGGTTGAACTTATTGGCAAAGTTTATGAAGTCAAAAAGGGTAAAACTAAATATGGGAAACCATATACTTTTATTAATTTTGGAGATTGGCGAAAAGATATTGTAAAAATTTCCATATGGTCAGAGGGACTTTCGGAAATCTCTCAAAAGCCAGATGACTCATGGATTGGAAAGTGGATCAGTGTCTCAGGCTTGATGGAACCTCCATATATAAGTAAATATAAATATGCTCATTTATCCATAGCAATATCTAAAAATAATCAATTACACATTTTATCAGACAAGGATGCTAGATACAGACTGGGGACATTCTGCGGTATTCAAGAAAAAAGCAGCTACCCTGAAAATTCAAATCAAGCATTAATAGAAGAAATAAGAAAAAAAGATACCCAACGAATTTATCAAAAACAATCAACTGCAAGCAGCAATGAAGCAATTCTCAATAAAATGAGGAATCAGACTATACAAACCAATACAAATAAGACACAAAATACAATTCAAAACTCAACACAAAATACGATTCAAAATACATCTTTGCCAGGCTTGCGAATAATATTTATAATTCTTGTTTTAATAATTATTTTTGTTCTAATATTGTAAATATTTTATATTTTTTAAAAGAAATAACGATGAAACACTCTGTTTTTATGGCTATTATGCTACCCTTTTTATTGTCCGCCATATTTTAGCCTTTTAAAATATAAATATTAGCAAATGTATTTATAAACTCTCTTAAAAATCATAATAAACTCTTGAAAGATAAAGCCCGCATGCGGGTGCGGCTTTCGTGAAAATACGCGCTTTTTTGTCTATCTGCGCTTTTAAATATTCCAAATCTAAAATGCCTTCCTGTACGGCTAAAAGGGCAGCTGTTATCATTCTAACCTGCGAACGCAAAAAGCCGTCGCCTGAAAACCTGAAAATCAAAAAATTTTTATGCGTATAAGCGTCCGCTTTGTATAAAGTCCTTATATCATCCTTTGTCTGGCTGCCTGTTTTTTTGAAAAAGCCAAAATCATGCCTGCCTTGAAAAAGCGAAAGCGCTTCATTTAAAAGCGGTAAGTTAAATTTTGGCAAAAAAAGCGCGTAATCGCTTAAAAAAGGGTTGTATGCGCCTGTGTAGCACACATATCTGTATAATCTCTTTTTCGCGTCAAATCTTGCGTGAAGGCTTGAAACAGATATTTTTTTCACATATATATGAGGCGAAAGGATATGGTTTAGCGTGTTTTGCAGCTTTTCTATCGTCTGCCAAAACGGCGGAAGGTCAACATGTACGACTTGATTTAACGCATGCACGCCTCTATCGGTGCGCGAACTTCCGACAGGTTTTGAAGTTATGCCGAGCTCTTTTAACGCAAAAATGATTTTATCCATGACGGCGGTTTTGTGCGGCTGTTGCTGAAAGCCTTGAAATTTGCTTCCGTCGTAACTGATATAGAGAAAAACTCTCATTTAAAAACGCTTTAAGACTTTTTGCTTAAAAGCGATAAAAGAGAGTAAAAATACTGCGCCAAATACCAAAATAACGCTTCCTATGGGGTGAAGCTGCTGCAATAGCATCACGGCGGCGAAATAGAATATTATTACCGAAGAGATATTAAAGTAAATGCTGCCTCGCTCATATCTGTATGCAACTATGCCGAACGATAATGCAAAAAAGGCGGTAGCAAGCGGAAATAGAGCGATAAGTATGTAAAATACAAAATCTTTCGCCTTTTTTTTATTTTCAAATATATCAAACCAGTATGTTTTTATACTGTCTATACCCGTTACTTTATCGCTGATTGTCGTGCGCATCATCATTGTCTCAAAATCAAGCTGATTTATCTCATTTTTCGTTATATCATAGGCTTTGCCGTCTTTCAATTCAAGTCCTATTTCGCCTTGATTGCTGCGTATGAACGATTCGTGCGCAGATACTATCCTGTCGCTTTTTTCACTTGGCGAATACATGATGATATCTTTGTAATAATCCTTACCGGAGTCATTTATAAAAACAAACCAATCCGAAAACTTTTGCCCAAATTCCGTAGCCTCTATATTAAAGCGCGCCTGCGTCTTTTTGTAGTCTATAAAATTTGATTGCAGTTCTTTTGAAAGCGGCATCAAAATAAGTGCGTTAATAACCAGAAATGCGGATAAGAAAGCGGAGATAGCAAGAAAAAACGCGGCTATTTTTTTGGGTGAAAATCCAAGCGAAAATAAAACTATCGTCTCATTTTCTCGGGAAAGTTTAAATAAAACTATCGCAAGCGTAATAAAAAATGTAAACGGCAGCGTGAAAATCAGCACCTTGGGAAGCAAAAACATATATAATTTGCCAAGTTCAAAAAAGGTAATTTTTATAACGGATGTAATTCGCGCTATCTGTATAAAATAGATAACCGAAGTTATAAAAAATAGCGTAAAAAAGAATGAACCGAAGATAGATATAAATTGGCTTAAAAGATAATGGTTTGTTTTATTCATGCGCATACCCGCAAATCGCCGCGTTTTGTTTGCATGGTAACAGATTTGAATTTTGCCTGCCTTGCAAATATCGTCTTTTTATTTTTGCCATTATAAGCCATTTTTTCATTAATTGTAAATCTCTCTGCGCATTGCGGATTTTCTTTTTTTATCATCACAAGTCTCTCTTTTTGTCATTGCGAGCGGCAAAGTAATCCATAAAATCAACCTTTCCGTCATTGCGACTGCGAGCCTGCGAAGCAGGAAGTAATCTCTTTTTTCCGTCATTGCGAGGAGCGTAGAGACGAAGCAATTCAGATATGTAAATAAAAAAGAGTTTTTTCATTTTATTATTAACCATACCATTTTTGTTTTACCAATTATGGATTGCCACGCTGACTTCGTCAGCTCGCAATGACAAAAAGGAAAAGCAAACGGCTCGCAATGATGGAATATGTTTTTTTGTTTCATACGCTGCTGTTTCCAATGTGAAATATAATGGATTGCCAAGTAC
>JAISNU010000147.1 GCA_031276075.1 Campylobacteraceae bacterium
TTGTAAAATAACCATAGTTAGTTGAAACGGTATATTAATATAAATATACTTATAGCAAGTTTAACCATAGGTAGTTTTATGCGAGAGATTGTTTTTGACGATATTAACGAACTTTACAAGCGTATCGGCCGCAATGTCGCAAAAATACGAAAATTAAAAAATATGAGTCAGCTTGATTTGGCGCTTGCAATAGGATTAAAATCGGTGGGGCTTATATCTGTTGCAGAAGTTTATCACAACAAAAAACATTTTAATATTGAACATTTAAGCAAAATTGCCGTCATTTTGGAAGTAGATATTTGTGAGTTTTTTAAAAATTCAGACGACATATAAGCACATATCAAAATGCACTGCCGTGTTGGTTTAAAAGCACGCTTGAAATTTACCGCGCAAAACTAAAATACCGTTTTCTAAAATTTGCGGCAGGTTTGTAAAAAATCATACGCCGCAAATCAGCTTTGCAGTATCAGGGTAAGAAATATTTAAAAGCAAGTCGGATTTTATATGTATAAAAATATGCGCATTAATATCTAAAAAAGACAGAGTCTGCTTCAACTGCGGCGCGAAAGCAGATAAAAAAAGCAAAACGCCGATAATCATCGCTATTTTAATAATCGCGGCAGTTGTCTGCATGATGGTTATTTAAACGGTAAAGGATTGATGCTTTGATTTTACATAATTATCTGGCAAATTTGCTATAATACAAACTATTTATTAACTAAAAAACGGAAAAAATGTCATGATAGAAGATTTTAATAAACTGTTTTGGAGCCTGCTCGGCATTAAACGAAGGGTTTATGATGTGGAAGATATTTTATTGCCCGATAATTCCGACAGAGAGGCAGTACAAAAACGCTTTGAAAGATTTTTAAAAGAGCCTTTAAAGTTGAGTAATGAAAAATATTTTGAATTACTGTTTTCGGAAGCTAATATTTTCTATCAATTTTTTTGAATTGAGGATAAACACCTCTGTTTTTATGTAGATCAAATTACAAATATAGTATTTAACTATAAACTGTTTTTATTTTGTGATCTGGATAGACAAAAATTTATTGATATGATTGCTTTTCAGATAGCTTTGATTATAGAATATATGCAAAATAAATTTGATATAAAACTATTTGAAGAAAGCTTGAAAAAGAAAAGTTTTTACCCATTTGTAGAATTAATATCGGCTAATGATTTGGCGTGTAAACATTATGAGTGGTTAAAGATATTAAAAGACCGCTATGATGACTGCAGCCATAATGATACGGTTGAAAAAATCAATAAAGAGATAAAAAAACCTTGATGATCCATCTGTATTTTCTAGCTTGGAAAATAGCTACAAAAAGAAAATTTCACAATGGAACAAAAAGAAAGAAGTGCCGTCTTTTGTGGATATCATGGTAATATCTTTGCATAAACACAAGGAAATATGCGAACCGTTTTTTGTATATATAATTCAAATGTTAATCACAGGGGCTTTGTTTCGCATAAAATGTTATCACAAAAATATACTGAACAATAATACAGAAAGCTATTTTCTAGAACAGTTGGATAAATTTAGACAAGAGTTGAAAAAGATTATTGATAAAAATAACTTGTCTTTAATCAAACAGCGACAGTGTCAATATTTAATGCCTATCGATGATATTATAAATACGGTTTTAGATTTACACTTGTGTAAAAATGTAAAGAGCATGGAAAGTATAAATATTACGAGAATTCTTTATAAGTGTCCAAATTTTGAAAATATTATTGAATCACTCTCTCAATCTGAACTTGGCAATATAATATTCCAAAAGTTTCAGGAGCTGCATAAAAAAGTACAGGATATCACAAAAGATATTACCCCCATATTTAATGAGAAAAAATACAAAGAAACGATTGAGATATTGGACAGACAAAATGTGCTTTTTTATCACCCTCGCATTTTTCTTATACAATTTATCGCGGCGGTGAAATTAAATGACGATAAAATGGTAAAACAATACTTTAAACTATTAAATAGAAATCTTGGTAATATCTTTACTTTTTATAAAATCCAAGCAAATGATTTCAAAAAGATAATTCAAAACATAGATAATTTGGATGAATGTATGGAAAAAATTTCCGATTTTTTGAAAAATGTCGGCAATTAAGTTAATTGTAATTTTCAATTGAGTTATGATTCTACTATGCATCGCAAGTAAAAGCTTGAAATGCAAATTTTAAGAAAGGAGGAATTCAAAATGGCACATCAAGACGACTTGGATAATCACGCTAACCGATGTAATCCGAATAATGATGAGTATTGGAATTCTCGTGGTGAGGAAAAGCCAGAAGATGACAATAACAGTCAATATGATGACGATGACGAGTAGGCTAACATTTTGACAAAATAAGGAGGATAAAATTATGTCAAAAACAACCAAAATGACCCCAAAAGCAGCAAGCAGAATCCAATCTGCTACTGCAAAGCAAAACGGCGGCGCTGTTTCTAAAAGCTCTTTTGCGGCTAAAGCTCAATCGGCTGCGGCAAAAAATACAGCTAAAAAATAAAATAAGCAAAAGGAGGCTACTCCTTTTGCCCTTTCTATCCAGTTTTGAAGATAAAAACACTTTTATACTATCAATTGTTTGAATAAAACCGCGTAGTTTTTAAAAATTCATATAAAATGGCGGTAAATTTTAACTTTACATGTACGAAAAAATTCGTTTAAATCCCCGCGTTTTCCATCTGCTTGGCTTGAAAATATGCAATTAGAGGCTCTATTATTTCGTCAAAAAGCCCGCCTTCCATTATCGCTTCAAGTCTGTACAGCGTAAGGTTGATTCTATGGTCGCTTATGCGGTTTTGCGGGAAATTGTAAGTGCGTATGCGTTCGCTTCTATCACCCGAACCTACTTGAGATTTTCTATCAGCCGTCTCTTTTTTAAGGCGCTCTTCCTCTTGCGATTCATAAAGCCTTGCTCTTAAAACTTTCATGGCGGCGTCTTTATTTTTATGCTGCGATTTACCGTCTTGATTTACGACTACAATGCCTGTGGGAATATGCGTGATTCTAACGGCGCTGTCGGTTGTGTTTACGGATTGTCCGCCGTGTCCCGAGCTTCTCATAACATCAATTTTCAAATCATTGGGATTTATCTGTATATCAACCTCATCAACTTCGGGCATAACGGCTACGGTAACGGCTGAAGTATGAACTCTGCCTTGAGATTCAGTTTCGGGTACTCTTTGGACTCTGTGAGTTCCGCCTTCATATTTTAAACGGCTGTACGCGCCTTTGCCCTGTATAAGAGTGATAATCTCTTTAAAACCGCCCAAAATGCCCTCGCTTTGGCTTACTATCTCCACTTTCCATCGCTTGTTTTCGGCGTATCTTATATATGCTTTAAAAAGATCGGCGACAAAAAGCGCGGCTTCATCTCCACCCGTGCCCGCGCGTATCTCAAGAAAGATATTTTTGTCGTCATTGGGGTCTTTTGGAAGCAGTAAAACTCTTATTTCGTCTTCAAGCGTTTTAATTCTGCTTTCTAAAAGTTTTAACTCCTCTTTTGCCAATTCGCCAAGTTCCGCATCGTCCAAAAGCTCTTTATTGCCGCTTATACTTTCAACCGCGGCGATATATTCGCGCGATTTGGTATAAATATCATCAAGTGCAGATTGCTCTTTGGAAAGTTCGGTCATTTTTTTGACATCCAAAGATGCAGATGCTAATGATGCGGATATTTCATCATAACGGTTTATAAAGGGAAGCAGTTTATCTTTCAGCATTAAATTGACAGGCGGGAAAGCCGCGCGTTATGCGGCTTTTGTTTCTAAAGAGTTAACAAGTTTAGCTAATCTGCCGACTTTTCTTGCAGCTGTATTTTTTGTCAAGATGCCTTTGCCAACATATGAGTGGATACTCTTGTTAGCCGCTTTTAAAGCCGTAGCCGCCGTTTCTTTATCATTCGCGCTAACAGCTGCTAACACCGTTTTTGTAAGATTTCTAATGCGGGCTTTATAAAATCTGTTTCTATCTGTTCTAACTTTAGTCTGCCGCGCGCGCTTTTCTGCTGACTTGTGATTTGCCATTGTAAAATACCTTTTATAAGTTTTTAGTGTCGGATTATACAGAATTAAAAATTATACAAAACTTAATTTAAGTAGAAATTAATCATTTTTGCGCTTCTGCATTATTTTGGGTAAATCTTACCGTTTGTCTGCTAAAATACGCGAAAACTTTCAAGGAAAAATAATGAAACTCTTCGGAACGGACGGCGTACGAGGTAAAGCGGGCGCGAAATTGGACGCATATACGGCTATGAAACTTGCGATGGCCGCCGGAATATTTTTCAGAAAACACTCATTGACAAATAAAATTTTGGTAGGCAAAGATACGCGCCGCAGCGGTTACATGATAGAAAATGCGATAGTTTCCGGATTAACTGCTGTTGGGTACGATGTCATACAGATAGGTCCAATGCCCACGCCTGCGATTGCTTTTTTAACGGAAGATATGAGGTGCGATGCGGGGATCATGATAAGCGCGTCCCACAACAGCTATTTTGATAACGGTATAAAGTTTTTTGATCATGCAGGTTATAAACTTGATGTGAAAGATGAAGAGATGATAGAGAGTATCTATTATGATGACGGATTGATAGCTAAAAATCAAAAAACAGAACTTGAAATCGGCACTTCAAAGAGGATAGATGATGTCATCGGGCGATATATCGTGCATATCAAAAACTCTTTTCCTAAAAATTTGACTCTTCATGGTACAAGAGTTGTGCTTGACGCGGCAAACGGCGCTGCATACAAAGTAGCTCCTACGATTTTCAGCGAACTTGGAGCCGATGTTTTTGTGATAAACGACGAACCAAACGGCAGCAATATAAACCTCTCATGCGGCGCTTTGCATCCGCAAAAGCTTGGCGAAGAGGTTGTAAGATTTCGCGCGGATATTGGTTTTGCATTTGACGGGGACGCGGACAGGCTGGTTGTTGTAAACGAAAAAGGTAAAATGGTTGAGGGCGACAAACTTTTAGGTATTTTAGCCGACTATATGAAAACAAACTCTTTATTGAAAAGCGATTATGTTGTAGTTACGGATATGAGCAATCAAGCGCTGGAAGATTTTTTAAAGACCAAAAAGATAAAACTTGCGCGCTGCAATGTCGGCGATAAATATGTTTTGGAAAAATTAAAAGAGCTCGGCTCAAATTTCGGAGGCGAACAAAGCGGGCATATTATATTTTCGGATTTTGCAAAAACGGGAGACGGACTTGTGGCGGCTTTGCAGCTTATGGCATATCTTTTAAGCGAACCGAAAAAAAACGGCGATAAATTAAATCCATTTGAGCTTTATCCGCAAAAACTTGTTAATCTGCATATCGCAAAAAAAATACCGCTTTATGAAATAGACGGATACAGCGAACTTTTAAATGAGTTTGAAACCAAAAATATAAGAACTCTTATAAGATATTCGGGAACGGAAAATATCTTGCGCATACTTTTGGAAGCAAAAGATGAAAAGCATATAAACGATGCGATGAAACAAGCCGAAGCCTTTTTCAAAAGAGCGTTAAATGGCTAAAAAGATTATCGTTAGCATTGGTTTTGCCGTACTTGTTTTTTGCATAGACCAATATATAAAAGCTCTGTTTTTGAGCGGCTTCACATGGCAAAGCGAAATAATCTCTTTTTATCTTGTCATAAATAAAGGCGTTGCTTTCTCCATGTTTGCGTTTTTGGGCGGGAGTTTAAAGTACATACAAATAGCGCTCATGCTGGGGCTTTTGGCATTTGTATTTTACGAAAAAGAGTTTTTTTTAAAAAATTGCATAGCTGTCGGCATACTTTTCGGAGCGGGCTGCGGCAATATATACGATAGATTTTTTGAGGGCGGAGTTGTTGATTATATAGCATGGCATTACGGATTTGAATTTGCCGTGTTTAATTTCGCCGATGTGATGATAAACTTCGCCGTATTTTTGATAATTTTGAAAATGATTTTTGAGAGAAAGAAGAAGTTATTGTAAGCTTTTATTGCTGCTATATTTTGATTTAATGATTTTCTGGCGGACAGAGAGGGATTCGAACCCTCGAAGCCTGGTTAGGACTTGCACCCTTAGCAGGGGTGTGGTTTCAGCCAGCTCACCCATCTGTCCAAAAATAAAAGCGGGATTTGGATTATATAGAAGTGTTAATAATATTAGGCTTAAATTTGTATAACAACACTCTTTTTGAGGATTGTTTGTTTTTAGATTTAAAATAGTATTCTGATTCTATAAATAAAAATTAATTTTTGCCGTGTATTATACCGCTTTTGATTTTTGAAATATAAAGGATTTTATTATGAGCGATTTTGCTTCAAAAGGAATAGACGAAAAGTTTTGCAGCGAATGCGGCAGCATCATTAAAGTAAAAGCAGAGATTTGCCCTAAATGCGGCGTTAGGCAGCGTCCCGCACCAAATGTATTCGGCAACCAGGAAGGCGAAAAAAGTAGAATAGCCGCGGCGTTGTTCGCTTTTTTTCTTGGAGGTTTGGGGGTGCATAAATTTTATCTCGGCAAAATAGGACAGGGTATTTTGTATCTAATTTTCTGTTGGACGCTTATTCCGTCTCTTATAGCTTTTGTTGAATTTATCATATATTTGATAATGAGCGATGAAGAGTTTAATAGAAAATACAATAACGGCTAATGTGGAAGCTCTTTTGCTTCCATGCAAGCAGTTTGTTTTAGGAACTGTGCCGTAAAAACTTATATAATTAACAGAAAATCTATCATGAATTTGCAATATTTATTCCCAAAAACAACGCTTAAAGACAAACAAAAGATTTCATAAGATATAATCTTAGCTTAAAAATTTTGGTCGCGTAGCTCAGTTGGTAGAGCACTACCTTGACATGGTAGTGGTCGGAGGTTCGAGTCCTCTCGTGGCCACCATAAACTTTTTGCTTAAATACAAAAAGGCTTTTAATTTTTATGTTCTTCCGTTGGTTTGGAAGTTCATCAGGTAAAGGAGAATTTTATAAGAATGAGAGAAGATATTTTAGCTTACAAAATCGGCGATGTTATAATAGACACACAAAGCGCCGTACAAAAACCTCAAAATGCCAAAGATATATATTTTGACAATTCGCCCGATGCGCTTGAAATTATCCGCCACTCTACGGCTCATTTGATGGCGCATGCGATAAAAAGACTGTATCCTGAGGCAAAATTTTTTGTAGGTCCCGTGATAGAGGACGGGTTTTACTATGATTTTAGAGTTAATAGCAAAATAGGCGAAGAAGATCTAAAAACCATAGAGCATGAGATGCAAAAAATCGCAAACGAAAAGCTTCCCATTCTAAAAAACAGTTATACAAAACAGGAAATAGTAAAAAAATTTGAAAATGACGATTTAAAACAAGAGGTACTGCTTAGAATACCCGAAGGCGCAGTTACTACTTATAAACAGGGTGATTTTGAAGATTTATGCCGCGGGGCGCATGTGCCAAATACCAAATATCTGAGATTTTTCAAGCTTACAAGAGTTTCAGGAGCATATCTTGGCGGAGATGAAAAACGCGAAATGCTTACGCGTATTTACGGAACTGCGTTTGCCGATAAACAAAGTTTGGCAGAACACATTGCCATGATAGAAGAGGCGAAAAAGAGAGACCATAGAAAGCTTGGGACAGAACTTAAACTGTTTACATTTGACGATGAAATTGGCGGCGGACTTCCTGTTTGGCTGCCAAACGGCGCGAGGCTTAGAAGCAAACTTGAGAGATTGTTATTTCGCGCGCAGCGTTTAAGAGGTTATCAACCAGTACGCGGACCCGAGCTTTTAAAATCCGACGCATGGAAAATCAGCGGGCATTATCAAAATTACGGCGAAAATATGTATTTTACGACTATAGACGAGACTGAATACGGCATTAAACCCATGAATTGTCTCGGACACATCAAAGTTTTCCAAAACGATGTTAGAAGCTATCGCGATTTGCCGTTGAAATTTTTTGAATACGGAGTAGTTCATAGACACGAAAAAAGCGGCGTTTTGCATGGACTTTTCAGGGTTCGCGAATTTACGCAGGACGACGCCCATATATTCTGTAGTCCAGAGCAGATAGAAGAGAATATTTTGGAGATTTTAAATTTTGTTGACAAGATAATGAATAGCTTCGGTTTTACTTATGAGATGGAGATTTCAACAAAACCCGCCAAAGCAATCGGCGATGACGCCATTTGGGAAAGAGCTACAAAAGGGCTTAAAAATGCGCTTGATAAAAATGGATTGAAATACGGTATAGATGAGGGCGGGGGCGCATTTTACGGTCCTAAGATAGATATAAAAATAACGGATGCGCTCAAAAGAAAATGGCAGTGCGGAACGATACAGGTGGACTTCAACCTGCCTGAACGGTTTGATTTGTCATATATAGACGCCAATAACGAAAAAGCGCGCCCTGTTATGATACACCGTGCTATTTTAGGCTCATTTGAGAGATTTATAGGGATTTTGACAGAGCATACAGGCGGCGAGTTTCCGTTTTTTATCGCTCCGACGGCGATAGTTATTATCCCCATTGGCGATGCTCATTTAAATTATTCCAAAGAGTTAGCAAGTGAATTGGCGGTTTTGGATGTGGATGTTGAGGTTTCAAGTAAAAACGAGAGTCTGAATAAACGCATAAGAACGGCTGAAAAACAGAAAGTTCCGATGATTTTGGTAATAGGCGATGAAGAAGTTAATACAAAAAGCGTTGCTTTAAGAGACAGACGAGAAAGAAAACAGTATAATTTAGCAAAAGAGAATTTATTTCAACTAATAAAGGAGAAAATAGGTGAGGTACACTTTTGAGTAGAGAGAAAGAAAAAGATATATTGCTAAACCAGCAAATAAGGGCAAGCGAAGTTCGTTGTGTCGGAGAGGACGGTATGCAGTACGGTATCATAAGCCGAAATGAAGCGTTAAGAAAAGCTGATGAGCTTGGGCTTGATTTGGTGCTTATCTCGCCTAATGCCAATCCGCCTGTTTGCAAGATAATGGATTACGGCAAATTTAAGTATCAGCAGGAGAAAAAACAAAAAGAGGCGAAAAAAAAGCAAAAGATTATAGAGGTAAAAGAGATAAAATTATCTGTCAAAATCGCTCAAAACGATATAAACTACAAAATCAAACAAGCAAGAGAATTTATCCAATCAGGCAAACATGTGCGTTTTCGTGTCTTTTTAAAAGGACGCGAAATGTCAAATCCCGAATCCGGCGTAGCTGTTCTAAATAATGTCTGGAATTTGATGAGCGATATTGCCGATAGAGACCATGAGCCGAATTTTGAAGGACGATATATAAATATGCTGACCGTGCCGAAGAAGT
>JAISNU010000004.1 GCA_031276075.1 Campylobacteraceae bacterium
TTGTTTGGTTGATTTTTTTATTTCTGGATTGCTTCGTCGTGCTTCGCGCTCCTCGCAATGACGGAAGGGAATGATTTGCAATGGATACTTGTTTTTCACAAGTATGACATATAAGGAGAAATGGATTGCTTCGCCACAAGCGGCTCGCAATGACGGAGGAAGGCGTCATTTTGTGTTTCTTTTCCATTATTCTCACCTCATGCAGGCGGGGCAATACAAACTTGCAATTTTTTACAACTCTTTCAATTTTGCTATCTCATCGCGAATTTTTGCCGCTTTTTCAAATTCCAGCATTTTTGCCGCTTCATGCATCTTTTTCGTAAGCTCTTTTATAATTTCGCGCCTTTGCGAAGCGGGGATTTTCTCCATTTTGCTCTTTTTCAAAGCAAGTTCGTCTATGTTGTCTGCATGCAGGTTTTCGTCCAGTTTTCTTATGACAGTTTTTGGCGTAATGTCATGCAAAAGGTTAAATTCCTGCTGTTTTTTACGCCGCTCAGTTGTAATATCTATAGCTTTTTGCATAGATGCCGTCATCTTGTCGGCAAACAAAATAACTCTGCCGTTCTCATTTCTTGCAGCTCTGCCCATAGTCTGTATAAGGCTTGTTTCGCTTCGCAAAAAACCCTCTTTGTCCGCGTCCAAAACTCCTATGAGCGAGACTTCGGGTAAATCAAGCCCTTCTCTTAGAAGATTTATGCCAACAAGAATATCAAACTCACCAAGCCTGAGCCCCCGTATTAGTTGATTGCGCTGGATTGCGTCAATATCGGAATGCATGTATTTTATCTTCAATCCAAGTTCGGCGTAATGCCGCGTCAATTCCTCTGCCATTTTTTTCGTCAAAGTTGTTACAAGAACGCGTTCACCGCGCGCTGTAACTTTTTTTATTTCGTCAAATAAAACTTCTGCTTGATTGCTGCTCGGTTTTATCTCTATAATCGGATCAAGCAAGCCTGTCGGTCTTACAACCTGTTCGGCAATATTTTCCGCTGAAAGTTCCAACTCAAGCTTTGCGGGAGTCGCGGATACAAAAAGATACGCTGGGGCTTTATTGATAAATTCGTCGAACATGAGCGGACGGTTGTCCAATGCGCTTGGAAGACGGAAACCATACTCTACCAAAACCTCCTTTCTGCTTCTGTCCCCAGCAAACATGCCTCTAAACTGCGGCAGGCTTACATGCGATTCGTCCACAATGACAAGATATTTTTTGCCTATTGCTTCGTAATAATCAAACAGCGTATACGGCGTCTCTCCCGCTTTTTTGCCTGTCAAATGGCGCGCGTAATTTTCTATGCCTTTGCATACTCCCGTAGTTTCTATCATTTCCAAATCAAATTCAACTCTCTGTTTCAAGCGCTGATACTCTACAAGTTTATTCTCTTTTTCAAAAAATGCAAGCCTTGCCGCCAACTCCTCTTCTATCTCTTTCGTAGCAGTTTTAAGCCTCTCTTGCGTTACGATAAATTGATTTGCGGCGTAAATAATTATCTTATCAACGCTTTTTAGCTTCTCATTTGTCAAAGCGTCAAAATAGACGATGCCCTCCACTTCGTCGCCGAAAAATTCTATTCTCACAGCCTCTTCTTCACTGTATGCGGGGTAAATATCCACCGCATCGCCTTTTACTCTAAAATCTCCCCTGTCAAAATAGTTATCGTTGCGTTTGTATCCCATCTCTACAAGTTTTAAAAGCAGCGTTTTTTGGTGTATAAAGCCGCCTTTTTCCACTATCTGCACCATGTTTTTATATTCATGGGGATTGCCGAGTCCGTAATTCGCCGAAACAGACGCCACGCATATAATATCGTCATAACTCAAAAGCGAAGCGGTTGCGCTCAACCTCAGCCTTTCAAGCTCTTCGTTTATGGAACTGTCTTTTTCTATAAACAAATCCTGCCTTGGTATATAAGCCTCAGGCTGATAATAATCATAATAACTTATAAAATATTCCACATGATTTTTTGGAAAAAAGCCCTTAAATTCACTGTATAACTGCGCGGCTAAAGTTTTGTTGTGCGTCATGATTAAAGTCGGCATTTGAAGCTCTTGTATGATATTTGCCATCGTAAAAGTTTTGCCGCTGCCCGTAACGCCTATAAGCGTTTGATAGCGGTTGTTTGCCTTTATGGAAGCTAAAAGAGTATTTATAGCTTCGTTTTGTCCGCCCGCTCTTTCATAAGATGATACCAGTTGAAAATCAGCCAAAATTGCTCCTTGCATACCGCCCAAAAGGTATACTTATACATTTTAAGAGGTTTTTTGTTACAATTATAGCTTAAATTGCAAAACAAGGATTTTAATGGATAGCAACAGCAAAATCTCCGCTGTTCTCGGCGATAGAGTAGAGAGGCTGATAGCAAAATTCGGCGAGCTTGAGATAGAAAATGAAGCGCTGAAAGAGGAACTTAAAAATCTTAAAGCCGAAATATTTGAAAAAGAAGAGATTATCGCCAAACTGCAAAACGATATCAAAGCCAAAAGCCTTGAAACAGATGAACTTTTGGAAAAGATAGAATCTGTTCTTAATATATGAAAAAAATAACCCTCTCCATATCCGCCAAAAGTTTTGATATTACGCTTGATGATGAATTTGTAAATTTTTTTGAAGGCGAACTGTCGCGCTTTTTCAAAAACAAAAACAGCCTTGAAATAAAAGATATACTCGCAGCCTTTATACAGGAGTGCCATGACAGATTTGAGAGTGAAAAAACAATGAACGAACTGCTGGATAAAATAGCCAAGTTAGAGACAAAACTTTTTTAATTTTTTTGACGATAAAATTTATCATATAACACCCAAAAGATATAAATATTCGCATTTACAAGTATGATATAAAGCTGTTGTTCTCCGTCATTGCGAGGAGCGAAGCGACGACGCAATCCACAATATAAACAAAAAGCAATTATCCACTTTTATATAATGACACTTTTTGTTATTGTAAAATATAGATTGCCGCGGCACTTTGTGTCTTGCAACGACGGAATGTGTTACTCTTATGTGCAGATACTTGGACAATAATTTTCTCCGTCATTGCGAGGAGCGCAGAGACGAAGCAATCCAGATATCACAAATAAAGCACGCATTCATCACATTCCGTCATTCCCGCAACACCATACGAAGCACACATGCGCCCTCCTCTGTCATTGCAAGCGAAGCGCGGCAATCTGTTTGTTATTACAATTCTCTCCGTCATTGCGAAGCACAAAGTGCCGCGGCAATCCACGCCTTTTACCTCATTGCAATCCCTTCGTCTTCCGTCATTGCGAGGAGTGCGTAGCACGACGAAGCAATCCAGATACAAGAAACATTGTAAAGAATATTGTAATTAAAAAAACATGAAATAACTTAAATTTTTAGTTGGTAGTTTATGTTTTTTGGCATTTGGATTTTTTGTATTATTTTATTTCTGGATTGCTTCGTCGTTACACTCCTCGCAATGACGGAGGAGGCGTTTTTGGATTAGCATATACGCGATTTTTTTGCAATAATGGTCGTTGTTATGACATATTTAAGGAAATATTTTTGGAAATACGCTTCACTTATCGTTTAGTCGCAAAAATGATAGAGTGGCATTTTTGGATTGGACTTCTCATGTGTATTTTTTTTTATTTCTGGATTGCCGCGGCACTTTGTGCCTCGCATGACGGAATTTGTTACTCTTATGTGCAGATACTTGGACAATAATTTCCTCCGTCATTGCGAGGAAGGAGTGTAACGACTGACGAAGCAATCCACAATATAAACAAAAAGCAATTATCCACTTTTATATAATGACACCTTTTGTTATTGTAAAATATAGATTGCCGCACTGACTTCGTTAGCTCGCAATGACGGAGGCGGCGGGGAGGTGATTCGCATGTGGGATTGCGGCTAATATTGGCATTTTCTGGATTGCGTCGCTCCGCTCGCAATGACGGAATGTTGCTTTTCATCTTCTGGATTGCCGCGGCATTTTGTGCCTCGCAATGACGGAAAAGGCGTTTTTGTATTGGACTTCTCATGTGTATTTTTTTTTATTTCTGGATTGCTTCGCCGTAAACGGCTTGTAATGACGGGAAAGGCATTAAACAAAAGCACACATGAAAAGCTTGGTTTGTAATGTTGGAAAAGTGGTTTTCTGGATTGCCGCACTGACTTCGTTAGCTTGCAATGACGGAATTACTGCTTTATTTACATGGTAGAATTTCATGTGGACACACCCTTTTTGTCATTACGCCTGCGTGAGAATGATAAAAAAATACAAAATGACGCCTCCTCCGTCATTGCGAGGAAGGAGTGTAACGACTGACGAAGCAATCTATAGCTTAAGCAAAGAACAATTACTCATTTCTATATAATACCCTTTTTGTTATTGTAAAATATAGATTGCCGCGGCACTTTGTGTCTCGCAATGACGGAAAAAGGTGTGTGGATTGCTTCGCCGCAAGCGGCTCGCGATGACGGAGGGGGGGCATAAAAATCAAAATAAAAAATGTTAAAAAATTACATAGAATAAAATGAGGATATCCCCCTCTTTTAAGAGGAGGATTTAAAAACTTCAAATATTAGAAGTTATATTGGGCTTGAAAACGAATTTCGTCATTGGTGCTTTCGAATGTGCCTGCTGTTTTACCAGGTCTTGTATCATTATCAAGATCTATATGCGAATAGTATAATTCCAAGCCAAGGTTTTTGGCATATTTATAGGTAACTGTGCCGTAAGCTTCGCTGTAATCTTGATCTCTGCTTCCTACATCAGCCAAACCGTAGCCAAGCTCAAAGCCGAATTTATCTACAGTCGCTCCGCCTTTTATGAACGCCGTGCCGACATCCGCAACATTAGAGGTTCTGTAATAGAGCTGTTTACCAAATCTGATAAAGCCGTCGTTATCTGCATCAAGCGAATAGATACCCTGATCTTTATCGCTTGCCGTATAGCCTGCTGTTACGGCAAACTGCTGATTTTTATATCCGCCTTCCAAGCCGTAAAAAATGCCTGCATCTTCAGCTGCGCCAATTTGATCCGCAAGCTTCAAATAGTTTAACTGACCTCTTGCGTTAAAGCCGTTTAAGGCAAATTTCGCTTCGCCGAACAATACCGCGTCAGCTACTGTTTCTAAATTTGCTGCCCAAAACTGTAAGCCGACAGGTCCAACTTTGCCGATAGCCGCCAAAGCATATAAATTGTCGTTACTGCCAAAATCTGAAAAACCAGCCGCATGACCATTTAAAGCATTTGTCTGCAAATATGCCGCACCCGCTACCGTCCAATCAGAATTGATAGAATACAGAGCAAGCACGCCGTTGCCGCGAGAGCCTGATATGGCGGCTGACTGCGTCCATGGAGTAGGAATTTCAAATTTACCCGCTTTTACGGTCAAACCGTTTGCGCCGTACTGGAAGTAATATTTGTCAAATGTAAAACTGTTTCCGCCCGTATCACCAGCAGGAGAGCTTGCCTCAGAATCACCTTTGTTCCATATATCTGTTACAAGAGAAGTAGCAAACTTGAAATTATCTGCTATAGGCGAAATAAGCTGCAAATATCCCGAAAAACGACTTGCATCTGTACCTCTATTGCCACTTGAAACAGTAGTGGCAAAATCAGACTGAGAGTGGTATCTGTATCTGGCAGAACCGCTTACCTCAACACCCTTTACAGCCTCTTCAAGAGGCGTAGCATTTAGCGCCGCACTAAATGCGCTTACCGCTAATATAGCGGATAGACTTAACTTTGTTAGCTTCATATTTTCCCCTTTTCGCTAATTAAAGATGCCGAAATTATAACAGATTTTGCTTACAAAACTATAACAAATTTTGATTAAACATATCAAATTAAACAGTAATAAGCAATGTAAGATAGAAAGTAGAAAGGATTGCGCAAGGGGTGGTTGAGTATAAATATCCCGCAATCCTTTCAATTCTTTCTGCAAAAGGAGCTAAAATAAAAAGTCAATTGGCAGTATATGCTTAAACAGTAAATGAGCGGTAAATTTAAATGCGTCAAACAGATTTTGAAATTTTATTATGGGGAATAACTCAGCAACGCCCCTGCATGAGAGGCGTTTTGAAAATTTGTTAGAGATTGTTCTCTTTTTTGTATTTTATGATAAGCGCGTAAGCTTCGTCTTTTAAGAGCAGTTTCTCTTTTTTTAGCCTTTCAAGCTCTAAATGTTCCAAGTGTTCGCGTCCTTCTTCAACATCCAAAATCTTTTGGTCAAGGTCGTTGTGCCTCTCAAAAATCTTTGCAAAGTGCGCATCTTCCTGTTTTAATTTTGTAATTATGTCGCGATATTCGTGTAACATATTTTGTCTCCTTATAAATTTTTTTTATTTTAACGATTTTGTTATTAAAATCTTATGAACGATAGTCGGCATTTATACTTACATATTCATGCCCTAAATCGCACCCGTACGCAGTAAAATCCGCATCTCCAAGCCCCAAATCGCAGATAATTTTAAAACTGTTTTTTTTCATGACTTGATTTGCCGCGGCTTCGCCTGCTTTGTCCAACTGTTTTTTTTCAGGCGAATATACAAGCGTATCATCATAATAAATACTCAGTTTGTCTTCTTCGCATGCAACGCCGCATGAACCTATCGTGGAAGCTATGCGCCCCCAATTCGGGTCTTCTCCAAAAAGCGCGGTTTTTACCAAAAGCGAATTGCTCAAAGCTTTTGCGGCTTTTTTTGCTTCGTCCAAAGTAAGCGCGGATTTGACTTCAAACGCCACAACTTTTTTGCTTCCCTCTCCGTCTTTTACTATCTGCAAAGCCAAATGTTTTGTGATAAATTTCAAAGCCTCTTTGAAAGCTTCCATGTCCCAAACGCCGCTTTTTGCCGACGATAAAAGCATCACTGTATCGTTTGTAGAAGTATCTCCGTCCACGCTTATGGCATTAAAACTCTCCTCCATAGCATCTTTTAAAAGTGTTGTTATTGACTCTTTGGGGACATTTGCGTCAGTCGCTATGAAGCATAACATCGTAGCGAGCGCAGGGTTTATCATACCCGCGCCCTTACAGACAGCCGCCGCATGAAACGAACCTTTTCCTTCCACATCAACTCTTACGGCTATCTCTTTTTTAAATCTATCCGTAGTCATAATCGCTTCCGCCGCCGCGTTTGAATCTTTGGCGTTAAAATCAAAAAGTTCAAATGAGGCGGCTATCTTTTTCGTATCAAGCCTGTAACCTATAACGCCCGTTGAACTCATGACGGGATTTTTAGCGTTTAAAAAGCGCGGCAGATGCGAAAATATCTCGTCTATATCTTCAACGCCCTTTTCGCCTGTCATGGCATTGGCATTTTTGGAATTTATCAAAACGAAATTTGTCTGAAATATTTCGCCGTATCGTTTGAAATGGCGTATTGGAGCAGCTTGAAACTTATTTGATGTAAAAACTGCGCCCACATCGCAAAGCGTATCGCTTCTTATAAAAGCCACATCTTTTTTGCCGCCGCTTTTAAGTCCCGCGCTCACGCCGCCGCTGAAAAATCCTTCCACATTATCAAGTCCGCCCTCTATCGGCAATATATCAAACATACTTTAACTCCTCAGGTTTTGTTTTGCGCCTAATAAGCCTTTTTAAATTTATAATACTCTCATTCGTGCCGACTATTAAAAGTTTTGCGTTTGTGCCGACAATCGTATCGCCGCGCGGCATCGGCACAAATTTACCGTTTAAATCGCTGATACCTACAACGCTTACATTTGTTATCTCTCTTAAATGCGTCTCTTTTAATTTTTTAAATATTATCCATGAAAACTCCGGCACCGCAACCTCTTCAATATTAACGGGAGGGTCTTTTTTGGAAAGCAGATTTTCCATCATATTTTGCATATCAGGATGCAAACTTATAGCGTTTAATCTTTGAGCTACAAGCTTTGAGGGCGATACTACCGAGTCCGCGCCGAGTTTTTTCAACTTTTCTGCTTCGCTGTCATTGTTTGCATGAGCCATAATAAAAAAACTCTTTTTCAATCCAAGCTCTTTTTCATAAAGCCTTGTCGTAACGACTTGCGCGATATTGTCCGCTACATGTTCGCTTAGCGTTACTACGCCTCTGGCAGATGAGAGAGAGGATTTGAGTATGGACAGTTCCGTATGCGGTTCGCCTTGTATATAATATGGATATTGATACTGTTTTGCGCTCTGTTCAAAATCCGAAGAGTTATCCACAACGACAAAAGGTATATGGTTTTGGCGGAACTGTTTAGCCAACTCTATTGTAAAACTGTTGTGATGGCAGATAACGAAATGATTTTTAAGCCTTGCGATTTTTTGAAGCATTCTTCGCTCCTTGATGAGTTTTGTAATAACGCCTCTGTTTATCATATCTATCAAAACGCCGATTGAAAAGGAGAAAACAGCAAATCCCAAAACAATCAATCCGATAGTAAAAAAGCGTCCCGCCGTAGAAATTTTGCTTACTTCGCCAAATCCAACGGTGGTAAATGTATAGCCTGATTGATATATGGCGTCTATGAGGCTGAAACCATCTATCACAACATATCCGACAGTGCCTATCATCATAATCACAACAAGCAGTATCAGGGGCAGTCTAAGCGGTTTTAACTGTTCGTATATTTGATTGTCTATTTTAATTTTAGGAGTGGCTTTACGCCACCCTCGGGGTGATTTATCCTTTTTGCCAAAGTTCATAATTCACTCCCTGCGGGGTTAAAAATCAGCCGTTTTTTTTCAATGTTCTAAGAGTTGAGGCTGCAACTTTAATCTTTTGAGTAGTTCCGTCCTCAAGAGTAATTCTTATAGTGCGAAGGTTTGGTAAAAATCGTCTTTTTGTCTTATTGTTAGCGTGGCTGACATTGTTTCCGACAAGCGGTCCTTTACCGCTAAGCGCGCATCTTCTTGCCATAATAAATCCTTATAAATAAATTTTGAGCGGTAAAAATACCAAGCAAAGGTGTGATTATATCACAAATAGTTGATAAAATCATTAAAATCAGACATTTTTATCTTAATTCGGTGTAAATTTATTCATGCTCGCGCAGTGCAAACTTCCATATTGGCGGATAAAAACAGCCGCGTTTACGCCTCTTATTTTATGTTTTGGCAAAGCGCGCGCTAAAAGTTCCTGCACTCTCAAATCATTCGCGTCATTATATGTCGGCAATAAAAGCGCGCCGTTTACGAAAACAAAATTCGCATAAGTAGCTGGCAGACGGGAGTTTTCGTAAAGTATCGGTTTTGGCATAGGCAAAGGCAGCAGTTTAAATCCCGTATTTTTTAACTCTTTTTCCATTTCTTTTAATTCGTCAAAATGTTCGTCTTTTTCATCTTCGCATGTCGTGTATGCTATCGTATCTTCCGCGATAAAACGCGCAAGCGTATCCACATGAGAGTCCGTATCGTCGCCTTTTAAAAAGCCGTGTTCAAGCCAAATGACGCGTTTTAATCCGAACAGCTCTTTTAGTTTGACATCTATCTCATTTTTACTCAGGTTTGGATTTCTATTTTTTTCCAAAAGACACTTTGAAGTCGTTAAAAGCACGCCTGCGCCGTTGCTGTCTATACTTCCGCCTTCAAGCACAAATGGAACGCTTACAAGTTTGTTTTTGCCGTTTTCATAAAGTTTTTTATTTACTTCGTTATCAAGCGCGGCTTCAAATTTCCCGCCCCATGCGTTAAATGTAAAATCATAAGAAACAACGCCCTCTTCCGTTTCAACATCAATCGCGCCGAAATCCCTTATCCAAGTATCGTTTGTAGGGATTTGCACAAGCGTTACATTCCCAATGCCCGCGAGCAGTTTTTCAGCTTTTTGCTTATCGGCGCACAAAACTACGCAGCGTTCGTACTCCGAAGCCGTCTTGATAAAAACTTTGTACGATAAAAGTATTTCATTTAAATACGGCAGCCAATCGCTCTTTTCATGCGGCAGGGCAAATAGAAGCGATTCTTGTTTTTCCCATTCAGCAAATAATCTTTTCATGGATTTTCCTTTTCGGGCAAAATTATAGCAGAGTATATTTAAGCTTGTTTGACGCGGTTAAACCTTTTCTTGGCAATAAAATATGCAATGCTAATTTGCTTGTTATTACAACTCTCTTCGTCATTGCGAGTGAAGCAAAGCAATCCGGAAAAACTTCTAAATTGACCGCCGCGCCCATGCGAAGCATGCCTCCCCCTTCCGTCATTGCGAGAAGTGCAGGAGAAGCAAAGCAGAAAGTAATCTCTTTTTTTCGTCATTGCGAGGAGCGAAGCGACGAAGCAATCCATACCTCTTTTCGTCATTTCCACAAACCCATACGAAGCACATGCACCATCCTTTGTCATTGCGAGGCACGAAGTGCCGCGGCAATCCAATTATTACAGGAAATAAATGGCGAGGCAATCTACTATATTCCGTCGTTGCGAGGAGGAACGACGACGCAATCCACATCAAAAATAAGAAAAAAATGATTATCTTTTTATAATGACACTATTTTATTATTATAAATTCTGGATTGCGACGCTTCGCTCGCAATGACGGAAATTCGCATGGGGTTGTGACGGGAATGGCGTATGTGCTTTTCCATCTTATGGATTGCTTCGTCGTGCTTTGCACTCTTCGCAATGACAGAGGAAAGGAACATGACAGAAAAAAGGATTGTGGGTTATTTTGCTTATGTTCACATAGCGGAATGGTTTAGATTTCTGTTTTTTGGAAAATGGCAAAAAAGAAGACATAATACTGAAAAGTTATAGAATGCCTCGCTTCATTTGCAATAACTAGGCTGCTGCGCCGCATTTGCGGCTCGTAATGACAGAGATTCACATGGTGTTATGGGAATGACGGAATGTGTTACTCTTATGTACAGATACATGAACAATAATTCCCTTCGTCGTTGCGAGGAGTGTAACGACGAAGCAATCCACATCAAAAATAAGAAAAAATAATTATCTTTTTTTATAATGACACTATTTTATTATTATAAAGTATAGATTGCCACACTGACTTTGTCAGCTCGCAATGATGGAATGTGTTACTCTTATGTACAGATACATGAACAATAATTCCCCTCGTCATTGCGAGGAGTGTAACGACGACGCAATCCACATCAAAAATAAGAAAAAATGATTATCTTTTTATAATGACACTATTTTATTATTATAAAGTATAGATTGCCGCACTGACTTCGTCAGCTCGCAATGACGGAGAGGGGGGAATTTCCGCGCTTCGCTCCTCGCAATGACGGAAAAGAGGCGTTTACAGTAACAAGAGGAGACTTTGCATTACAGAATGTCTGAATTGCTTCGCCGCAAGCGGCTCGCACAATAATGACGGAAGGAAGAGACATAATAGAAAAAAGGGTGTGGATTGTTTTATTTATGCTTGCATGGCAGACTTATGTGGGCAATGACGGAGGGAGTGTTTTTGAACTAACATATACACGATTGTTTTGCAATAATGGCCATTGCCATGACATGTTTACTGCGATGATAAAAATGCGCATTTAAATATATAATTCAAACAAAAAATTTTGCGCCAAATCCGCCCTCAAAAAAGAAAATTATTAAAAAGTTTTGATACAATTAAGCTATTTTAAATTTAAAGGGAATTTATGTTGGTAGCTCCGAGTATTTTATCGGCAAATTTCGGCAAGCTTGATGAAGAGATAAGGGCAATTTGCGATGCTGGGTGCGATTTGGTGCATGTTGATGTTATGGACGGGCATTTTGTACCAAATCTTACCATCGGTCCTGTAGTTGTTCAAGCCGCCGCGCGCGCCTCTTCAAAGCCTTTGGATATTCATCTCATGGTGGAAAACAATACCTTTTTTACGGAACTTTTCGCGCCTTTAAAACCAAAATATCTTTCGTTTCATATTGAAGAAGAGAAACACCCGCACCGCCTTATACAAAAGATAAAAAGTTGCGGCATAAGTCCTGCGATTGCGCTAAATCCGCATACGCCGACAGAGAGTATTGAATATATTTTAGAAGAGATTGATATGGTGCTTTTAATGAGCGTAAATCCGGGATTCGGCGGGCAGAGTTTTATTTGCTCATCTTTAAAAAAAGCTGAAAAACTACGCAAAACGATAGAAAGGGCGGGATTAAAAACTTTGATAGAAGTGGACGGCGGCGTTAATAGCAAAAATGCGCGCGATTTGAAAAACGCAGGCGTGGATATATTGGTAGCGGGCAGTTATATTTTCGGCGCGCCCTCGTATAAAGACGCGATTGATTCTTTGAGAGTATAAAATGAGAGTAAAAATCTGCGGCATTACATCAGCCAAAGACGCCCTGAGAGCTGTTCATGCAGGCGCAGACGCGGTGGGATTTATATTTTATCCCAAATCTCCGCGATATATAACGCCAAAAAACGCCAAAAAAATCTCTCTTTTGCTGCCGCCTTTTGTGCAAAAAATCGGGGTTTTCGTAAACGAAAGTCCGAAAAATATAGACAAAATCTGCAAAAAAGCAGGACTGAATCTCGCTCAGCTTCATTTTGATGTTGATGAGAAATTTTTATCAAAACTAAAAACGCCGCACATAAAGGTCGTAAGAGCCAAGCAAAAAAGCGATATTTTAAAATGCAAAGACAAATACCGCTTGATTGACGCTTTTACGGATAATTACGGCGGCGAAGGCAAAAGCGTTGATTTATCGTGGTTTGACGAAATAGACTGTTCCAAAATCATTTTAGCGGGCGGACTTAACGCTTCCATGCTGGAAAATATTAAACATTTCGGATTTTACGGCGTTGATGTCAATAGCAGTGTAGAACTCTCGCATGGCAAAAAAGATGCGCAAAAAATGTATGATTTTATAAAAAGTGCGAAAAATTGAAACAGTTTGAACAACTTTCGGATAGATTGGCAAAAAAAGATTTAAACGCCGACCGTTTTTTTAGCGCATTGAAAAAATGCGAATATTTGGGCGATTTTGAGATAAATTCCGTAAATGAACTTAACGCTTTGGGGTTTGATGCAGCAGAAACGGAAAAGGGCGATATATCGCTTTGCACGAGAACGAGAAATTGGCGCGAACAGCGGTTTTGCGTAGTGGATATAGAAACAAACAACCTTTTAAGCAATCCAAAAGTCATAGAAATTGGCGCGGTAACAATGGTAAACGGCGCCGTTTTGGATGAATTTCACTCGCTTGTTTTTACCGATTTTTTGCCTGATGCGATAATAAATTTGACGGGCATTACGGTTGATATGCTAAAAAACGCTCCAAGCGAAGCGGAGGTTTTAGAAAAATTCAGACTGTTTTTAGGAACAGCCGTTTTTGTCGCGCATAATGTCGATTTTGACTATACATTTTTGTCCAACGCCTTTAAAAGACACCAATTTGCCCCGTTTTTGAATAGAACGCTCTGCACGATAAAACTTGCGCGTAAAACTATAAAAAGCGATAGATACGGACTTGAAACACTGCGCGGAGTTTTAAATATAACAAACGGAACTTTGCATAGAGCGTTAAGCGATGCAAAAAGCGCAGCAGTGGTATTTCAGGAAGCCTGCAAAAATCTGCCTAAATTTGTCGTAACAACCGAAAACCTTATAGAGTTTACAAAATCAAACAAAAGTTTTTTAGAGTTAAAACTGCCTTTCATGGAGGATGATTGATGAAACTTGTCTTGCCGTTTTTTCTGTTTTTGCAGCTACTTTACGCGCAAACTTGTATGTTGGAATTTGACAATGGCTTTAAGATAGAAAAACTTCCGCTCTCAAATACGCCCGAAAAAAGACAAAAAGGGTTATCCAATATGGACGATATCGGGGCTGGAATGATATTTACATGGGATGAAGCCAAAATACTCTCGTTTTGGATGAAAGAGACAAAAATAGCCCTTAGCATAGGTTTTTTTGACAAAAACGGGGAACTTTTTCAAATAGAAGACTTAAAGCCCTATTCGCTTGAACTGCGCTACTCTAAAAAAGAGGCAAAATTTGCGCTTGAATTAAAACAGGGTGATTTCGCAAAACATAATATAACCATCGGCACGAAAATAACGAAATTTGCATGCAAATAGAGCGGTAATTGCTCATGCGCGCGGTTTTTCAGTCGTTTTAGTACGATAAGCTTGCGAAGCGCGGCAATATATTATATTTCATCATTGTAGGACACAAAGCGGCGCAACAATCCTCCTTTTTATCATCGTGAGCCATTGCAAAAAAACGCGGAAATTCCCCCCCCTCCTCCGTCATTGCGAGGAGTGTAACGACGAAGCAATCCAGAAAAACGCCGCCATTAACCCGCAACTGAATGATAAGCTTGCGAAGCAAAGCGCGCGGCAATCCATACATTTCATTATGCAAGTCCCCTTTCCGCCATTGCAAGAAAAGAAATAATAAAACAACCAAAAAACATTCTCTTCTGTCATTGCGAGCCGCTTGCGGTGAAGCAATCCAGAAATAAAAAAATCCAAATACCAAAAATGTAAATTATCAATTCCAAATTTTAATTTATTTCATATTTTTAAATTGCAATTTCTTTTATAATGCTTTATGTATCTGGATTGCT
>JAISNU010000037.1 GCA_031276075.1 Campylobacteraceae bacterium
GTATAGCTTTGGCAGAAGACGGCAGGGCGCTTTTTGATGAAAATCATGAAACAAGTATTAAACATATGTATATTTGCGGCGATGTGGCGACGATTCAGGGCGGTTCTATCGCATCTGCCTTGAATCAAGCCTATAAAATTATTACTCATGCGTTCGGTAAAGAGGCTGTTGAGTAAAATGTAAATTTAAGATTTGTTTCTATCCTCAACTACTATTTATCCCTTTTTTTGTAAAATTCTTAAAAAATTTTCTCAAGGTCATACGATGAAAACGATAGCTGAAATTTTAAAAGCCCACAAACTTACAGATGATGATTATGCAAAGATAAAAGATATTTTAAAAAGAGAGCCAAATATCGTAGAGATAGGCATATTTTCCGCAATGTGGAGTGAACACTGTTCATACAAATCCAGCAAAAAATACCTGAACGGTTTTCCTACAAAAGCTCCTTGGGTTATTCAAGGTCCTGGAGAAAACGCGGGAGTTATAGATATAGGAGACGGTATTGCCGCCGTTTTTAAGATGGAGAGCCACAACCATCCAAGCTTTATAGAGCCTTTTCAGGGGGCGGCTACTGGAGTCGGGGGAATCTTGCGGGATGTTTTCACGATGGGCGCGCGTCCTGTGGCAAACCTAAACTCTTTGCGTTTTGGAAATATTGAAGGTAGTGATAAAACGGCTAAACGGCAAAGATATTTAGTCAGAGGCGTAGTAGAGGGAATAGGGCATTACGGCAACTGCATGGGCGTGCCGACTATCGGCGGCGAGACATTTTTTGACGAGTGCTATAACGGTAATATTTTAGTTAATGCTTTTACGCTTGGACTTTGCAAAACGAACGAGATATTTTACGGGCGGGCAGAAGGTATAGGCAATCCCGTGATTTATGTCGGAAGTAAAACAGGGCGCGACGGACTTGGCGGAGCTGTGATGGCAAGCGACAGTTTCACCGAAGAAAATAAATCTTTGCGCCCTACCGTGCAAGTTGGCGATCCGTTTGCCGAAAAACTTCTGCTTGAAGCCTGCCTTGAATTGTTTGGGCATGATTACATCGTAGGTATTCAAGACATGGGCGCGGCGGGGCTTACTTCAAGCTCTTTTGAGATGGCAGGACGCAGCGGAAGCGGCATGAGATTGGATTTATCATGTGTTCCTGCGCGCGAAGAGGGTATGACTCCTTATGAGTTTATGCTTAGCGAATCGCAGGAGAGAATGCTCATTTGCGCCAAAAAAGGGTGCGAGGAAAAGGTGCTTGAAATATTTAAAAAATGGGATTTGGATGCTGAAGTTATCGGCGAAGTTACCGATACGGGCGTTATGGAGCTATACTTTAACGGCGAGCTTGCGGCAAGTATCCCTGTGGCTCCCGTCAGCGAAAATGCTCCGATTTTAAATCGTCCCATTAAAGAACCCGAATATTTGAAAAATATAAAAGATATACCTGTTTTTAAAGCCCCTAATGCACAGGAAGTTTTGGAAAAGTTTTTGGCTCATCCTGAAATAGCTGACAAATCATGGATATATGAGCAGTACGATTCTATGGTTCAAACAAATACCATTAAAGCGCCGGGTTCTCTTGATGCGAGTGTGATTCGCGTCAAAGAGAATGGAAAAGCTATAGCCATGAGCAGCGATTGCAATCCGCGATATAACTATATAGACCCGAAAGGCGGCGCGGCGGCGGCTGTGATGGAGAGTGGGAGAAATGTTGCAATGAGCGGGGCGAGACCGCTGGCGATTACCGACTGCCTAAATTACGGCAATCCAGAAAATCCTGAAGTCATGTGGCAGTTTGCAAAAGGCTGTGAAGGTATAAAAGAGGCGTGCTTGGCTCTCAATACTCCGGTTGTGAGCGGAAATGTCTCTTTGTATAACGAGACCGAAGGCGTGGGCGTATTTCCAACTCCGTCTATCGCTATGGTTGGCTTGAATGATGATGCCGATAAGGTATTGCCGTCGTCATTTCAAAAAGAGGGCGGCGCGCTGTATCTGCTGGGCGACACCTATGATGAGTTTGGCGGGAGTTTGTATCTGAAACTTTTTGCAAATGTCGTGAAAGGCGAGCTGCCTAAGATTAATTATGATAAAGAATTAAAACTTTGGGAGCTTGTCATAGAGGCAAATAAACAAGGGATAATTTTTGCGGCAAAAGATATAAATACAGGCGGAGTTGCTGTTGCGCTTGCCAAAATGAGCGCGCTTAGCGGACTTGGCGCGATAATAGATACTAAATTTGAAGATGAAAAACTGCTTTTTAGCGAAAGTTTTTCAAGAGCAGTCGTTGAAGTAAAAGATGAAAAAGCGTTTGAAGAATTGGCAAAAGATGTAGGTTTAAGCGTAAAATTTATAGGCAAAATCGGCGGCAAACAGCTTACAATCGATAAAAATATAGATCTAAGCGTCGCAAAAATGCAGGAATTGTATTTTGGCTCTTTTAAGAAGTTGATAGAACAGGATTTGTAAATTAAGTGGTGTATTGTGTTTAAAAGATTGATGTTATTTTTGGGTTTGCTTTCATTATTGTTGTCGCCTGCTTTTGGTTTCAGTTCGGTTAGCTCTTTGTATTGTCTGCAGATTTTATATATCAAAAAGAGAAATTTATCGGCATTGGGGGCGGATTTGGTCTTTTTGTTCGCGAATATGACGAAATGGCAACAATCAAAGCAGGCATTGAAAAAAGTCTTGAAAGTTCGCTAAAAGGCGTAGAATTTGGTTTTGAAACGACACTTTCAACCATAAATAGAGAAAGAAAATCCCCATATAAAATAATCGCGGGAGCAAATCTCGCGCACTATTGGGGTTATGGCGAAAAGGAGCTTAGATTTATTCCTGAGATTGGCAT
>JAISNU010000044.1 GCA_031276075.1 Campylobacteraceae bacterium
ATAATCAGGCTTATTGAAAACAACCTTATAAATTCAATGAAATATATCTTAACGCCGCATTTGGAAGCTGCGGGAACTACGCTTGAACAAGAGTTGGAAATAGAAAAACAGTATTAAGGTAAGAAAAAAAGATGACTGAAATATTATTTGCTTTATTAAAAAGAGAATGCAGCGGCAATAAAAATTGATCTTGCCAATGTAAAACGACATGGCGCAGCGCTTTTATTCATATATGAAATTTAAGCTGCAAGAACAAAAAGGGATACAAACACGAAACAATGAAATTTATGATTTATAAATAAGGAAAATATAAAATGAGTGAAATTATTGTGGATGAATTGCTTGAACAAATGGCGGCAGACAATTGGAATGCCGCAGATGATATTTTATCAAAGGGGTATCCTGTTATTTTTGTTGAACATGATACGCCAAAAGGTTGTGTATTAAAAAAATATCCCGATGGTAAATTGGAATTGATTAAAGTAGATATTGCACATGAAAAACACACTGTTAAATTGTTAAAAAGGTAACGAAATGACGGATAAAAAACCAAATTTAACTTTTATGGCTGGTGTAAATGGCGCAGGAAAAAGCACATTGTGCGAGCATTATATTTTTTCAAAAATACCAATTATTAATCCTGATGTCATAGCTAAAGAGCGCAATTGTTCTATTGTTGAAGCGGGAAAAATTGCTATTAATAACAGAAAAAATATGTTAGATAGTAAAAAATCTTTTGTGATAGAGACGACATTGGCAGGAAATGGTGAAATAAATTTTATGAAAGTAGCTAAAGAATGCGGTTATAAGATTAATTTAGTATATATTGGCGTGAGCGATGCCTTAATCTCATTTATGCGGGTTAAAAATAGAGTGGAGAAAGGCGGACATGATGTACCAACAAAAGATATTATGCGTAGATATAGTAGAAGTTTAGATAATCTTATAGAAGCTTTGCAGATTGCAGACAGAGCATATATTTTTGATAATTCATTTTTAAAACGAAGTTTATTGTGCGCAAAAAACGAAGACGGCAAAATAATAATAAAAAAAGATTTGCCCAAATGGGTAGAAAATATTCAAAGTAAGGGTAAAGAAATGGCAGCAGACTGTTTGTTTAAATTTTTTTAAATTTTTGCTAAACAGTGAGCAAAAACAGTTTTACAAGCCAGCTAAATATTTTTTAGCAAAATAATTCTTATTAATATCTTAAATGAGAAGTTTCAAGACGACACGCTAAGCGAATGCGCCGCATATTGGAAAAAATGGTATAATACAAGCGCAGGTAAAGGTACAGAAGCGCAGTATGTTCATAATGCTAAAAAATATTACAGACCGCACATAATAGAAGCTTTTGGCTAAGGATTTAACATGTTACTGCCGCATTGGATATATGGCTGGTTTGTCTATCTTATAGGATTTGACGAGCTTTTAAATTTAGGTTTGATAGACCACAACGGTAATCCAGCGGGTTTAACCAATATAATACTGTTTATATTTGATATTGTGATAATTTACCTGCTTATAAGTGGTATTATTTTAAATTATCAACTCTTAAAGAAGTGGAAGACAAAAAAATGACAGACACAGAGGAGATATTGGGCTATAGCCGTATGTATGATACGCCTTTGGTATATATGCAAGATTTTAACCGAGCGATACTGAAAACGACAAGCGGACAATGACTGTCAGCGAAATGAAAACAGCAACGGCGCCAAAAGCGAGGCAAACAGTAATTAGGAAGCGCAGTAGAAAGTGTTTTATAAACAGTAACGGGCGGAATGCAAACAGTCCAAGATGCAGTTACAAGCATCAAAGACGGCACTGTTAGCACAGCTTTTTTTACAGATAATGCAAAAACAATAAGAAATTTAACCCTATTAGCAGGTATTGGAGTTTTAGTGTATTACGCTTTAAATATAGTTGCAACTACGAAAAGAAATATCAAGACTATTAAAAAATAATCTTTTATATTATTAAAATAAAGATGCAAACAGCTACAAAGATTATTTCTAAATCTCTTTTTTTCATGTTATATCCTTATTGCGGACACTCAAAATCAACAGTGCCGCTAATGCTATATTCGTCATCTGCTATTTTAGTTCCAGTTCCGATAGCTTTTAATCGGACTTGCTTTTATCGCCCTTGCACTTTTTGCAAATCGTAAAAAATAGGTAACCAATCAAAATTAGCGTGAAATATACTGAAAAAAAATATATAGTATCATAAGGTTGATATAAAACGCCGTTATGATTTACAATTCCCCATTCAAACAGTTTATCGTCTAACATCTTGCATTAATTCTATTATTGTCTATGTCTATATTAAAGCAACCGCAGTTGTAATTATTGCCAGACTTTGAGCATGAATAACTTGTATCGCATGATGCACTATTATAATAGCATTGCCCGTCTCTTATTACTCTCACATTATCACTTTTCAACGAATTAATCTCGTTGTATGGTGTTGCCATTGTGTCTCCTTTAATTGGTTTTAGTCTATTATAACTCTTTTGAGGTTTAAAAGAGTTAAACTTTTTTACAACTATAACACTATATTTTTGCTCTATACATTTTTGTCTGATATTTCTGGCTATATCACTTGCAAATTCATGAGTGTATATAGCAGAGTTTGCACCGTATGTGTCGTAAATCTCTTTAAAATGGGGGTGGTATTTTCTAAAATCATCTATGGATATGGGCAGGGCATTATTATTCAAATATTCTTTTATTATCATATCTTGTGATGTACTTTTGCCAGCTCCGGGCTGACCGCCGAGAAAAAAAGCGGTAGGATTGGTTTTACTGGGAACGGCGGAAGGAAAATCGTTTAACAGCTTTTTCCATGCTTTAATTGTCGCTTTTTCAAACTGCTCTTTGGAATAAGTCCATTTGTTATTTGACATATTTTATAATGCTATCTTATATTCGCTGTTCTCTTTGCCATCAGAGCTTTGATTATCTTCTTCTTTGCTTTTGCCCAATAAATACGGCATATCCCAATATTTCTTCATTATATTGTCTACATCTTTTATGACAAAATCATAATCAATATATTTACCAAAATCATTTTTTATGATATATGAAACAAACTCTCCAATCTTGTCTAATTTTTTTATATCTTCATTAGTATCCTGTTCTTCCTCAGGTATTCTACAAGATATAAAACCATTTGTGCCAAATATCTCGCTTCTTAACAAATCAATCTCGTATGGTGTTGCCATTGTATCTCCTTTGATTGGTTTAACATATTATAACTCTTTTAAGATTAAAAAGAGGCAAATTAAATCTTTTAAACTTTTTACAACTCTATGTTTTGTTGCAATATTGTATTTGTTTTGCCTTTTTTAATTTCATCGGACAGAGGCTTAAAACTACTTACATAACTCTTATCATTTGCAGTTTTCTTAATCTCTTGTATAATCTTTTGATTATCTTCCCGCAGAGCTTTAAGATAGTCAAAATTTTTATACGCCTGTTTACCGATAGATTTTAATTCATTATACTCTTTTTTTTCTTTTTCTATAAGCTTAGACTGCTCCTCTATCCCTTTTTCAAAGCTATTTAGATAGTTGTTAACTCTTGTGAAAAAGCCTTTGAGAGTGATATCCGTTGCCTTTTCAAAATATAGATTGGCAGGCTGAAATACTATCTCTTTCTCTTCGTTTTTTATAAAGAATTTTGCAGAGTTTGAGCTTGTTCTTCTCCCTGATATTACAAATCCCCTATATTCAAATAAATCAATCTCTGGTGGAATATAGAAGCGTCAGGAGAAAATATACAAAAGGCAAAAATGAATTTAATGAGCAAATTGTACGATGTGCCATTCATTTTTGCCGTAAATAGAAAAAAGACTAATTAGAGCTTCTTGGAGTTAATCCTAGTTTTTTTCGCTCCTCATTCTCTACTTCAAGCAGTATCTCTTTGCAGTCTTCTGACGCAGCCCAATTAGT
This sequence comes from Campylobacteraceae bacterium, assembly GCA_031276075.1. Taxonomy (GTDB): domain Bacteria; phylum Campylobacterota; class Campylobacteria; order Campylobacterales; family Campylobacteraceae; genus JAIRKW01. The sequence continues at coordinate 3,953 of JAISNU010000044.1, forward strand.
GCTTAATTCTTTTAAGCATCTCTGTTTTTTGCTCTCTTTGCTCTCGCAACCCGTAAAGCCCAATGTTAAGCCTACGAAAACCGTGAATAAAACTATTTTTTTCATATTGTATCCTTTTTAAATAATATCATTAGAGTCAGGTATTGGCTCTTTTGCTGATGGTTCGTTATTTTCTTTTTTTGCGTCAAGAAAATCAAATTCGTCGACGGATATAACATGTTTACTGTGTTTTTGTCCGTCTTTCTCCCACTCTTTGTTTTTACCGTCAAATGCCTGCGGTATTCCTCCCCAGCCTGAATAGTCATTAAGTATAATCTGCTCCTCAAAGGTAGCATAACGGTTAATGCCTTCAATCTCTTTTAACAGCTTAATGGCTTTTACATTTTTATGGTATTTATCCTTGGGACTTTTAATACTTATATCTTCATTAGCTGAAAAATCCTCTTTTACTCCAATTATGTCAGAAACTGGTAAAAGTACTTGAATGGATGTATTTCGCTCATTTGAAGTATTTCCATTATTGTTATCCCATTCTGTGTCATTTCGTACGCTTGTTGAGTTTCCAATATATCCAGCTCCTCTTTCGTCTGCCTCGTTAATGGAGTAAACAGTAGAGTATCGCTCACTTCCGACATTATCTCCGGATACTCCCTCGCCCATCTCTCCACTATCGTAAGAGAATAGGGTCGTATCCTGTTGTCGTATATTTGATCTGCTTTCCAGTCCAACCACTCCAATGTTTTTGGCTTTAGCGTTCTCTTGAGAAAATCCATGTCCACCGGTATCGCTGCTGTTGATATCATTGTATTCTCCTTTTAAATTTTCAATGTTTATCTTTATCTCATGTTCCATAAAATCAAACAGATTTAATCCGCCATACTGTTCTTTATCTTTATTCTTGTTTTTAGCCACCCAACATATCCTCCCCAGTCGGCATAAATTATAAAAGGCGTATATTTACAGGGAATTAATGTGGTTTAGTAGTACCGAGCGGATATATGCGGCAATTTTCATATAATTTTTGCGAGCTATATTGTCTATTTTTTGAGCTTCAAGTTCCGTAAAATATACTTGATACTTTCTTGATAACTTTTCATCGTCGCTTTTTCTTGGCGCACCGCGAAATTTATTATCTTCGTTTTCATAGCTTCTGTTTCTCTCTTTTTTTAATGCTTCTTCTATGGAGATTTCAACATTTTTTTTCATTTTTTTTCCTTGATATAAAGTTTAATTTAATGCTTTCAAGTCTTACTATTTCGGCTTTTATATCCAATTCATTTATCTCGCTTGTATTATATTTTGCAACAATTGCTTCAACTGACCACTCATCTATTTTCATTAAAATCCTCCTAATATTATCTTTTAAATCTCCATATCATTATCATTGTTTTTATCTTTGTCTCTTTTAATCTCTTTTTTGGTTATATTTTCTTTTGTGATACTCTTTTCATTGTCTTTGTCATTGCCTAATATAGTTTTGATGTTACTCTTCACCGTCTTTTCCTGATTGACAAAGCTTTCCAATATTGATACTGTTTTTTGGTGTAGTTTAAAGTGTCCCTGTAAAGCTTCATTGACAACTCTTTTTAGCTTCTCTTCATCTATCTTTGCAGTAAAAGTACCTTTTATTTTAGAACTTTCAAGGATTGTATCTGCTGTGTGTTGTAAATTAAACTCTCTTGTTTCATCAAGATGTTTCATTAAAGTATCTAATTTGTCTATCGGGGTTAGTTTTTCTATTTCCAAGTCTATTGCCTGTATGACTATTTTTACCCCGCTTTGACTTACAAGGTCAATCTCTTCTTTATTAAGTTTTCTGTTGATTTCTATATCAAGTATCCCTTTTGGCGTCTTTTCAGTGATGTTTTCCTTATTACTATAAAGTTTATTCCCATCTCTGCTTCTTATTTCAAAGATATTATATTTAGTGTTTTCAAACAGTTTTTGAGTGTTTTCTGCTAAAGCGTCTATTGCTTCTTTGTGTACATCTGTCGGGACGGCTCTTATTAACTCTCCACTAAGCCTGTCTTTTTCAATTCTATGTTTAGTGCTAAAGTAGCTTAACTGTTCGGGACAGGCTACAACTGTTATATTACACTCATAACCGCCTCTGTTAAACTCATCAATTGTTTTTGATGTACTTTCGTAGTTTTTAAATGTGCCTTCTACAACAACATTATATTTTTGCTCTATACACTTTTGTCTAATATTCTTAGCTATATCGCTTGCAAATCTATGAGTATATACAGCAGAGTCTGCACCATATGTATCATAAATCTCTTTAAAGTGAGGGTGGTATTGTCTAAAATCATCTATGGATATAGCCAAGGCGTTATTGTTTAAATACTCTTTGATTATCTTTTTTTGCGATGTGCTTTTGCCGGCTCCCGGCTGGCCGCCGAGAAAAAAGGCTGTGGGATTGGATTGATTGGGAATAACGGAAGGGAATTTTTTTAATAAAACATTCCAAGCTTTAACTGTCTCTTCTTCCAACTGTTCTTTGGAATAACTCCATTTATTGTTTGACATCAGCAAATATCCTTAATTGTTTTTATAATGCTATCTTATATTCGCTGTTATCTTCACTATTTTCATTATAGGCGCTCTGACTGCTCTTTTTCCTGTCTTTGCCTGATAAATACGGCATATCCCAGTATTTTTTCATTATACTATTTACATCTTTTATGACAAAGTCATAATCAATATACTTGCCAAAATCATTTTCTATGATATATGAAACGAATTTCCAAATCTCATCTAATTTTTTTATATCTTCATTATTATCCTGCTCTTCTTCGGGTATTCTGGCAGATATGAAGCCATTTGCCCCGAATACTGCACTTGATAATAAATCAATCTCGTATGGTGTTGCCATTGTGTCTCCTTTGATTGGTTTTAATCTATTATAACTCTTTTAAGATTAAAAAGAGGTAAAAAGAAATTTATAATGTTAAATTAAATTCTTTTAAGTTTTTTTAATAACTTTTCATATTCATAATAAAAGTGAGCATAATTTTTCCGCGACAAACCGTTCTCATTAAAAAGCTCCGTTACACTTTTTTTTGTGGATATAATATTTTCTATAATTTCTGATCTTTTGAAATAAAAAAAAGAAGGATTGATATTATTATTTATTTCGTTTATTATGGCTTTTTATAATTTTGGTAAAATATACAAAATAAAATATCAGGAGTAAAAAATTGCAAAAGAAAAAGGAGCGAGTTTGGTTACTGTATAAAATATTATGATGAAACTTATAAGCATGAAGCTAATGCAATATTTCTTACCTTTCTTTTTGTCTGTTTTTTGCGTGTTGCCTAAAAAGAGAAAACCGCGACAGCATAAAACAATAATTATGTTCGCGTTGGTTGTGATTTGGATTGGATATTTTTTTATGTATCTTGATAAAATAAAAGGTAGATTGCCGACTGAAAACAGGTATTATTTTATATTAATACTACCGTTGTTATTTGCGGCATGGAAAGTATATTCGCTTAAAAGACAAAAATCACTTGAAATAACAGCGCGGCAGCAAAATTATTCCAAGCAGCAATTGTGAGCAATTTTTTTAGGGAGCAAAAGTGCCAAATTATGATATTGAACATAACAAATACTTATATGAAGTTAAACTTGAAATCTGGGATACTGCTTTTGGGCTGCAAAAAGTTGATAATCTTAAACCTTCCGAATATGCTAAAAAATTAGCTTACCAAAACGCAAAGGGAGAGATAAGTTACGATGAGATAGAAAAGAGCCTAAAAAATTATTATAAAGCCGAAAGAAACCAAGAGACGAAAGAAGCAGACATTGTTTCCGTAAGGATAGCAGAATTGCTGTCGCGCGAAGGATTTAAATTCAGTCCGGCTACTTTGCTTGGCATACATAAGCATTTATTTGGCGGTGTTTTAGAAAATAGTATCCCCGCAGGGAAATTCAGACATTATAACATCACAAAGAAAGAAACGGTTCTTAGCGGCGATACGGTTATATATGATGATTTTGCGATGATTGATGAAACTTTAAATTATGATTTTAAGATAGAGAGTGGTTTTGATTACAGCCTGCTTGATAAACAGAGTAAAGCTTTTAAAGCTATGGAATTTATCTCCAGAATTTGGCAAATACACCCTTTTGGCGAAGGCAATACACGCACAATAGCTGTATTTGCAATTAAATATTTTCACATGATTGGATTTAGTATAGATAAAACGCCTTTCAAAAAACATTCCGATTTTTTTAGAGATGCTTTGGTTTTGGCAAATTATCATAAAAGAGGTAAAAATATGGAATTTTTAAACAAATTTACTGAAAATCTTTTGCTTAACGGCAAACATGTATTAAAAACAATTCAGCCTGTTTTTGCGGAAAAGTCAAATCTATAAACGGCGGGCAAGGAGTTAAAATGATGACAGAAAACGATATTGTTTTGCAAACAGTAAAAAATTTGCAAAATATAGGTAAAAAGCTTTTGCAGAATGGGCAAGCTATAGTTTACAGAGATGATGCAGTATCTGAAGAATATATGATAGTTGAGTATCCAAATGGACGCAAACTCTTAATTGATGTTGATATGGATACAGGAGAAGAAATTATCATTAAAGAGCTTCAGTAAATATGGAAACTATGTATATTGACGCTGGCGCAAACGGCGCAGGGAAAAGTACAGTTGAAATTAACAATGCTTTTTTGTCTAATAAGCGAGTAAAAGGAAGTGTTCGAAAGGCGGGCATGTATTAGTTTAACAATGGCTTAATGCAGCAAAAGAGAATAATTTTAATGCTTGAAAATAAAGATGCTATAATTGCAATAACAAACAAATAAGGCACAGGCGGCAATAGATGCTTTACGAAATTTTAAAACAGCAAATATTTACTCCATACCATTATATTAGCGGGCAACAGGCTCTGAATATCTACGACTGGAAACATAATACTGGAGACTGGCATACTATTGAGGCTTGGTATCCGCAAGCCGAAATTCCACGCTTTGGCTTAATGGGGGAAGGGGAACAATATAATACCAATGAATATTTAGGCAGTATGGGCGTAATAGATGTAACATCTATATTAAAACAGATGGGTAAGCCGGAATTTGCGCCGATAGTTTACGCGGCAAGCCATGCGCGCGCTATTGCGGATATGGTTATTTGTAATGCTCTTAAAGGAAAGATTTTTTCGTCTGTAACGCTGCAGGATTTGGACGATTGGATGCCCTCAAACGAAGATAAGGAGCGTGTATATTCTTTATTGCATATAGCACTTAATAGACTGCCGGAGAATGCAGCCAAATTGGTTCAGCAATGGCTTGATGCTGCAAAAGAAAAGGATTTTGATGAACGATATACAAGAGGTATTACACAGCCGTATCATGAAAGCATGTATTCTTGGCATTCAAAAAATCCTTAAAGGCGGTACAGCTTTGATGTTTGGATATGGATTAGACAGGTTTTCTGAAGATTTGGACTTTGATATAGCGCACTATTTTGTCGGTAAAAACACTATTAAATTGGACGGCGTTCTAAAAAAATCAATTCCATCAGGCGTTGAATTGATAAGTTTAAATCTTAAAAAAGATACAAAAGCCGTTACTTGTTATATACTAAATTATCGCGAACGGCAAACTGGATTAACAGGTTGTATTAAAAATGATGAATAACTTGTCTAAAAATACGAAAATAAAGTCAAAAAGTATATCAAGAATAAGATGATATCGTTTTTATCAATCATTGAAAAAATGCTATAATTAAAAAAACAAACAAAGGAGATAAAATGGAAACATATAATGGTATATACCAACCAAAAAACAGAGAAGAGAGTTTGTCAATACTTGCCAAATATAAAGATAAAATATCCGATGAAATTTATGTAAAGATAGAAAAAGACATTTGGGGATTTGCAACAGAAGACATGTTTCTTGATGAGCAAAATATTCAAGATAGTATTGCCTATTTACAAGGCGATAAAACTCATGAAGAGTTGGAAGCAGAGATATTTAAGCGTTGGGAAAAATATAAAAATGATAAAAAATTAAAAGAGATAGAAGAGGATATGTATATAAGTGGACGATTTTACAAGACAACTGTTTAATTCTAATCTGCTTGGAGCGCAAACTCTTGAAGAATTAAACAAAATAGAACGGGATATTACACAGCGCAGAGTGTAGCATCTACGAGAAAACTCTATTGAACTCAATTTTGATTACAAAGACTTAAAATCCATTCATGGCTATCTGTTTGAAGAAGTTTATTCGTTTGCGGGTCAGGATAGATTTGAAATGGGGATATTTGATGATTTTGGCAAAAGAAATCCAGCAACAGGTGAAATCTCTTGGTTTGTCAGCGGTATTGACATACCTGTGGAAGCTAAAAAACTATTTGTAGAAATAAGAGAAAAAGATTATTTTAGGAATATGCAGTTGTTTGAATTTGTTAAAGAGATTTCTAATTTCTTTGGCAAACTCAATACGCTTCACCCATTTCGGGAAGGCAATGGGCGAACTCAAAGAATTTTTACCGAATTACTTGCTGAAAAAGCAGGATACAAATTAGACTTGGAAACAAACATAGACAAGCAGACAATGATAGATGCCTGCAACTATTCCATGTCGGGAGACAATAGAAAAATGTTTGTTATATTCTTCAAAAGCTGCAAGCCAACCAATCAACCGCCAAAAAAGACAGAATTAAAAGATAAAACCATATTCTTTGTTGAAAATGAAGATGCGGCAACTGATGAAAATATATATAAAAAAAGATTTAGATAAAAAATGGAAGAAAAGACAAATAACTGCAAATGAGCGAAGTAAAATATATCAAAGAAAAGATTGTTAAACCATATCGGGAAGATATAAAGCTCCTCATTAAAGAGAACACTGAAATACCATTAATATAAGCACCTAAATATTTTAAACAATACATGAACCGACACAAGCGTTGTATTGAAATTTTATTACTATAATCAGTCATTGCCAGAAGCAGAGAATTGTATCCCTTTTTGTTATTGCAAACTGCGCGAGCGATGAATTCAGTGAAAATATCTCCCTCTGTCATTGCGAGGAGGAACAACGAAGTAATCCAAAAATAATACAAAACAATCTAAACATGTAAATTGAAAAGCAATTTGGTTTATTATTAAGATACTATTTTTATTTTTGCAAATTCTGGATTGCCACGCTGACTTCGTCAGCTCGCAATGACAAAGAGAGATATTTTCATGCCATTTTATGTTTTGTAATGACAGAGAGAATGCTTGTAATTCGTTTGAACTTGCACAAGCGTTGCATGAAATATTACTACTATAATCTGTCATTGCGAGGAATACGCAGCATGACGAAGCAATCCACACTTCTCACTATCATTGCCGCTTTCCTTGTCATGCAAGCTTCCTTTTCTATGTATTGCGAGAAACATGGCAGAAAAGCAATTGTATCCCTTTTTGTCATTGCGAGGAGGAACGACGAAGTAATCCAGAAAATAATACAAAACAATCTAAACATGTAAATTAAAAAGCAATTTGGTTTATTATAACGACACTATTTTTATTTTTGCAAATTCTGGATTGCTGCGCTGACTTCGTCAGCTCGCAATAACGAAAGGAGGCATGCACTTCGCTTGAGCGCAGTTAATGGGGCGTTTTTTAGATTGCTTCGTCAGTCGTTACACTCCTTCCTCGCAATGACGGAGAGTATGAATAACCCTAATTCTCCGACAAGAAAAGATATAATCCAAAACGGCTCGCAATGACAGATGGGGGGGGCTTACATGACGAAAAGCATGGATTGCTGCGCCGTTTTCAACGGCTCGCAATGACGGATATCTTAATAATGTCTTCAACTACGATGATAGTATGGATTGCTTCACTGACTTCGTCAGCTCGCAATGACAAAATGAAGATTTGCATAATTAAAAAGTGCGGGTTATTTTATTTCTTGTAATAGATAGATTGTTTCGTTGTCGCAATGACGAAAAAGATGCTTCCAATCTGCTCAAATCTATATATGCGTTGATAGAATTTAGCCTGTTTTGTAGATAAAGTATTTACAGCAATAAAAATTTTCAATTCAACATGTGTGGTTGTTATATTTAGTGGCTATGTTTTTACAGGAAGCAAGCTGCCGCGCGGACTAAATGCAGCTGCCTTTTGCAATATTTATAATAAATGATATAGCATATTTGTTATTCACGACTTAAAAAATATTTAATTTTAAATAGTATTTTATTTTTACATGAAAAATAACTAAGCTTACAAGCGCAACGCTTGAAACTTAATAAATTATTTTTATAATTAAAAATCAGCCATCAAATAAAAGCGGCTATATCTCCAACGATGTTGGTTTTGCATTTTTTCTCCTTTTTAAAAAACGCCATTAATGGTTACTGCGCCGTTATCTACTAAAATTTTATGTATCAAAAATAGTCTTGCGCTGTTTTAGTTGAGCCAATTTTTTATTTTGTCTAATACGCTCTCATCGCGCGCTGTGCTTTCAATACCGAAAGAATCCTGCAATTTTTTCAACATGTTTTTTTGTTCATCATTTAGCGTTTCGGGGTATTTGATAGAAATTTGCGCCACAAAGCTTCCGATTTGTTTGGTATGCAAGTCTTTCACGCCCTCGTTTTTAAATACAAACTGCTGTTTGTCGTGCGCACCCATCGGGAGTTTTAACTCTTTGCTGCCTCTTAGCGTAGGTATAGTAATGGTTTCGCCCAAAATCGCCTGCGTGAAAAATACAGGAACTTCCATGTAGATATTTTGTCTGTCGCGCACAAATCGTTTGTCGTTTTTCACATTAATAAAGATGTACAAATCGCCTCTTCCGCCGTTTTGCATAACATTGCCTTTTTTGGCGATTCTGATACGGTTGTCGTTGTCAATGCCCTCGGGAATATCCACAGTAACACTCTCTTTTATTTCTTCCCAGCCTTTTCCACCGCATGCTTTACATGCATTTTTGATAACTTGTCCGCTGCCTTGGCATTTTGGGCAAATTTGTGAAAATGTCATAAAACCTTGGCGGTAAAATATTTGCCCTTTTCCACCGCATTCCGGACATTCGGTTTTGACTTTATCTTCGCTGCCGCTTCCGTTGCATTTTTTGCATGGCGACTTATAAGAGAAATTTACCTCTTTTTTACAGCCAAAAACTGCTTCATTGAATTCCAAAGTTATTTCGCTTTCCAAATCTGACGGATATTTTTCATTGTTTTTTCGTCTTTTGCCGCCGCCAAAACCAAATCCGCTGCCGAAAACAGACTCAAATATAGAACCCAAATCACCCATAATATCTTCGTAATTTTGTTCGGAAAAGTGGCTGAAACCTTGCCTGTCGAGTCCCGCTTTACCGTATCTGTCGTAAATTTCGCGTTTATTTGCATCGCTTAGAACCTGATAAGCCTCATTTATCTGTTTAAATTTTTCTTCAGCCTCTTTATTCCCATGATTGCGGTCGGGGTGGTATTTGAGAGCTAATTTGCGATAAGCCTTTTTTATCTCGTCAATTCCTGCGTTTTTTGTAATTTCTAAAATTTCATAATACTCAAAATCCAATAAAAATCCTTTCATAAAAAACTGTAATTTTATCAAAAATAAGTTTAATAGTTAGTAAGGAGGGGGTATTTAAAGTAATAAATGTGATAAATAGCGAAATAAAAATAGATATTTACAGTTACCGTTTAAAAAGAAATTTTTTTTTAAATTATGTATTCCGAGAAAAATGTTGTTAAAAATAAAAATGTAAAAACTGCAAAAATAGACAATTTTTATCAAAATTCGGTTTTTATCCTGTTTTTTGCTTAATATCTGGAAATTTTTTTACAAATTAAGGTGATTTTATATATACAAAGTTTATAATGCACAAATATATATCTATGGTAAAAAGGTTGCAAAAAAATAAAAAATAGTGAAAAATATGGTAAAACAGCAATAAAAAATAAATTACTGTTAGAATTTTGTCATAGAAAAATTGCTATAATTATAACTTGTAAAGGTTTTTACCTTTAAATTTATAAAATCTCATTGAAGGAGTGCATTATGATTAATGTTTTGATGATTGAAGATGATATAGAATTCGCCCAGATATTAAGCGAATATTTGGCGCGCTATAATATTAAAATCACCAATTATGAAGATCCGTATCTCGGATTAAGCGCGGGAGTAAAAAATTACGATTTGTTGATTTTAGACTTAACGCTTCCGGGAATGGACGGGCTTGATGTATGTAGGGAAATTGCGACAAAATACAATATACCCATTATCGTATCATCTGCAAGAGGCGATTTGTCCGATAAAATTATAGGACTTCAAATAGGCGCTGACGATTATTTGGCGAAACCGTACAATCCGCAAGAGATGTATGCAAGAATTGTTAGCCTTGTTAGAAGATATAAAAAGGTTGTTGCGCAGGCTGAAGAAGAGGCTTCGAATGAGGATTCTAAATTTAGAGTAGACGAGAAAAGACATCAGATTTTTCTTGAAGATAAACCGCTTACGCTCACACCTGCGGAGTATGAAATACTTGCTTGTTTGATTCAGCAGCACAGTTTTTCGCTCTCGCGCGAGCAATTGGTCTATAACTGCAGATCTATAAAAGACAAAGGCGGCAAAAGCCTTGATGTTATCATAGGAAGAATCAGAGAAAAAATAGGCGACAGCTCAAAACATCCAAAATACATCTATTCCGTAAGAGGCATAGGCTATAAATTAGTAGGATAAAAGGCTGTTTTTTTGGCAGTAAGGCAAATATTATGTTTGCCTTACTGCCTTTTTTTGATGTTTATTGCTCCTTGGCGGTAAATGGTGTATGCAGACTTACTTGAAAAATTTAACCGCTGTGAAGATCATTCATGAAATAGATTAAAGACAGGCGGACTCTTGAAAAAAATTGACAAATTTACTAAAACCGTTACCGATATGTCTGATTTTCGCACGCTTTTTACGCGCGCTATCATGCATGAGCTTAAAACCCCGATAGGAAAAGGGCGTATTATAGCTGAAATGGTGGAAAATGATTTAAATAGAGAACGGCTTATCAAAGTTTTTCGCCGACTTGACGACCTTGTTGATGAGTTTGCCAAAATAGAACGGCTTGCGGCAACAAATTACGAAATAAATATGAAAAGATGTTCTGTTAAAGAGATTTTAGATGCTTCATTTGATATTTTGATGATAAATACCGACCAGTTAAAGAAAAAAGTGAGCGTAAAACTTCCAGCCAGAAATGTGTATATCAACGCTGATTTGGATTTTATGCCGCTTGCTTTTAAAAATCTTATTGATAATGCTATAAAATACGGCAGTGAAGGGCATGTTGCCATTACTTTGGAGCGCGGCGTATTATCTTTTTGCAATAAAGGCGAAGCGTCCGATAAATTGTTTGCCAAAAGCAGAGAGCCGTTTATCCACTCCGATAAAAAAGACAAAGCGCTCGGCGGCATGGGGCTTGGCTTGTATGTAGCCGATAATATTTTTAAAATACATGGATTGAAATTGGATTATGAATACAAAGACAGTTTTCACCGCTTTTTTATTAATCTTACCGCGTCTTAAAACAAATTAGGTTAAACTTTGCCTCATGAAACTTCAAAAATTTAACCGCTTAACAGAGGCGCTCACGACTTTGCCTTCTATTGGTAAAAAATCGGCTTTACGCTTTGCTTATCATTTGACTCTTGTGGATACATTTGGCGCCATGAGGCTTGCTCATGCTATTGAAGACGCCGCGCAAAATGTCAGACGATGTAAAAAATGCGGCGGAGTAAGCGAACATGAGATTTGCGAAATCTGCATAGACGAAATGCGCGGCAACGGGCAGCTTTGCGTGGTAGAGAGCGCGAAAGATATATTTACGCTTGAAGAACATGGGCTGTTTTTGGGGCGTTATTTTGTTTTTGACGATTTGGAAAAGATAGAAAAATTAAAAGAGATTATACATGAAGCGGAAGTAAAAGAAGTGATATTTGCCTTTACGCCGTCTCTGGCAAGCGATGCAATGATACTGTTTATAGAGGATAAACTGAAAGATTTGGACTTAAACTTTACGAAAATTGCGCAAGGCGTTCCTACCGGCGTACAGCTTGAAAATGTAGATATGCTCTCGCTCTCAAAAGCCTTGAAAGACAGGACAAAAGTGTAAATGTTTTTTATAAAAAAGTGTTTGATATTATTGGTGTTGAAGATTTGCGCGTTTAAAATATTGTATCCTGTAAGACATTTTGTATTTCGCAATAAAAAAACACTTGCACTTTATTCGCTTAGCCGCATTCGCTTAGCTGACATTGTGAAAGAGAATTCCAAAAAACATAATAAGCTGTATAAAGAAAACCGCAGTTTTTGTCTTATAAAAAGCGATTCTATAGTGGTTCATGGTTTTTTTGAGTATGACCACGGCAATGGAGCGGGCACATACGAAATAACAGAATTTCTCTCTCTTGAGGATTTTATTTTATGTATTACCAGAGATAAAATCAATATCGCAGCTATTAGCATATTCGGACTTGCCTGTCGACTTGGCTGGATAGATGAAAAACCAGCAAGCGTTGCTAAATTTTCAAAAGAACTGCCTAAAGAACTGCCTAAATATAAAGATGAAATTGCCAAATTGCCGCCCTTCCTAATTCCAAAAAGCATATCTCAAATTTGCAAAAATAAATACACGAGGATAATCGGTAAAAGTATAAACGGTATATTTTTTAGATTTATCAATAAACTTGTTTTTAAAAGAGTGGCGAAGTCAAATGATTTTTTCTTTCTTGAAGGCATTTGGCGCGATGAGTCAGGCGATGAGATGAGATTTAACCTGCAAGATAAGTATTATACTTTGATGTATCGCGGCAAAGAGTACAGGTATGATTTTCAAAAAATTGAGCAATACAACTGCCTCTTTTCCGTATGTGAAAACGGGAGCGATTTATGTGAGCGGACTAATTTTATCTTGTCGCGCGATAATATGAGTATTGCTGTGTATTCTAATATGGTTAGCAAAGTTTACAAAAGAGCCGTGAATTAGAGGCTTTTTTTCATTATTTGGGCGATTTTTGTTTCGTCGTACACATTGTCAAAAAATATATTAAAAGCAAAAACAGCTTGATACAAAAGCATATCTGAACCATCTTTATATTTCAGCCCAAATTCATCGCAGAGCTTTAAAAACGGCGTTTTTTTATTGTAAATAGCGTCAAATCCAAACCTCGCGCTTTTTAGCGTTTCATTTAGTATTTCTGCGGGGGCGGGCAGGACATTGTCTTTTAATCCTGCTGTTGTTGTGTTGATAACAATATCGTATTTTTTCGGTGCAAAACTTCCCCATGAAAAGCTTTTAAAGCCTTTTTGCCTGAAAAATTCCAATCTTTCAACACTTCTGTTGAGGATAGCCGTCTCAATGCCGTTTTGCCTCAAAATAAATGCGATTGCTTTAGCCGCGCCGCCTGCTCCCAATACAAGGGCGTTTTCTACTTTACCAAACTCTTTTATTGCTTCAAAAAAGCCGTCCGCGTCTGTATTGAAGCCGATAAGTTTATCGTTTTTTTTGACTATCGTATTTACGGCTTCTATCTGTGCAGCTATGCCCTCTATTTTATCGCATACGCTAAACGCCGCCTCTTTGTGCGGCACGGTTATATTCGCACCCTCATATGTCAAAAGAGTTTCTCTCAACTTGCCGCCGTTTTCAAGCAATATTTTTGTATAAGCCGCATCTATGCTGAAAGCTTTATACGCCGCATTGTGAAGTTTTGGCGATATGGAGTGTTCTATGGGATTTCCGATGACGCAAAATTGTTTCATATTTTTAAGCAGGTCGGCGAACACCGACCCTTGCTATTTTACTTGATAAAGAAATGCATCTTTGCTGATGCCGCTTTTGACATCAATGAGCGCAGCTCTTGCGTCTTTGTCTGAACTGTACGGACCTATGAGAGTTTTTGTAACCTGTTTTGAATTAACGGTTGTTTTATGTAACCGATATGAATATCCTTTTTTGGTAATGCCGTCCAAAAAGCTTTTTGCCGGCGCATTTGCGGCAGAATTTACCTGTATGTACCAGCCTTTTGGCGTTGCGGTCTGGCTTGAAGGGTTTTCTGATTTAATCTGCTGTGATGACGGCTGTTTGACATTTTCTTCCACTTTAATAGTCGGAGCGGGATCAGCAATTTGCGTTTCATTTTGTATTACCGTTATTTCAGTGATTTGAGATGATACATTTTCTTCAATATTTTCAATTATGGAGTTATTCTCTTCCGTAAGCGGTGCAATAGTTTGAATATTTGTACTCTCTTCAAGCATAGATTCGGTTAATGTATTTTGCGGCTGTTCATCACTTTTATTGATAAATCTCATTATCATCAGCACTACAACAAACAACAATATTAAAAGTACGGCAATAACGAGCAGCCTCTTTACTTTGACTACGGCGCTGTTTTTGGAATTCATCTGTTCCAATAAAATATCGCTTAACTCATGTTCTTCCATTTTTCCTCCCTTAATAAGTAGCTCTGTCGTAAATGATAAATTTAGACGAGAGCTCTTTTACCTCTTTTTTGACTTTTTCTTGAACTGATGCATTGTCTATATTGTTCAAAACTTCTGCTATTTTTTCGGCGATAAATGTAAATTCACTCTCTTTCATACCGCGCGAAGTAAGAGCCGGCGAACCTATTCTGATGCCGGAAGTTACAAACGGACTTCTTGTCTCTCCCGGGACTGTATTTTTATTTACCGTAATACCTGCGTTTTCAAGCGCATGGTCGGCGTCTTTGCCGCTGAATTTTTTATCTAAAAAGCTAAGCAGTATCAAGTGGTTATCCGTACCTTTGCTTACGACATCAAATCCTTTTTGAGAAAGTACATCTGCTAAAATTTTGGCATTTATTTTAACTTGTTTGGCGTAGATTTTCCACTCCGGTTTTAGATTTTCACCAAATCCCACGGCTTTAGCGGCTATGACATGTTCCAAAGGACCGCCTTGAATACCCGGAAATATTGCGGAATTTATCTTTTTTGACAACTCTTCATCATTCGTCATGATAATGCCGCCTCTTGGACCTCTTAGCGTTTTATGCGTTGTTGTCGTAACGATATGAGCGTGCGGGAATGGATCTTGATGTTCGCCTGCCGCAACAAGTCCTGCTATATGCGCAATATCCGCAAACAGATATGCGCCGACTTCATCTGCTATGCTTCTAAAAGCTTTAAAATCAATCTCTCTGGGATATGCAGACGCGCCGCATACTACCATTTGCGGACGAACTATTTTAGCTATCTCTCTTACTTTGTCGTAATTGATTCTGCCGTCCAACTCAACGCCGTAAGAAAAACTTTGATAATTTTTGCCTGAACTGCTTACCTTTGCGCCATGCGTTAAGTGCCCTCCATGGCTTAGATCCATACCTAAAATCTTATCATAAGGTTTTAAGAGAGCCTGATATACGGCTTGATTTGCCTGCGAACCGGAATTTGGCTGTACATTTACATATTGGCAGTTAAAAAGTTTTTTAGCTCTAATTATCGCTATATTTTCTATCTTATCCACGACTTCGCAGCCGCCGTAATATCTTTTTGAAGGGTATCCTTCGGCGTACTTATTTGTCAAAATACTGCCCATAGCCTCTATAACGGCTTTTGAGGCGAAATTTTCACTTGCTATCATTTCAAGACTATAACTTTGCCGCTCTAATTCCTGCTCAAAAAGTGTATAAATTTCAGGGTCGTTTTTAGCTAAAAAACTCATTTATTGTCTCCTTCATCATTTTGTTTATCATTTGATTTTATCTGTTTCATCGCGGGAAATAATATAACATCTCTGATTGAGATTTGATTTGTCAAAAGCATGACAAGTCTGTCTATGCCAAGCCCTTCTCCTGCCGTCGGCGCAAAACCGTATCCCAAAGCTTTGATATAATCCTCGTCCATCTCATGCGCTTCGTCGTCGCCTGCAGCTTTAGCTTCAAGCTGCGCTGCAAAACGCGAATATTGGTCTAAAGGGTCGTTTAATTCGTTAAAACCGTTTGCAAGCTCGCTGCCTGCGATAAACAGTTCAAATCTTTCGGCTATATTTTTATCTTTGTCGCTTCTTCTGGATAATGGGCTAATCTCAACAGGATAATCAATGACAAAAGTCGGATTTATAAGCTTATCTTCTACATAGTTATCAAAAAGTTCGGCTTGAAGCTGTCCTCTGTTCAGATTTGGTTTGACATCAAAACCATCTTTTTTGAGTTTGCTTTCAATGGCTTTTTTGTCGTCCAAAATGGAAGCGTCAATGTTTCCGATATTGATGAGCGCGTCCTTAAACGAAATCTTTTGAAACGGTTTTGAAAAATCTATAGTTTTATCATTGTACGGCAAAATTTCAGGCAAATCAAGCGTTTCAAGCAGTACATGCAGCAGTTTTTCAGTCAAATCCATTAAATCCTTATAATTATGATGCGCCCAATAAAACTCAATGGTTGTAAATTCAGGATTGTGCGTAGCATCCAACCCTTCGTTTCTGAAATTTCTATTTATCTCAAAAACAGCGTTAAATCCGCCGACAATGAGTCTTTTCAGATACAGTTCAGGAGCAATTCTAAGGTATCTTTCAACCCCCAAAGCATTATGAAAAGTAACGAACGGTTTTGCATTTGCGCCTCCCGGTATCGGGTGCATCATGGGAGTTTCAACTTCCAAAAATCCATGCTCTTCAAAAAACCTCCTAACCATGCTGATGATTTTACTTCTTGCCTTGAAAGTCTGCTTAACTTCCGGATTCATGATAATATCAAGGTACCGCTGGCGGTATCTAAGTTCTTTATCTTGAAGTCCATGAAACTTTTCAGGAAGCGGTGTTATGGATTTTGTCGCTATTTCAAGATTGGTTGTATGCAAAGATAATTCGCCCGTTTTTGTTATAAACGGATAGCCGCTTACTTGTACTATATCGCCCACATCAAGCAGTTTTTTGATATGAGTAAACCATTCTTCGCCAAGAGCTTCTTTGTTGAAATATATCTGTAAATCGCCGTCCTCGTCTTCTATTTTGGCGAAGACCGCTTTCCCCATCCATCGCAAAAATTTTACTCTGCCGATAAGCGTCAATGTTATTTTGTCGTCTTTTTTCTCTTCCAAGTCATTTATATAAGCAAATCTTTTTTTAAATTCGCCTGTATTTATATCCCTTTTTGTTTCATGTCTGTATGGATTTTTGCCAATAGCTTTAAGCGTTTCGGCTTTTTCAAGTCGTTGTAATTCAAGCTGGTTTGTAAAAAACAATTTTTTTCCTTTATTTACTCTGGCAGTTATTGCAAATACCGTAAAGCTGCATAAGATGTCCGGTGAGTTTGAAATTGTTGTTTTTCGCGATTTTTTCTTGCAGTTTTTCTATGGATTTGTCTTCAAATTCCACAATCTGCCCGCAGTTTTTACAAATTATATGATCATGGTGCGGTTTGTTGCCAAGCTCAAATTTTTTACCTTGACTGCCGAAAGAGAGCGAAGTAACGATATCGGACTCTTCCAATACATTCAGCGTTCTGTAAACTGTTGCTATGCCTACATTTAAATCAGGATATTTCTCTTTAATCATCAAATATAAAGCATCGGGCGTAAAGTGTCCGTTATTAGAGTAAAGCGTTTTTAAAATCACTTCTCTTTGCAGGGTAAACTTTAATCCGTTTCTTTTAAGAATATCCTTAAAATTTGCGAGCAGCGCGTCATACTCAATATTCTCAAGTTTTTTCATGTTGTCTCCTTTTACTCAATCGGGGTTAATGATATATTGATATCATCAATCGTGATTTCGTTTACATTGTCAAGTATAAATTCTATATCTTCTTCAACATTTTCTGTTATGTCAGTTATGTTTTCATGTATGATTTTTAACTCCATGTTCAATATTTTACTGCCCGTAAACAGAAATTTTTCATACAAAAAGCTATTTTCCAGCGCATTGTCAAGTTTGGTTCTTGCGAATTCAATATTTGAAATGGCAAATATAATAACCGAAAATATCAGGAACATTTTCAAACAACAGAAAACAAATCCAAAAAATCTGTTAAGGCTTGCCATTATGCCCAAATTGAAAAGTTTTGAAATTATCAATCCAGCCATAAAACAAAAAAACCATACAAAAAGCAGGGTAATAACAAAACCTACAAGCTGCGCTGCTGCTTCATTTTGCATTGTATATATATTTTCGTTAATAATTTTCCCGACATTGTTCCCAAAACGGGCGGCGAGAAAAATACCGCCTGCTATCCCCAGCAGATTGAACAGCTCTTTGACAAAACCGTTTATAGCTCCTCTAATGCCGACAAGAGCGATAATTATAACAATTAATATATCAAACCATGAAAAATCCATATTTTATCCACCTACTGTTATAAGATTGGTAAGTTCCTGTTGCTGCGTAGAGTGCCGCAAAGCGTTTTCTTTGGTGATAAGATTGGCTTTTATGGCGTCTATTATGGATTGTGTTTGGGTTATCATGCCGGACTGAGTCTTATTGAGCTGCATTTGTGAATATATTTGATGTACTTTATCTTCTCTGATGAGGTTTGAGATAGCAGGATTTGATATCAAAATCTCAAACATAGCAACTCGTCCGCCCCCAACTTTCGGCAGCAGCGCCTGAGAGATAACCGCCGTAAGCGAAACCGAGAGCATATTTCTTATCTGAACCTGTTCATTTCCTTCAAAGCTGTCTATAATACGATTAATGGTTTGAACGGCTGAAGTAGTATGCAGCGTTGCAAAAACCAAGTGCCCCGTCTCTGCCGCAGTAACAGCCGTAGCCATCGTTTCTCTGTCTCTCATTTCGCCCACAAGCACAATATCAGGATCTTCACGCAATGCGTATTTAAGAGCATTAGCAAAACTTTTTGTATCTTCGCCGACGCTTCTCATAGAAAAGAGCGATTTTTTGTTCTCATGGATAAACTCTATTGGATCTTCAATTGTAATAATATGTTTATGGTCTGTATTATTTATTTCGTTCAACATTGCCGCAAGAGTAGTTGATTTACCGCTTCCTGTCGGTCCTGTTACAAGCACCAAACCTTTCTCTCTTTTTGTGATTGCTTTAAAAATAGGGGGCGATTTTAATTCATCCAATGTTGGAATAACAACGGGAATTGTACGAAAAGCCGCCGCCAGATCGCCGTTCATCGTATAGTAATAATTCACACGAAAACGCCCGGCTTCGGGCAAATGTATAGAAAAATCAAGCTCTTTATTCTCTTCAAGATTTTTTTTCTGTTTGTCGGTGATAAGAGTGTAACACATCTCTTTTATCGTTGCGCCGTCTAATTTGGGCATATTTACGGCTGTCAGCTTTCCGTCTATCCTTATCTGCGGTTCGCTTCTGCTGACAAGATGCAAATCAGAAGCCTTATAGGCTACGACATTTTTCAGTAAAGCTCTAATATTCGGAATATCTGCCATGTGAACCTCTTTTATTCAATAATTTTAGGAACTATAAAGAAACCGTCTTGAGTTTTCGGAGCGTATTTAATAATAGTTTTAATAGTGTCCTCATCGTTTTTGGGCGTATCTTCGCGAAAAGGCGTTCCGCCCTCAACAGTTGTAAATGTTGCTTCATAAGCGCCCAAATCCAACTCATTCAGGTTTTCTACAAAATTTACAATTTCACTAAGCTGATTTATAATCTCTTCTCTTTTACCGCCTTCTACTTTCAAAGACGAGAGAGTTTCCAATTTTGAAAGCAATTTGCCGTCGATATTCATAAACAACCTTCACTTGAAAAAATAATAAATTAAGGACAATTGTACCAAAATGAGTTTTCAATCGCGCTGAAATTGTGATTATTTGGATTTTATTTTTACTATGGTACTATATAACTTTTAATTTTAGAAATACAAAGGAAATAACTTGGCTTTAAAAGAAAATATAGAAGCTCTGAAAAGTGAGCTTAATACGCAAGAAGAGCTGTTAAAAAACATCATTCAAGGCGAGCGCTTTTTTAAAAGACATAAGCGTTCAATAGTCGCCGTAACGGTTATTGTCGTTATTTTGCTGATTGGCTACGGCATAAACGGCGCGCTTAGCAAAAGCAATCTTAAAGCTTCTAATGAAGCTTATAAAACATTGCTTGTATTTCCTACAAACGAACAGGCTTTAAATACGCTAAAAAATAAAAATAAGCCGCTATACAGGGCATTTGTTTTTCAAGAAGCTTCCAAAAACGGCGACAATACTGCTTTGCAAACGCTTATAGATGAAGACAGTACCGATGTCATAGGTCAGCTTGCCGCTTATATATTGGGACAAAACAGCGAAGTCATGAGCGATTTTGCCGCTTTGCAAAGCGGTTATGAACTTTTGAAGGCGGGAAAAACGGACGAAGCAAACTTGAAATTTATAACAATAACAAGCGGTGCGCTTTCGGAATTGGCAAAAGGTTTGGAGCATTACCAGCCAAGTAAACAGGAAAAATAATGTTAAAAACAACAGTTTCAATATTTATACTGGCTTTGGCGTTGCTTTTTAATGGATGCGGCACAAAAAGACAGTATTTCAAATCGGACAGCGTTGAAGGCAGCATAAAATCAAGCGGTTCGCTCTCATCAAGCCTGAAAGAGGTCATGAGAAACGGAGCTTCCTCGAAAGACGGCAGTATCATTACCTTAAAAGGCGTTGAAAATAGTGTGCAGCTTGAAAAAGGATACAGTTTTTTTGGCGAATTTGACAATAAATTTATTACCATTTCGCCGGTTGGAGAGATACATGTGAAAAACAGTAACAATTTACTGCTCCATACTTTAAATCTCAATGCTATGATAGCTTCTGCCTCTATGGACGGCGAGACGCTTGCCGCAGTTACTTCGGACAATATGCTTTATCTTGCCGACATAAATACGGGATATGTGTTTTTTCAAAAAAAGATGGATAACATGGCTGCTGTTGATTCCAGAATAGCCGCGCCGTATTTTTTGGGAAGTTTGGTGATATTCCCGACGCTTGACGGTAAACTTGCAATAGTAGATAAAAACACTCAAACGATTGTAAACAGCGTTGTTGTAAGCGGCGAACGCGAGTTTAACAATATCATATTTTTAGATGTGTTGGGAGATAGAATGTTTGCCGCAACTGCCAAAAGAATTATCGCCATAAATTCGGACGGCGGTATAAATTTTATGGATGAAGAGATAAAAGACGCGGTGGTGGCTGATGAGAGAGTATTTATATTTACCAAAGACGGCAAAATATTTTTGTGCGATTTGGAGTTAAGAGTTTTGAGCGAAAAGAAGTTTCCTTTTGCAATTTTTGCTGGTGTTTCGGCTGATAAAAAACTCTATATTTTGGAAAAAATGGGATATCTTATCAAAAGTGATTTAGAATTAAAAGAGTTTGAAATTTTTAAATTTCCATCGAAAATAGATGATTTTTTGTTTATCGCCAAAGATAAAATCTTTTACAAAGACAATTTTTATGTATTAGAGTAAAACCTTGATATTATGCGATATTGGAAATACAAATGTTCATCTGTTCATGAATGGACATTTGCATATAAAAAGTGTGCATGAGTTTTCAAACCTGACTTTTAACGAGAAAGTTTATTATATTTGCGTCAATGATGATTTGAAGCCTTTTTTGCGTGTAAATAAAAACTTTTTTGATTTGGAGCCATATATACAATTTGATACAAAATATGTCGGCATGGGTATAGACAGAATTTGTGCATGCAAGGCTGTGCATGAAGGCGTAGTTGTGGATGCAGGCAGCGCTATCACGGTGGATATTATGAAAGAGGGCGTACATGCGGGCGGGTATATTTTGCCTGGATTTGCCGCTTACGCCGCCGCTTACATGTCTGTTTCATCACGCTTGAAACTTGATATTAATAGAAATGTAAAGCTTGACGCGATGCCGAAAAATACGAAAGATGCGATAAGTTACGGCATAATAAAGCCGATAAAACTTATTATCAAAAACAGCGCCAAAAACAGGAAAATCTATTTTTGCGGCGGAGACGGCGAGTATTTGCGCAGTTTTTTTAAAAATGCTGTATATGATGAGATGCTGATTTTCAGGGTTCTTGAAAAAACATTTTTAAGTTTATAAAGGGGAAAATATATGCTTACAATAGCGCTTCCTAAGGGAAGAATAGCAGAAGATACGCTAAAAATATTTGAAAAGAGTTTTAAAAAATCATTCGTTTTTGACGATAGAAAGCTTATTTTGCAGGAGGGAAATTTTAAATTTCTGCTTGTCAGAAGTCAAGATATTCCTGCATATGTTTTGCATCAGGCGGCAGATATCGGCGTGGCAGGGTTAGATGTATTGGAAGAGCAGGGGGCGAATTTAACGAGGCTGCTTGACATGGGAGTCGGCAAATGCAAAATTTGTGTCGGCGTACTCAAAAACAGAAAGCTTGATTTTTCGCTGCCAGAAATTAAAATAGCAACAAAAATGGAGAATATAACAAGAAATTATTTTTCTTCAAAAGCCGTATCGGTGAATATTATAAAGCTTTACGGTTCCATAGAGTTGGCGCCGCTTGTAGGGCTTGCGGATGCTATTGTGGATTTGGTGGAGACAGGAAGCACTATGGAGCAAAACGGACTTGAAATAGCTGAAATCATTTCTCACTCATCGGCGCATTTGGTTTGCAATAAAAACAGTTTTATATCAAAAAAAGAGGAGATACTCGCACTTTATGCGAGTATTAAAGAGGTTGTTTGTTAGTCAAGCAATTGTGCAATTTTAAAAATCTTCTCAGAAAGTTCAGGTTCTCTTAGCGGCTTTACCAAAAAGTCATGAGCGCCGTTTTCCAAAGCTTCATATTTTTTGGTTTCATCTGTTGTTAAAACTATTATAGGCATATTTTTCAATCCCTGCGAACGGATATTTGCCAAAAATTCTATACCGTCCATAACAGGCATTTTAATATCCAAAAGCACTACATCAACATCTTGTTCCTGTTTAAGAATGTTCAGCGCTTCAAGACCATTTGATGCTTCTATGACGCTTGACACATTTGGATTTTTTTTCAACATAACATTGACTAGTTTTAAGTTGATAAAGTCATCATCTACAGACAACACTTTAAGTTTTTTCATTCATTTTTCCTATAAATACTTGGCTACTAATGATTTTAGCGACTGTTTGCTGATGATATTCTTTTTAATCTCATCAAATTTCGCTGCTTCCGCTTCAGAGCATGTATCAATATCATAAAAGAGTATAGTTGCTGTACGGGCGCTATTGTGTCTTTTTTCAGCTTCTTTTATGAGATTTAAAATTGCGTCCAAAGTTTCCTCTCCAAGCTCTTTGTCAAGAATAGCTATTTTTATGCGCGTACTCTCAAGGGCTCTTTTAAGTTCCGCAACATCATTTACAGACAGAATTGAATTTCCAAACTGTTCTAATACATTTGCAAATATATTCGTTTCAAGCCTTGTTTTTTTGTATATCAAAACATCTTTTGCTTCGCTGTTTATTACAGGCGGCTGAATGATGTGTTGCGGTGGCTGAGGCGTTTCAACAGGAGCGGCTGACGGCATAGGAGTCGGCGTACTTGGCGCACTATTTGCCATGATTGATTCAAATTTTTGATTTATAGCTTGTTCAACTTTTGGATCCGGAATAATTTTATCAGGAATAAACATATTCAAAACCCTTAAAATAGCATCTTTTTTAATAGGTTTCGTTACATATTCGTCCAATCCTTCGCCCATAAAACGCTCTCTGTCGCCTTTAAGCGCATTTGCTGTAACTGCGACTATTGGAGTGTGTTTTTTGCCTGTTGCCTGTTCGTATTTGATGATTTGATGAGTTGCTTCAACGCCGTCCATGACAGGCATAGCAATATCCATAAATATCATATCAAACTGCTCTTCTTTGTTTTTTTCAACGGCTAAAAGTCCGTTTTGAACTATCGTTATCGTAAGTCCGATATCCTGCAAAGCTCTTTTAATGAGTTTTTGATTTATCTCGTTATCTTCAGCTACAAGAATTTTTGCATCAAACATTGTTCCTGGACCTTTTGGAACAGCGCTTTGTACAGGCGGCGGCGGAGGCGGTGTTGGAATTGAAAAAGGCTGTACCGATGGCGGCGCAGGAGTTTCTGGTATCGCAGGCGGAACTTCATGAGAAAAATTAATATTTACTTTCGGCGTCTCTTCTACCCTTTCAAATACAGGTTGCTTGACAACAGTTGTCGGCGTTTCTTCTTTTAAGTCAAATTTAATATCCAATTTTGGCTCCTCATTAATTGTTGGCTCTATATTAGGCTCTTTTGGTTTTGTAATATTATTATCTATTGTATTTATAACTGGTTCTTTGATTTCCATTTTTACTTCAATCGGCTTTTCAACTGTCGGCGTTATAAGCGGCTCATGAGGCGGAACTGTGAAAGACGGAGCTGTGTTCTCATTGAGTGGAACCGTAAAGGACGGAGTAACCGCAGGCTCTGGAGTTGGAGCCGTGAAAATCGGCTCTACGGGCGGCGCAGGCTGTATTACAGGCTGCGGCTGAACAACTTTCGGAGCCGCTTCTTTTGGCAGTCTGCTTATTTTCTGGTCTAATACCTTAACAAGCTTTGTAATATTTATAGGTTCAAAAATAGACGATATAAAATCGGTATTAAACTCTTCAAAGCGTCTTTGTTGAGAAGGCTTCATGATTACTATGATAGGCAGTTGTATCTTTTTATACTGCTTGATATCCTCTTCGCCAACATTTTCCAAATCCAAAAATATAGAGTTGATAGAAGAGTTGTAAACGAGTTTTTTGAGTTCTTCAAATGATGAATATTGTATAATCTGCGCGCCGAAATACTCCAAATATGATCTTGTAAATTTCTCGTAAAACTTGACATTATTGGCTTTTGTGAGCATAGCAAATCTGTATTCGCCGTATCTGTGCAGTAAGGCTGGTTCATTTGAAGGAGTTTCCACAAGGTCTAATGCAAAGAAAAATTTGCTTCCTTTGCCTTCCGTACTTTCAACTTGCAATTGTCCGCCCATCATATCAACGAATTTTGATGAAATTGTCAGTCCAAGACCCGTTCCGCCGTATTTTCTCGTGATAGTAGAGTCAGCCTGCGAAAACGCATTGAATATATCATGCAGTTTTGATTGGGGTATGCCCACGCCGTTATCTTCCACGCTGAATTGTATTCTGGTGTTTCCCTGTACTACGGATTCAAACCTGACAATAGAGACAATAATAGAGCCGTTTTGAGGCGTAAATTTGACGGCATTGCTCATGAGGTTAATCAAAACTTCCTTAATTTTTGTAATATCGCCTTTTAGATAATTCGTGAGGCTTGGATCTATGTAAGCCGAAAGTTGTATATTTTTCTCTGCCGCTTTAGGTCCATAAACTTCAACGGCATTTTCAAATTCCTGAATAGGCAAAAACGGAATTTCATCAAGTTCGACTTTATTGCTTTCAATTTTAGAGAGGTCAAGAACATTGTTGATAATTGTAAGAAGATTTTCGGAGCTTTTTTGGATAACTTCAACAAATTCAAGTTTTTCGCCGTCCAGCCCGCTCTCTTTCAAAAGATCGGTAAAGCCGATGATGCCGTTAAGCGGAGTCCTAATCTCATGCGACATATTTGCCAAAAATATACTCTTTGCCGCGCTTGCTTCTTCGGCTTTTCTTTTC
The DNA here is from genome assembly GCA_031276075.1 of Campylobacteraceae bacterium. GTDB lineage: Bacteria > Campylobacterota > Campylobacteria > Campylobacterales > Campylobacteraceae > JAIRKW01. The sequence continues at coordinate 29,554 of JAISNU010000044.1, forward strand.
TCAAGCATAATGTTAATAAGAGCCTGATCTATAATTTTATAAGCTTTGCTTGTATCTTCTGCGGTGTCCAAATCAAGTCTGTTTTGTGTTCCAGCCAAATCCTCAACTCTTGCGAACACATTTCCAAGTTCCATCATATTTTGAAAGAATTTTCTTGCATATACAAAACCTGTCAATAGCAGCAGCAACGATATAATCCAAATGGTTGCCGAAATAGAAAATCTTGCAATAATCTCAAATGTGTAGTTGTCTATCTCTTTGTCAAGAGTATCTCTAATTGCTCCGGCGGCGGTATTTATGATTTTTATTTTATCCGACATCATTGTAAACCAAAGCGTTGGGTCAGTCATAAATGTGCCTGTAGCGGAAGCTTGCATGATACCGCTTTTAGCCTCTTCTATATCCTCATATATTCGCTTTGCTTCGTTAGAATTCAAAATTGCGTTCAAAGCCGTTTCTATGCCGCTTGTGTGCAAGCCTGTTGTTTGCAGCGTATTGGTTTGGCTTGAAATGCTAATCCATGTATGCAGCGCATCTTCCGATATCGGTTCATAAGAGGATAGCACGCCCGTTATAAAGCTCATCTCCTGACCGTTATACTCTATATCATGATACGCTGAAATCAAAGCGTTGCTAAGAGATGTTATCTGGCTGTTTGTAGCCGCTAAAAGAGCGGAACTTCGCATTTCGTCCAAAAGAAGTTGGTTTATTTGCGCATAATAGTCAAAAAATACTTTTTTAGACGAAGTATCAAGATTATCAATTTGTGTTCTTATTGATGAAAGCTGCGATAACTGTTCAGCTGCATTTTTTATTCTGGGGCTCATTTCATGAGTGTTGTAAAAAAAGTTAAAACTATTTAACGCATTGTCCGTTCTGGCTCTTTGCTCAGGAATAATATCCCTTGCAATAATACCATTACTGCCTAAATATGCGTTTGCCACGCTTCTTTCAGATGCAAGCTGCATGGCTAATCCATTGAGCATAATGCTCTCTTCGTTTTTTTCTTTAAATTTCGTAATATTTTGATATGCAACAAACGAATCATACAGATAATATGAAGAAACGAGGAATAGAATGATCAGCGGAAACTGGGCTATCAGCCTTAGCATATTTTTCGTTTTGATATTAAACATAGTGCCTAATCCTTAAATTATAATTTCAATGCCGACTGTTTGAATTCGGAAGCGGTCTCTTCAAGTTCTCGCAATATTTCGCGCTTATCGGCGCTTGTATCTGTAGATAATAATTTTTGAAAACTTTGAACCAACTCTTTTATTCTTAAATTGCTTCCTATTCCAATCAAATTCGCCAGCACGCTTTTTATTTTTGCCGTATCCTTATTTTCGTAAAGCGCATGCAAAGATTTAACGCTCTCTTCCAGATAGGAAGCATATTCTTTCATGTATTTGACGACATCTTCTTTGTCTATGCCGAGTATATCGGAAACTTCTTGAATGTCTATTTTGACGACAATAGCCTCTCTCTTTTGCTCTGCGCTGTTTTGATTTAAATTCTCATCAGCAGAAATCTTTTTCTCGTTTTCAGTTCCGCCGCCGTTAAAAGGCGCAGGATCGGCGTCATCCATGATAAATGTAACTTTTGCATTGTCTTCCGCTCCGTTTTCCGCACTTTTGCCGAAATTAACTCTCGCGCTCACAGGCTCTTCTTTGATTTTAAATATCGGCTGTTTGTTTGCAGCGGTATTTTCAATGCTTGCGGTATCTATATAGCGTATATCGTTTAGAGATACAAGATAATATTTGCCGCTTTTAGCATCAGAGAGAAATATCTCGGCAATGGAAATGGAAGCTCCTATTTCACCGCCGTTTCGCTGTTTTATGATGACATTTTTACTTGGAAGGCTGCCGTTTAAAACATAATTGATCCATGAGAAGTCATCAAATTTATGTACATACCCCTGCTTATTGACAAAAAGGTCTGCTACATCGTTGTTGTATGCCATAAAAGCGCTCATATCTTCATACCCCAAAACAGAAAGAACATCCGCACTCACACCGATAAATTTGGTGTCTTTATCATATAAAATCAAAGTCTATTTCCTTCAAAAATATAATTTGTGTACATTCTATCTTATATTAGATTAAATAAATCTTGTGAAAAGCGCGTTATATAAGCCCATATAGCATTTTAAAGCTCATATTTTAAATAATAAAACGCAATATTAATATATTTTAAGCTTTCATGTAAATAGCTTTACATGATTTTGTTTTTTATGCAGCTGATTTCAAAATGCAAAAACAAAGCAAACTCCCTGAAATTTTTGTATCTTTCAGGGAGGAGGCAAAAGTTAGCAGGAGTATGTCGTCTTAAACTCAAATGCAGTAGGACGAGCCTCGTAAGGCCATACCTGCGTAGAGAATTTATAGTGCTGATATGTTTGTATAAAGTCGTCGGTCATTATCGGCTTGAGATAATTATTATCGCGAATCAATGCTTCAAGAGAGCCTCTTAAAGTATGCGGCATTTGCTCTATGCCTTTTTCGCGTATTTCGTCAAGCGTGAGTTCAAACAAATCTTCGTCCATAGGACCTATCGGTTCTATTTTGTTTTTAATTCCGTCGAGTCCCGCTAAAAGCATAGCGGTAAACGCCAAATAGGGGCATGAAGAGGAGTCTGGAAATCTCATTTCCACACGAACTGATTTTTCGCCCGAACCGTAAGGAATACGGCATGATGCGGATCTATTTTGTGATGAAAATGTCAATATTGACGGAGCTTCAAAACCGGGAATCAATCTTTTATAAGAATTTGTTGATGGATTTGTAAATGCTGCAACGCTTCTTGCATGCGCCAAAACGCCGCCGATATAATAGCGTGCAAGGTCGCTTAAATTAGCGTAAGAACCTTTATTAAAAAAAAGATTTTTACCCTCTTTCCATATTGATTGATGCACATGCATGCCGCTTCCGTTATCGCCGTAGAGCGGTTTTGGCATAAAAGTTGCAGTTTTGCCGTTTAAATGGGCTACCATTTTGACTACATATTTGTATTTTTGAACATTATCCGCAGCTTCAATCAGATTGCCGAATTTTACGCCTATCTCGCCTTGAGCCTGCGCAACTTCATGGTGAAGAACGAAAGTTTCAATGCCGATTTGGTTTAGCACTTGAACCATTTCAGCTCTCAAATCAACCATAGAATCTATCGGCTGAACAGGAAAATAACCGCCTTTTGTGCCGGGTCTGTGTCCTGTGTTGTAACCGTCTTTATAGTCTGCGGCGCTGTTCCATACGCCCTCTTCGGAATCAACCTCATAATATCCGCAGTTGATGTCGTCTCTTATCTTTACATTGTCAAATACGAAAAACTCGTTTTCGGGTCCGAAATAAGCTTCATCGCCGATACCTGATTTTCTAAGATGTTCAAGCGCTTTTTTGGCGATGCTTCGCGGACACTTTTCGTATAAATCGCCCTTATAGATATCATATACATCACAAAATACTACAATCGTAGCATCTGCTGTAAAAGGGTCTAAAAATGCCGTAGGCACATCGGGAATCAACAGCATATCGGATTTGTTGATAGGCTGCCATGCTTCTATAGATGAGCCGTCAAACGGAATGGATTTGATAGATTCTTCATTAACAGCTTCCATACTGTAAGTTAGATGATGCCAAGCTCCCTTTAAATCGGTAAATCTAAAATCTACAAATTTAACCTCATTTTTTTTGCAAAATGCGAAAAACTCCTGCGCATTATTTACAAATTTGCCCATAAAGACTCCTTAAAATTAAAATTTTTGCAATTATTATACTTATTGTCAGCATAAACTCACATTACAAAATGGTTAAAATTTAACCAAACTTCTATCTCTTTTTAAGAAAACCGCGCATTTATCATAGCCGCATTCTCTTGCCAGCGCTTCCGCTTCCGCGCTTTTGTATGCTACATGTTCTATCTCATGAGCATCCGAACCGAAAGTTACCGCAATGTCAAGTTCGCCCGCCGCCTCCAAAATAGCGCGCGAAGGATACTGTTCGCTTATCGGTTTTCTAAAGCCTGCCGTATTTATTTCTATCGCCATATCGGCTTTTTTTATCGCTTTAAGCGCGTTTTTGGATAAAATTCTCATGTCTGTTTTGGGCAGATACTTAAATATTTTAAGCAAATCAATATGCCCCACAATATCAAAAAGTCCGCATTTTGCCATTTTTTCTATTGCGTCAAAATAGTCCTGCCATATTTTGTCTATATTTTTATTTTTATAACAACCGATAAATTCGGGATTGTCAAATCCCCATTTGTCCAAAAAATGCACAGAACCTATAAAATAGTCCACTTTTCGCTCCATGACGCGCGCATCTATGAGCGAGTCTAAAAAATCCACCTCATAGCCGACAAGTACGGTTATGCTGGACTTAAATTCGCTTTGCGCCTCTTTTATCATTTTTTCATAAAGCGGCATTTGATCAAAATCCATTCTGTACTCTTTGTCAAATTTCATCGGCGCATGGTCTGAAAAACCGAAATATTCCGTCCCCGCTTCAATCGCCTTTTTTACATACTCTCTCGGCGTTCCGTCGGCATGTTTGCAAAGCGGAGTGTGGTTGTGCAAATCTACTCTCATGAATACCTTTTTTGTTTTGGCTAAAAATATAAAGTTGAATTATATATATTTTTTTATATAATTTCGCATAATTTTTAAACTCAAAGGAATTTTTTATGGAGAAGGAGTTTGATATTTTAAGCGCAAAGCTTAATATAATTAAGGATTCAATGGCTGAAATAGAAAATTTTGCCCGCAAACAGTCCGAACTTTTTGAAGTTTTAAGCAGAAAATTTCCAAATATAGAGCAGTTTACCAATGCTTTGAAAGAGGCGCATGAATTGCAGGAACGAATGAATCATTTGGAAGCGGAAGCCGCTATATGCGCACGGACTGTCGGTATTTTATCCGCAAAACTCAACTCCGAAAAAAATACGCTTAAAGAAAAACAAGAGACAGTACATATGCTTATTGAAACTTTAAGCAAAATAGACGGCATGGACGAAACGACGCTCAATAATTTGAAAAAACTCATGAGCGGTTTTAAATAGTGAGAGCCGAACTTTTAGCGCCTGCTGGAAATTTCGAAAAACTGAAAATCGCTCTTGCTTACGGAGCTGACGCCGTTTACGGCGGAGTCAGCCATTTTTCGCTGCGTATCCGTTCAGGTAAGGAATTTACATATGAAAGCTTTAAGGAAGCGATTGATTATACGCACGCTTTTGGCAAAAAAATATATGTAACGATAAACGGATTTCCATTCAATTCGCAGTTAAAACTTTTGGAAAAACATATTGAAACTGTAGCCAAAATGGAGCCTGACGCTTTTATCGTTGCCGCTCCGGGAGTTATAAGGCTTGCGCAAAAGATAGCTCCGCATATCCCGATACATCTCTCTACGCAGGCGAATGTTTTGAACTGTTTGGATGCCGAGATTTATTATGAAATGGGCGTGAAACGCATAGTCGCGGCGCGAGAAGTAAGTTTAAATGATTTGAAGGATTTCAAGAAAAGGCTGCCGAAACTTGAAATAGAAGTATTTGTACATGGCTCCATGTGCTTTGCTTACAGCGGCAGGTGTCTTATCAGCGCCGTTCAGAGCGGGCGCGTGCCAAATCGCGGAAGCTGTGCGAATGATTGCAGGTTTGCATATACGCTTTACGCTAAAAACGAGGAGAGCGGAACGCTTTTTTGCATAGAACAGTCGGCGGACGAAGGGACTTATATATTCAATGCAAAAGATTTAAATCTTATGCCGCACATGAAAGAGATTTTAGGCAGCGGCATTATTGACGCCCTTAAAATAGAGGGCAGAACCAAAAGTCCTTATTATACGGCGGCAGCTACAAACGCTTACAGAAAGGCAGTTGACGGATATTATGCGGATAATTTTGATTTGCCTTCTTATCAAAGAGAGCTTGAAAGCATAAAAAACAGAGGATTTAGCGAAGGATATCTTATCCAAAGACCTCATGAGAGAAACAATACGCAAAATATAGACTCAACGCTTCTGGAAGGCACCCATCAAGTTTATGCAAAAGTCAATGAGGACGGGATAAGTTTCAAAGCAAAAGATAGAGTTGATGTCGGCGGAGTTTATGAGATATTGACGCATGGCTCTATAAGCGCATGCGATAATGCTGTCGGCAGGATTTGGCAGGAAGAGGGCGTTTGGAAAATAATGATGCGTGAGTTAAAAAGCGTTAGCGGCAAGAGTTACGAAGCGGTTCACAGCGGCAATACAAACGATATACTTTTGCCTGCCGCGCTGAGTGCATTTACATTTTTCAGAAAAAAGACAGAGTGATTTTTTTGTATTTAATTTTGATACAATACGGTTTTTAAACAACATCGGAGTAAAAAAGTGAAATTCGTTTCTATTATTATAGGAAGCAAGAGCGATTATGACGCCATGAGCGAGTGCGCCAAAACGCTTGAGAAATTTAATGTCAAATATGAGCTTGTAGTCTCTTCCGCCCATAGAAGTGCAGAGAGGACAAAAACTTATGTAAAAAACGCAGAAGCAAAAGGCGCGGTTGTTTTTATAGCGGCGGCAGGAATGGCGGCGCATCTGGCGGGCGCTGTGGCTGCTATTACAACATGTCCTGTTATAGGCGTTCCAATGGCAGGTTCAGCCGTAAATGGTATAGACGCGCTGTTTTCTACGGTTCAAATGCCCTCAGGCATGCCTGTGGCTACAGTAGCGATAGGCAAAACGGGAGCCGTAAACAGCGCCTATTTAGCCATGCAGATACTCTCTTTGAGCAATGAAGAGCTTTTTGTAAAACTTCAAGAGGACAGAGTCAAAAAAGCAAAACAGGTAGAAGCGGACTCAAAAGATATAGAAGTTTTGATAAGCGGTATTTGATAAAGCCGCGCTTTGCGCTGCTAAAAAGTATTTTTGCAGGACTTTAAACAAAAAATCGTATAATGACGCTTTTATTTTTGCAAATAAGGAAAGAGAAACTATGATGACATTCAGCGAAATACTGCTTGCATTGCAGGATTTTTGGCAAAAGCAAGGATGCAATATAATTCAGCCGTATGATATTCCATCGGGTGCGGGCACTTTTCATAATGCGACATTTTTGCGCTCTTTGGGCAAAAAGCCGTGGTCAGCTGCGTATGTTGCGCCGAGCAGAAGACCGACAGACGGCAGATACGCTGAAAATCCGAATCGTCTGGGCAGTTATTATCAGTTTCAAGTAATTATAAAGCCAAGTCCAGATGGAATTCAGGCGCTCTACCTGAAAAGTCTTGAATCTTTGGGGTTAGAGACAAAAAAACATGATATACGATTTGTGGAAGATAATTGGGAATCCCCGACTTTAGGTGCATGGGGGCTTGGCTGGGAAGTTTGGCTGGACGGCATGGAAGTTACGCAGTTTACCTATTTTCAGCAAGTCGGCGGTATACCATGCGATCCTGTTCCTGTGGAGATAACATACGGCGTTGAAAGGCTTGCGATGTATCTGCAAGAGGTTGATTCGGTATTTGACATAGTGTGGAATTCCAATGAATACGGCACTACGACTTATCGCGATGTGCATCATGAGAGTGAATATGAGTTTAGCAAATACCATTTTGAAGTTGCGGATATACAGATGCTTTTTACTCAATTTGAAGCCGTGCAGCTTGAATGCAAACGCTGCCTTGATGCAAATCTTCCGCTTCCCGCTTATGATTATTGTCTGCTTGCATCCCACATTTTCAATATTTTGGATGCGCGAAAAGCGATATCCGTAACGGAGAGGCAAAATTATATCCTGAAAATTCGCGAACTTACAAAAGGGTGCGCCTTGAAATATCAAGAGAGTATTAATGAAGATTGAGAAAATCTACGAGTTTTTAAACTCTCTAAGTCCTTTTGAACTTCAAGAGGAGTGGGATAACAGCGGGCTTATCGCAGGTTCTATGCAAGATGAAGCGGAGAGTATTTGCATTTGTTTGGATTTGAGTTTGGAGGCAGTTTTGAAAGCGGACAAAAAGACGCTTTTCATTGTTCACCACCCGCTTGTTTTTAAATCGCTGAAAAAATTTGATTATTCAAAATATCCGACCAGCATTTTAAAAGCAGCGATAGCAAAAGAGTGCGCAATTATCGCCATGCACACAAACATAGACAAAACGCATTTAAACCGTTTTGTACTTGAAGAGATTCTTGATTTTAAAACGCTGAAAAGCGATGGATTTATCAGCTATTTTGAAACGGATAAAAGTTTTGACGAACTTGTCTTTTATATAAAAGAGAGATTGCAAAACGCTGTGATAAAAGTCGTTTCTGTAAACAAACAGATAAAAAAAGCCGCTTTTTGCGCCGGTTCAGGCGGAGATTTGCTTGGCGGCATAGAAGCGGATTGTTTCATTAGCGGAGATTTTAAATATCATCATGCAATAGAGGCAAAAGAGAATAATATAGCCCTTATAGACGCGGGACATTTTGAGAGTGAACGCTATTTTCCGCACATGTTAAGCAGTCATTTGAAAAATTTTCCATTAAAGGCTATAATAACAGATTGCAAAAACCCGTTTGAGTACAAATAATTTAAGGATATAAAAAATATGAACAAATATCTAAATCAACTTGTGAAGCTTTCCGAGATAAACAAAGAGATAGATGCTTTTGAGCCAAGAATTCAAAGGATAGAGAAGAGTATAAGCATTGCTTTTGAAAAAGCCAAAAATGCCGCCGAGAGCGCTGAACTGATAGAAGCGGAGATAAAAGAAGCAAAATTGAAAAAGCTTAAAAATGAGAGCCTTTTAGCCGAATTGTCCGAAAAATTGAAAAGCATTGGTAAAAAAACCTCTGCGGTCAAGAGCGAAAAAGAGGTCAAAGCTTTGCAGCTTGAGGAAGATATCGCAAAAGAACAGTGCGATTTTGCCAATGAAGAGATAGCGAGATTTGAAAAAATAGTAGAATTGAAAGAGAGCGAAAAAATCAAGGCAGAAGGGCTTTATGAGGAGCTTCAAAAGGCTGCGGAAGAGGTCAGCCTCTCTATGGAAAAAGAGAAAAATGCAATAAAAGAAGAGATGTCCTCGGCATACGCCAGAAAAGAAGAACTTGTAAGTACAATGAGCCAACGAATTCTCTCTTTCTATGAAAAAATTAGAAAATGGGCGCATAACAGTGCAGTAGTTCCCGTTAAAAAGCAGGCATGCTACGGCTGCTTCATGCGCATAAACGATAAAACGAACGCTTTGGTTGTGCAAAGCGAAGATATCGTTACATGTCCTCATTGCGGACGAATTTTATATAAGGAAGCTGCGCAAAATTAATGAAGCTTTTTTTTATATACTTCTACTGCGCGGTACTCAGCTTGTTTTATATTGCGGCTCTGCCCGCATCTTTTGCGATATGCTGCCTTAAAAAATACAGAAGAGCTGTGCCTTCGCGTTTTTTTCTTTATAAAAATATGCCTTTTTCCAACAAAAAAAGCATATGGCTTCATGCTTGCAGTTATGGCGAAGTTACATCATTGACCCCTTTGATACATGCGCTTGGAAGCGGCAATGTCAATATCAGCGTTATTACGAAAACAGGCTTTGACAAGGCGTGTCAAATATGCAAGAGCGAAAATGTACGATTTTTGCCTTACGAAATATTTTTGCCATTTTGGATAAAAAAGCAAAAAGCGCTTGTAGTAACGGAAGCGGAACTTTGGCTCATGTTATTTTACATTGCAAAAAAAAGAGGTATAAAAACCATATTGATAAACGCCAGAATTTCTGACAATTCATATCATAGGTATAAAAAATTCAAATGGTTTTATAAAATACTCTTTTCATTTGTGGACGAAGTGCATGCGCAGAGTGAAACGGACAAAAAAAGACTTGCCTTTCTCGGCGCGCAAAATATCAAAGTATCAGGCAATATAAAAAGCTCTTTGCTGCCGAAAATTACAAAACAGTATAAAATAAACAGTATCTATAAAAGAGTAATAACTCTTGCCAGTACGCATATAGGCGAAGAAGCGGCGCTTTTGGAAGAACTTTCGCTTGCGGATTTGTCAAATACACTTATTATTGTGGCTCCGCGCCATCCCGAACGATTTGAAGCTGTGCATAAATTGCTGCAATCATGGGCAAATTCCAATGGAAAAATATACGGCAAATTGTCCAAAGAAGGGCTTGAGGGTCAAAATGATATTATACTTTGCGACACTATGGGCGAACTTGTCAATATATACGCTATAACCGATATAACTATTTTGGGCGGTTCGTTCATGGAAGGCATCGGCGGACACAATCCGCTTGAACCCGCCGCTTTCAACAACTCTATTATCTCCGGCAAATTTTTCTTTAACCAAAAAGAGCTTTACAGCAAGGTTGAGGGCATTGTGATATGCGGCATAAAAGAGGTCGGTGAAAAATTAAAAGGCGAACTCCCAAAAGCTTCTACGGCATATTTGGAAAATACAAACGATATAATAAAAAGTATTTTGAACGCTTGAACAATTTTAAAGGCAAATCCATGATACAAAGCGATAAGGCATATAAACTTTTGGCTTTACAGGAAAACATCAGCAACCGCGCGGCAAAAGAGTTGATAGACAGAGGAGTGGTTTACGCGGCTGGAAAAAAGATTTTGCTCGCACGCGCAGATGCAAAAACCAATACGGTTTTTAAGATAGAAAAGCTGAAAAAACCTCAAATTATTTTTGAAGACGATAAAATAACGGCAGTGGACAAGCCTCCGTTTTTGACTTCCGAAGAGGTAGCGCAAAGCTTTAAACTTACGCTTTTGCATCGTCTTGATAAGGAGACAAGCGGAGTTTTGCTTTTGAGCAAAGACAGCGAATTTACAAAAAAAGTCATAGCGGCTTTTAAAGCGCAAAGCGTGAAAAAAACTTACCTTGCCATAGTAAGCGGCAAATTTGCTGAGAGCGTAACCATAGATACGCCCTTGCAAATTATGAAAACCAAAAGCGGCGCGTATGCCAAACCTTCAAAAGATGGACAAAGCGCTGTTAGCATAGTTGTGCCGAAACTTATTGAGGGCAAAAGTTCCATGGTTGAGGTATCAATACAAACAGGAAGAACGCATCAGATAAGAGCGCATCTTAAAAGTATAGGATTTCCGATTGTCGGAGATGAAAAATACGGCGGCAGGAGTGCTTCAAGGATAATGCTTCATGCATGGAAAATCTCGCTTTTGGGATACAGTTTTGAATCGCCGCTTACAGATGATTTCGCGAAATTCGGCAGAGGCGTTTAATATAAGCTCCATTTAAGTCTTAATTTGGTTTAAAGCATGTTTTTTGTATTATTGCGTTCTTTTAGCCAAAATTTGATTGGACATAGTTTTTCAAGAGGATATAAGTAGTGTTTGATGTTTTGACCGACTCTTTCAAGTCCGCTATAAATAAGATTCGTTTCAGCGATGATGAAAAAGCTCTTAAAAATGCGCTTGAAACGCTTAAAAAGTCTCTTTTAAAAGCAGATGTGTATCATAAAGTTACAAAAGATTTACTATCAAGCGTTGAAGCCGATACAAAAAGATACGGCATAGGACAAAAACAGTTTTTAAGGGCAATTAAAGAAAATTTAACAAAAATTTTGACAGTAGAGGGCAATCAAGGTTTTGTATTTGCCTCAAAACCGCCTACCGTGGCTCTCATGATGGGTTTGCAGGGAAGCGGCAAAACGACTACTGCGGTAAAACTTGCAGTATATTTAAAACTTAGAAAAAAGAAGGTTTTGGCAGCTGCATGCGATTTGCAAAGATTGGCTGCGGTAGAACAGTTGAAGCAGTTGTGCGGAGCAAACGAGATAGATTTGTATTTTAACGATAACGAAAAAAATCCCGTCAAAATCGCCAAAGAGGCTTTAAAGAAGGCTAAAGAAGAATTTTATGATGTTTTGCTTGTGGATACAACAGGGCGTTTGGCGATAGATGAAGAGTTGATGGAAGAACTTTCACAGATAAAAAACGCCTTAAATCCGCATGAGCAGTTTTATGTGGCGGACTCTATGAGCGGTCAGGACGCCGTAAAAAGCGCGCAAAGATTTCATGAAAAGATAGAGATAACAGGCGTTATTTTAAGCAAATATGACGGCGACGGCAAAGGCGGAATCGCGCTTGGCATAGCTTCGCAAATCGGCGTGCCTTTGAGATTTGTAGGCGTCGGCGAAAAGGTGCATGATATTGAAAGTTTTATACCCGAGCGTATCGTAAACCGCTTGATGGGCGAGGGCGATTTGGCTACTTTAGCTGAAAAAACGACTACGGTTATAGACGAAAAAGAGGCTAAAATTATAACTAAAAAAATTCAAAAAGGCGAATTTAATTTTAATGACTTTTTATCGCAGATAGAGAGCGTGAAAAAACTCGGAAGCATGAAATCGCTTTTGGGAATGATACCGGGTCTCTCTTCTGTAGCGGGACAATTGGGGGATATGGATTTGGAAAACTCTTCGGAGATTAGGCGCACAAAAGCGATGATAGCTTCCATGACGCTTAAAGAGAGGTTAAATCCGTCCATTTTAAACAACTCCAGAAAGAGGAGAATCGCGCAGGGCGCAGGTTTGTCGCAGATAGAGGTAAACCGCTTTTTCAAGCAGTTTGAAAATGCTTCAAAATTGGCAAAAAAATTTTCAGGTAAAGACGGAATGGCAAATTTGCAATCAATGCTGCAAACTCAAAAACGCACTTTTCCAAGATAATTTGGGTTTTAATATGGCTATTTTTAAAACAGCCATATTTAAGCCGCAAAGGACTTAATTTTTTATTATTTCAAGGAGATAAAATATATGGCAACAGTAGTACGACTGACACGCGCAGGAAGAACAAAACGACCTTTTTACCGCATTGTTGTTACGGACAGCAGAAAACGCCGTGATGGAAACTGGATAGAGACATTGGGATATTATAACCCTTTAACAGAGCCTGTTATTGTGAAATTTGACGCGGAACGCTTGAATTACTGGAAAGGCGTAGGCGCTAAATTAAGCGATAGAGTAGCTAAACTTACCGGAAATTGAAATGGTTGAGCAATTTTTAAAAGAGTTTGCAAAACTGATAGTTGAAAATCCGCAGAGTGTGCGCATTAAAACAGATGAAATAGACGCTACTTTCAGCGAAATTACGATATATGTTGATAAAATTGATACAGGTAAAATTATCGGCAAAGACGGCAAAGTCATTAATGCTGTAAAGACAGTTGTTGCCGCATGCAAAGCTAAAAACGGAAAATCTTACCGTATCAATATCAAACCCAACGATGAAGAGTAACGAGCTTGTAGATACTGCAAAACTCGGGCGCGCTGTGGGGCTTAAGGGCTTTCTTAAGCTTCATAACTTCAGCGATTTTCCAAAACAGTTTAAAAAAGGCAGGCGTTTTTTTATTGACGAAAACGAAAGTCTTGAAATAGCGGAGTTTGACGCCGATAAAAGCATTATCCGTTTTGTCGGCATAAACGATAAAGAGAGCGCTTCAAAACTCACAAACAAGATATTGAAAAACACCAAAGACGACATAAAAAAGAGTTGTAAACTTGAAAAAGGCGAATTTTTCTGGTTTGACATTATCGGCTGCAAAGTCGTTGAAGAGGGCGAAATTTTAGGCATAGTGGATGATATAGAGCGCATAAACACACAAGACTATCTGCATGTGAAAACAGATGAAAAGTTTGTAAAAAACGGTGCGCAAAAAAGTTTTTTGATACCTTATATAGATAGATTTATTATCAGCGCTGATATAGCTTCCAAAGAAATTGTTACGCGCTATACCGCGTATTTTTTGGAGTAGAAGTGAAGTTTACTTTCGTTACGCTTTTTCCAAATCTCATATATCCGTACTTTGAAGATTCCATACTTTCGCGCGCCAAAAAAAGCAAAGTTATAGAAACGGAGTGCGTAAATCCGCGTGATTTCAGCCTTAACAAACATAAAAAAACGGACGATTACAAAGCGGGCGGCGGGGCGGGGCTTTTGATGAGCGCGCAGCCTTTATCGGATGCGCTTGCGCATATCGGAAAAGATAAGGAAGCCTATTTTCTTTTTCCTTCGCCTTCCGGTAAAAGTTTTTTGCAAAATGACGCAAAAAGATTATCTAAAAAAAAACATATAGTTTTTGTATGCGGAAGGTATGAAGGAATTGATGAGAGAGTGATAGAAACTTACGCGGATGAACTTTTTTGCGTTGGAGATTTTGTATTAACGGGAGGCGAACTGCCTTCTCTTTGCATGTGTGATGCGATAAGCCGAATGGTTGAGGGCGTACTTGGAAATGAAAAGTCGCTTTTAGAAGAGAGTTTTGAAAATATTCTTTTGGAAGCGCCCTCTTTTACAAAGCCGAACGAATATAACGGTTTGAGCGTTCCCTCAGACTTTTTAAAGGGAAACCACGCTATAATCTCCCGCTTAAAAAACAGAATGGCGCATGCAAAAACTTGCTTTCATAGACCCGATCTGTACAAAATAGCTAAAAATAAGAGGAACTGTTATGAGAAATAAATATATTGAAGCTTATGAAAATGCTCAGATAAAGGATAAAACAATCCCTGAATTTCGCGCCGGCGATACACTTAGAGTAGCCGTCAAAATCAAAGAGGGCGATAAACAGAGAGTTCAAAATTTTGAAGGCATATGTATAGCAAGACGCGGCACGGGTACGGGCGAAACTTTTATCATTCGCAAAATCGGTGCAAACAGCGTCGGCGTAGAGAGAATTTTTCCTATTTACAGCGACAGTATAGAAAGCATAACTGTAATAAGACGCGGACGCGTTAGACGCTCAAAACTTTTCTATTTAAGAGATTTGCGCGGTAAAGCTGCAAGAATCAAAGAGATAAAATAACAAACTTTTAATGCGGCGGGCTTTCGCCTTCCGCAAAATCTCTATTTCCTTATAAAACCCCTTGTTTCGGTTCATGAATTACGAAGTAACTTATCTTAATATACATTACTAATTTCAATACAATACTTGTTACGGTTTATGTTTTCTTTGCCTTACTTATTTTCACTCCTAAGTAAGTGATTTCAATACAACGCTTGTTTTGGTTTGTCATTGCTTGATAAAGAGGAAATATGCCCATCAAGAGACTTCAATACAACTGCTGTTTTTGAATAATTTTAGTTTAATTTTATAAAATATGCCGTTCATGCCGCGCCGTTTATTTTTACAATTTGGAACGCTGCTTACTCTCATGTATATTATAACAAGCCGACATATACATTGCTGATATTTTTAGCGTTATTTCATGCAGGCGCGGCGATTTTTTGGCTTTATGACGATGCAAAGCGGGTCTTGGTCTTATTTGATGCAAAAAATATAATTTGGAGAGATTTTTTTAATTCTCTTTTTGCAATTATCAAGCGGCTTGCAATGACACAACTTTTCCGTCATTGCGAACCGATAAAGTCTTCGGAATAAAGTGTGGTGAATACCGCAGGAATTTGTCCCTTCCTCCGTCATTGCGAGGAACGCAGAGACGAAGCAATTCAAAAAATGATATACAATAATCCAAGCTTTCAAATAAAAAAAGTTGTTCTATTCATTATTATGGATACTTGTTGTTGTAAAAATTATAGATTGCTTCCTGCTTCGTAAACTCGCAGCCGCAATGACGGAGAAGGAATCATTTTTTATATTTTGTATTCTTTTGAAGGACTTTGGATTTCCAGAATAGTTATCTATCAACTTTTCCGTCATTGCGGCATAGTATGACGAAGCAATCCATAAAATTAAAATAAATCAACAAAACAATCCAGAATTTTCATTACTACAAACTGCTTGCATAAGAAACGCGGCAACCCCTTCCTTCCGTCATTGCGGCATAGTATGACGAAGCAATCTAAATTCCATCGTTGAGAACCGTTTGCGCTGTGGCAATTCAAAAAACGCTCACTTTTTCCTTCATGCGAGAAATACGCAGTATGACGAAGCAATCAGGAAAACAATAAGAACAATTCAACATGCAGGCAAAAAAAGTTATTTAGCTTAAAAGGCATTAAAATCTCGGTTGCTCCAAGCCGCTGCAATATCTCTTCCATAAAAATAAAACCGATTAAAATTGCTTTAAATAGCGATAAAGCCTAATATCAGAGGCACTTTCATCAGTTATTGTTATTTTGAGTGATTTAAAAGAGTGTTTTGGACACAAATTTGGACACAAAAAAATAGGTTATTTCTCGCCAAATCCTATCACATATTCACAAAGTAAATAATTACCTTAATAGCCATAGCAATCAAAAAGAGAATAAAAGCAATAATAGATATAATCACTATCATACTAACTACCCAAGCTATAATCGATACAGGTACTCTCCATAACATCTCTCTTTTCCCGCCTTTGCCATCATCAAGCCCAATACCAGCAGATATAAGTATTATTATGGCTACAGCTAACTCAACACACCAAAAATAATCAGAGAGGAATCCTCTAAGTGCTTCCATTATTTACCTCAATTGAAACAAACTACCGAGCTAAGCCCGTTAAACTGTTTAGTTTTTAAAACAGTTTTATGTTCTTTTAAACATTCCTCTTCACTTGTTGCTATTAGTGAATACTCTTTATCAAGGGAGGTAAAATATCCATAAGTTATTATCTTATCCTTAATAAATTCCCGTCTGTCCATAAGGGCAAGGATTGCATACTCCTCGCCCTCTAAAAGATACCTTTTCATTAAGGTACCTTAAAAAATGCAAAAAATGCGGCAGCTATAAGATTGAATACAACACATAACACGCCGACAATTACTGAAAGAATTGCTATTCCAATGGCAGCAATTATGCATAAACCTAAAAAACCAAATACAAGCTCTGCAAATCCCATTATAAATATATCAAACATCTTTTCCCCTTTATTTTATTTTAAACCATTCTACAAAGCCCATGTGTTTAATCACCGCTTTTTTGTGATACTCCAGACTTTGGGTGACAGGTATAATGTCAAAAAAATTAGTATGGAGTCATGTATGTTTGAGAGAAAAAAACAACAGGAAATAGATCATAAGTTGAA
>JAISNU010000122.1 GCA_031276075.1 Campylobacteraceae bacterium
GCGGATTGCTTTATTGTTTCATTTCTGGAATAAATGGATTGTTTCCTTCTTCGGAAACTCGCAGTCGCAATGACAGAATTGGTTTTCTTGTTTTTTGGATTGCTTTATCATGCTTTACACTCCTCGCAATGACGGAGGGATTACAAATTTGGACATTGCGAGGAATTCTTTTTTTAAAATCTTATTTATAGACATAACGAAGAGGGATACGCAAATGATAAAGAGCATGTACCTTTTGCAAATGTCAATCTCCTTAATTAATTTTTAACTTTACAAATTACTGCCTGCTTATTAAAGTCGCTACAATGTCTCATAGCTTAATTTTCAACCGCTATAGATATTTTGCCCTCTTTTGCGTCTATTTTCAATCTATCGCCCTCGCGTATTTTATCCTCCAATAAAAGTTCGGCAAGTTTATCTTCTACCAATTCGTATAATGCGCGTCTTAGCGGTCTGGCGCCGTAAACAATATCAAATCCAGCTTCCGCTATTAAATTAGCCGCCTCTTTCGTGAGAGACGCTTCAATAGATTTTGCTTCAAGTTTTCGTTTGATATCTCTAAACATAATATAGACAATCTCCCTTAAACCGTCCTCTCCTAACGGATTAAAGATTACTATATCGTCAAGTCTGTTTAAAAATTCAGGCTTAAAATAGTTTTTAAGTTCACTCAAAACAGCCGCCCGTCTTGCGCCGCCCTCCGTCTCCATAATCTTCGCGCTTGCTATATTTGAGGTCAGGATAATAATCGTATTTTTAAAATCAACCGTAACGCCCTTATTGTCCGTTAAACGCCCATCGTCCAACACTTGCAAAAGCATATTAAACACATCAGGATGCGCTTTTTCTATCTCGTCAAATAAAATAACGCTATAAGGTTTCCGCCTGACGGCTTCCGTAAGTTGTCCGCCCTCTTCATATCCTACATATCCCGGAGGCGCGCCGACAAGGCGGCTTACGGTGTGTTTTTCCATGTATTCGCTCATATCAAATCTAACAAGCGCTTTTTCACTGTCAAACAGAAATTTTGCCAACGCTTTCGCGCTTTGAGTTTTTCCTACGCCTGTCGGTCCTAAAAACAGAAAACTCCCTATCGGTTTATTTGTTTCGCCAAGTCCGGCTTTATTTCGTTTGATGGCGCGTCCTATTGCATGAATAGCTTCTTCTTGACCTATCACTTCGGCTTTCAAATGCTCTTCAACTGCCAAAACTTTCTCTTTTTCGCTCGCAAGCATTTTGCTGACGGGTATACCTGTCCACTTACTCACAATTCCCGCTATCATCTCTTCGTCCACATGATTTTTAAGAAGCGTTCCGCTTTGCACCATTTTTTCCCATGTTTGTTTGAGTTCGCTCTCTTTTTTATTGAGTTCGGGAATGGTTCCATGCTTAATCTTTGCCGCCCTGTTATAATCGCCCTCTCTTTCGGCAAGCTCTACTTCGCGCTTGGCGGCGTCTATTTCAGATTTTATGGATGATAATTTATTGAACACCTCTTTTTCATTTTCAAATTGACTTTCAAGCGACCTTTTTTTCTCTTCGGCATTTGACAACTCTTTTTCTATCTCATTGAGTCTTGATTCATTTTTTTTGTTATCTTCCATTTTCAAAGCTTCTTTTTCTACATACAAAGAGCTTATCTCTCTTTTCACGGAGTTTAATTCAGCAGGTTCGCTCTCTATCTGCATTTTCAGCTCTGCCGCCGCTTCATCTATCAAATCTATAGCCTTATCAGGCAAAAATCTATCCGTTATATATCTGTCCGAAAGTTTTGCCGCCGCAACAAGCGCGCTGTCTTGTATCGTAACGCCATGATGCGCTTCAAGCCTCTCTTTAATACCGCGTAAAATTTGCAAAGCTTCGCTGATGCTCGGTTCGTTTACACTTACTGGCTGAAATCTTCTTTGCAGCGCAGCATCTTTTTCAAAATATTTTCTATACTCTTTCAGCGTTGTCGCGCCGACTGTGTGAAGTTCGCCTCTGGCAAGAGCGGGCTTTAAAATATTTGCCGCGTCCATGCTTCCTTCGCTCGCACCTGCTCCCACGATAGTATGTATCTCGTCTATAAAAAGCACTACATCGCCTGCGCTTTTTACCTCTTCTATAACAGCTTTCAGTCTGTCTTCAAATTCGCCTCTATATTTTGCGCCTGCTATAAGCGCGCTCATATCAAGCGTAATTACGCGCCTGTTTTGCAGCGATACGGGAACCTCTTTGTTGATTATGCGCTGTGCCAAACCTTCCACTACCGCCGTTTTTCCTGTTCCGGGTTCTCCTAAAAGTATGGGATTGTTTTTTGTCTTTCGTATCAAAATCTGCATCATTCTATGGATCTCTTCATCTCTGCCAATGACAGGGTCTAATGAATTCTCTCTTGCTTTTGCCGTCAAATCTATACCATATTTTGACAAAGCTTCCAGATTTTCATCTGCCGTTTGCTTATCTATCTTTTTGCTGCCTCTTAGCGTTTGAATACTCTTTTTAAATTCAATCAAATCTATATATTTTGCAAAAATATCTTTTATCGCGCTTGCTTGTATGATAGAAAGCAGCCATGTATCCACAGCCAAAAAGCTATCTCCGCTCTCTTGCATAAGCCCTTCTGCATTTTGCAAAGACTCTGCAAGTTCGCGCGAAAGCTTTATGCTCTCTTTATTTAGATTTGAGGCTTTGGGGTATTTGTCTATTTCGCTTTTTACTTCAAGTTCAAGCGCACTTTTATCAAACGACATTTTATTAAATACCTGGTTTAATACAGAGTTTGAATTTGTCAAAAGCGACCATACTACATGCAAAGGTTTTACCTCCGCATTTTTTGCATGAAGCGAAAGAGATATCGCACTCTCTAACGCGGCAGTCATTTGGTGTGTTAATTTTTCAAATATGGATTGCATCTTAACTCCTTTTAATTTTTCAAAAATTATACAACATTGAGTGTACTTATGTCAAGATTATTGCAAAAATTTTATAAGAGTTGCAGATTTTTACCGACAAAAAGCCTGCTCTCTTTAACTTACTTTTTAGCAAATTTTCCTTATAATCTCTACTCTTTAAATTTTAAAAAATCGTGAGGAGTTTAATAAGTATATGAAAAATTTGAAACTGTTTGCTTTGGGTTTTCTTACCACTTTTACAATAGTATCTGTTTTTGCAAATTCACTTTTAGCGGATAACCGCACAGACAACAATTCTACGACGCAAATCGAAAGCCGTATTGAATCTTTGGCAAAATATAAACAGGTTTTGGATATTGTTGAAAATATTTATGTGGATAATTTAACATTCGAGGATATAGTAGAAAAATCAATTGAAGGGCTTCTTATAAATCTCGATGCGCACTCCGGATATCTTGATGAAAAACAGTATGACGATTTGCTGATACAAATGGAAGGCGAATTCGGCGGACTTGGAATAACCATAGGCATGAAAGACGGCGCTGTTACAATAATAGCTCCGATAGAAAATACTCCTGCCGATAGAGCGGGACTGCAAGCGGGAGATGTTATTTTAAAAATAGACAACCGCTCTACAATAGGCATGACAATTGATGAAGCTGTATCTTTGATGCGCGGCGAACCAAAAACAAAAATTACCATTACCATAGTAAGAAAAGGTGAAAACAGCCCGCTTTCATTTGATATAACAAGGGATATAATTGAAGTCAAATCCGTATATACAAAAATGATAGAAAATGAAAACATACTCTATGTAAGGGTTACAAGCTTTGATAAAAATGTAGCCGAAACAACGGAAGAGGCTCTGAAAAAACACAAGAATTTAAAAGGCGTTATTTTGGATATGCGAAATAATCCCGGAGGACTTTTGGAACAAGCCGTAAAATTGACTGATATTTTTGTGAATAACGGCACAATAGTTTCACAAAAAGGGCGCAATGCAGAAGAAGACGAAATTTATAAAGCCAAAAAAGGCATGCTCACATCTGCTCCTATGGTTGTTTTGGTAAACGGCGGAAGCGCGTCTGCCAGCGAAATAGTAAGCGGTGCTTTGCAGGATTTGAAACGCGCGGTAATAGTCGGCGAAAATACATTCGGCAAGGGAAGCGTACAAAAAGTCATCAAATTAAACGACAGGAACGAAGCCGTCAGAATAACCGTAGCCAAATACTATCTGCCGAGCGGACGCACGATACAAGCAGTCGGTGTACAGCCCGATATTCTTGTACATGCTGCGGCTGTACCGAATAACGAAAATGAGTTTTCCATTAAAGAATCGGACTTAAAAAAACACCTTGAAGGCGAACTTACCAAAATTGACAATAACGCAAAAAACAACGCCAATACCAATGATGCAAAAAAACAAGGGGCAGTTATTTCGCATAGCGATTTGCTGAAAGATTTACAATTAAAAACAGCTGTGGATATTATAAAAGTTTTAAATATCACAGCTAAAAAATAGAGGAAAAAATATGCAAAAAAGGGAACTTTTGTATGAAGGAAAAGGCAAAAAACTTTATGCTACAGATGATAAAGAGTTGCTAATCAGCGAATTTAAAGATGATTTGACGGCTTTTAACGCTCAAAAAAAAGGCAATGAAAAAGGCAAAGGCGAATTAAACTGCAAGATAAGCACACAGCTGTTTGACATTTTGATAAAAGAAGGAATACAAACGCATTTGATAAAAACCCTTGATAAAAATTCGCAGCTTATAAAAAAAGTTTCCATTATACCCATTGAAGTTGTCGTAAGAAATATCGCCACGGGCTCTTTGACGAAAAGGCTCGGCATTAAAGAGGGAACCGTTTTACCGTTTACTTTGGTAGAGTTTTACTATAAAGACGACGCGCTTGGCGACCCGCTGATAAATGACGAACACTGCTTGATATTAAATGCCGTAAAAAATAGAGCCGATTTGCAAAAATTAAGAGAGCTTGGAGTCAAAATAAATGATATTCTAAAGCCGTTTTTTGCAGAAAGAGATTTGAAACTTGTTGATTTTAAAGTAGAATTTGGCATTGATAAAGAAGGCAATATCCTTTTAGCAGACGAGATAAGCCCTGATAGCTGCCGATTTTGGGATGCAAAGACAAATGAAAAACTTGACAAAGACAGATTCAGGCAGGGCATCGGAGAGGTAAAAGTCGCTTATGAAGAGGTCTTGAAAAGAATTTTAAAGGCATAAGCAGTGAAAATTATAGCAAATATCAGACTAAAACATGGCGTTCTTGACCCGCAGGGCAAAGCCGTTCATCACGCTCTTTCATCTTTAGGTTTTAACGAAGTTGAGAGCGTAAGGATAGGCAAACAGATAGTCTTACAAGTAAACGAAACAGATGCAAAAAAGGCAAAAGAGAGAGCTAAACTTATGTGCGAAGAATTGTTGGCAAATACTGTGATAGAAGATTACGAGATTGAGCTTGAATAATGAAGGCGGCTATTATCGTATATCCCGGAACAAACTGCGAAAATGACACAAAATACGCGCTGGAGCTTTTGGGACAAAATGTCGTTATGCTTTGGCATAAAGAGGAGAGACTGCCCAAAGATATAGACTTGGTCGTGCTTCCCGGAGGTTTTAGCTACGGGGATTATCTAAGATGCGCGGCTATCGCAAAGTTTGCTCCTATCATGAAAGATGTGATAAATTTTGCAAACAGCGGCGGGCTTGTGCTTGGCATCTGTAACGGCTTTCAGATACTGCTTGAATTAAAACTCTTACCCGGCGCTATGATAAAAAATAAAAATGTCCATTTTATCTCGAAATATCAACGCTTAAAAGTTGTAAATAACGACAACCTTTTTTTGAGGCATTTTAAAGTCGGCGATATTTTAAATGTCCCGATAGCGCATGGAGAGGGAAACTATTTTATTGACAACAGCGGCTTGTATGAGCTTAAAAAAAACAACCAAATACTTTTAACTTACTGCGATGAAAGCGGCAATGAAGACAATCCTAACGGTTCTATTGAAAGTATTGCCGGCATCTGTAACAAAAACAGAAATATTTTTGGTCTCATGCCGCATCCTGAACGCGCTGTAGAAAAGCTTTTAGGGAGTGATGACGGCGTAAAAATACTGCAAGGATTTATAAAATAACCATGAAAAAGTTTTTTTATTTAGTGGCATTTTTTATACTTTTTATTGATACGGCGGGTGCACAGTCTTTTGATTTGACCGAACAAATAAAGCGGTACAGCCAAATTTATGCAGAAGACAATGAAAGCGGCGCGCAGGATCAAGATACCGAAAACAGCGAGACAGAGAGCGATGGGCAGTCGCTTTTTGTATCATACGAATCTATTCCCGCAAAAGTTTATGTTGGTGAAATTTTTCCCGTAAAATTAAAAGCCGTTATTACGCGGGAAAATTATGACAATTTGAACGCAAACCTGAAAAGCTCCGATGGATTTCGCGCATTAAATTTAGAATCTGAATGGGAAAAAGATTTAAGCGGCGAATATTATGTAAACACTTTTTATATTCAAGCTTTGAGCCAGCGTTCCAAGCTGCCTGATATTATTATAAGAATTTCAAAAGAGGGCGCACTTGTTGAAGAGGTAACGCTTGAAGGCGGCGAAATAGAGATAGCGCCTGTTTATGGAGACGCTAAATTTTCGCATGTAGTAGCTCGAAGTCTTGCCGTAAAAAGCGAAAATACAAATAAATTTGACGATAAATCGCTCATAGTAACGCTTGAAATTGAAGCTGCATACAGCAACCTTAAAGAATTCAATGTTTCCAATGGCAGCAGCGACGACTACAAAGAGAATTTTGCACTACAATCCCTTGAATACACTCTCATTGTACCAAATTATGTAAAAAGTATTGATTTTACTTATTTTAATACTCTTAGCCACAATTTGCAGCATGTAACGGTACCGCTTAATATTAAAAGCAACGATTTAAGCACACACACAGATATAAATCCAAAAGAGAGCAAATTCAAACTCTACAAAGATATATTAGCAGGCATTGCTTTACTGTTCTGTATAGCCATTTTCGTATATAAAAAATATAAGATTGCCGCTGCGGGCGCGATTTTAGCGGCTATTTATCTGTTTTTTTCAAACAATCCTTTTGACAAAATCAAACTTCGCTCTGAAGCCACTATCCGCATTTTACCTATAGAAAAATCATCTGTATTTCATTTAACCGAAGGCGAACTTGAAGTAGAAAAACTGACAAGTAAAGACGGTTATGTCAAAATACTGCTTCCAAGCGGTAGAATCGGCTGGGTAAAGGAAGAACATGTTGTCAAAAATTAGGTCTGTTTATACGGGGTTTGAATTTTTCTTCACAGTTACGCTTACCATCATTTTTATGTTTTTATTTAGATCTTATCATAGATTTTTCCGCCGTGTTTGGGCAAATTCGCAAAAGTATTTGATAGGATTTAAAATCGATGTCAAAGGTAGTCCCGATACAAACGCAAAACTTATTGTCATAAATCATCAAAGTATACTTGATATAGTGGTTTTGGAAGCAATACATCCGTTAAATCTTGCATGGATATCCAAAAAAGAGATATTTGACATTCCGTTTTTGGGGCAGTCCGTAAAACTGTCAAAAATGATTCGCGTAGATAGAAGCGACAAAAGAGCAATAGTAAAACTCTTGAAAGAGGCTAAAGACAGGATAGATAACGACCGCCCCGTTGCGATATTTCCCGAAGGCACAAGAGGCAGAGGCGAAAAATTATTAAAATTTCAAATAGGCGCGAAAATCCTTGCTGAAAAACTTAATCTTACAGTACAACCTGTCGTCATAGCAAATGCAAGAAAAATCTTTGACTCGCAAGGCTTCAAAGTAGAGAGCGGAACGGCTATCGTTTCATATCTACCGTCTGTAAATCCGAAAGATAATGAAAACTGGTATGAAAACATACATAAAGATATGCAAAAAGAGTTGACAAAGCTTTTGGGTTAAATACGCGATTTAAAATTTAATTTGCTTTTCTGCTTTAAAATTTTCGTTTTTGCTATAAATTTTGAGATAATCACTTTGGGTTAGTATTTAGTATCTTTGCCGTATAATCCTCGCAAAGCCTATGAGAATATTCGGAGTTAGATTTGTATTGTTTATGGGATTTTTAAAGTTATTACTCACTCCTTTAACCTTACACCTTCAAAGAATTTGTCATATTGGGGTTTAAAAATACTAATATATAAATCCATATTAAAATATATATCTTTGTATATCACAAATCTTGATGGTATATTTTTAAAATTCTTATTAATACAATCATAAGCTTCTAATTCGGAATTACTTATTTTTTGGCTTGACTTGATTAAAGATACATCACATATTTTAATTAACTCATCTATCGTATATCCATCAAAATTTTCTATAGTTATCATAGGTTGGATACCCCTTTTATTCATATGCCAAATTGTCTTAAAAGGTGTTTCATATAAAAATTCTATTTTTTTCATTAAAATATCCATCTTTTCTTTCTCTACAAATATATGTGTTCCAAGAAAAATATGCTTATTGATATCTGGTTTTGTGGCTGATAGCCAATCAAATTTTGAAACATCAATTCTAAAATATTTTGTATCTCTTTCTGTTTCATAAAAAATATTCCAAACAAAATTCAACAATTTATAATCATAATAATATCCCTTAATATACATATAAATTTCTCTTGAAATTATAAGTCCTATAACAATAATGGCAACTGCTATTTTAAAACTATATGATATTTTCATGCTATTCCAACTTATCCAATACTGCAAGAAG
>JAISNU010000132.1 GCA_031276075.1 Campylobacteraceae bacterium
TTGCCTGAACCTGAATATCCAAGCCTTTTTCCGTTTTTATCTACAACTTCAACGGCGTTATTGGATGATTTTCTACCTGCGTGCGGTTGTTTATATATATAAGCTTCGGTACCTTCAATGTCAAGTTTAAGGGCATTGGCATTCTTTTGTATCTCTTTTTTTGTTTTTTTATCATAGCCTTTTACTTTGATACGGGTTAAGCTCTTAGCTTTTACCGCGCTGTTCCATATATTCTTTACAATGTTGTCTATGCTTTGGGGATTGGTTTCGGAAGGTTTGGGGTTAGTTTTCGTCTTTGCGGCAGGTTCGGTTTTCTTTTCCGTCTTTGTAACAGGTTCAGGTTCAGTTTTGCGTTTTGCTTCATTTAAAGATTTGGATTCGGCAGGCTTTACATTTTCTTTGGATTGGGGTATAATATTTGTATCAGGTGAGGATTTAAAGTAGCTAACTGGGCTTGCCTTACCTGTATTCTTATCCGAATACATAGTTATAACTTTCTTGCCGTTTGCATCTTCCAATACAGCTACTCTGTATCTGATACCGTCTTTATTTAACTCATAAGCGTATGTTTTTACACCGTTATCGGTTTTATTTATAAGATTTTCGGGCATATCGCCTTTTCTTATTATCTCGCCCATATTTAAAAGTTCTTGCGGAGTTATCTCGCCGTATTTGCCATCTCCTATATGTTTCCTAACGATATGTATTGCTCCGCCGCTTTGGCTTCCTTGTTCATACCTTATAACATTTTCCAAATCATCCATTCTTATATCTACGGCGTTTTTTCCGTTAAATGTTACATTCCAAATTCCCCGTTTCTCTTTTTGTGCATTTTTTACTTCTGCTGCCGTTTTATCCGTATTGGCTGCTCTTTGCTCAAATCTTTGAGTTATTGCCTCCGCTCCGTTTTGTGCGACTTTTTGGTCAAAGTAGTTTTTGGCTATGTTTATGTCCTGCTTTATATATGCTTCAACAAGAACGCTTGTCTGCTCTTCGCCAAAACCTGCTTTTCTTAGCGTCTGAGTAAGGCGTTCGGGAGTTGTTTTACCCGAAGCTATGGTTTTTTCAAGAGAGTGGAGTATTGCGCTTCCTGCAAAACGGTTCTCTACCATATTGCCGTCGTTAAATAAAAGCGTCAAGTCTATCTCTTCTTTGCTTGGTTTGTTTTGGATATTGATAAGTTCTTTTAATTGATTGGGTAAGAGATTGGGATTTTGTTCTGCTGCTTTTACTGCGCTTTGTGTTATGGTACTGTATCTTACAATTCCCTGTTCGCGGGCAGTTTGGATATTTTTTCTCATATCGGCAAGCTCTTTGTCAAATTCGCTCAGTTCGTTCTGTCTGCGAGCCAAATCTTTAAGTGCGCGTTCATAGTTTGCAAACTCTTTTATATCGTTATAAATACTCTGCTCTATGATACTGCTCTGTTTGCCTGCGGCTATATCGTCAAGTATTCTCTTTACTGCCGCATCGTCGGAATTGGGTATAACCTGTTTGATAAAATCTTCGGCGGTAAACGGACGCCCTGATGCAGTAAATCCATATCCATCAGGCGTTTGCATTTCGTTTTTACTATTTTTAACTGAAAATCTTTTAAATGTCGATCAAAAACTAACTCTTTAAGTCTTTCATTTAAAGATATTATATTTTTCAGTATCTTCCGAAATCAAGTTTGCTTTCTAAAAATATATACTAAAGCCAATTGATGCGTTTAGGCGACTATTGATTTCATCATGTTTTAACTCCAATTCCGTATAAATATCCCAATCAAGCGACAATGGAGCATAAACAGCAAAAATATTTAACTGTTTTTTGAAATCCCTGTATTTGACATTACTATCCCAAAAGTACTCATAAGATGCAAGCAATTTCGCATTTGCGCCTAAATATGTAATGATTCCTGTATTTGCCGCAGCAAAAAAATCCGCTTTGCCGTCATATATTGCGCCTATCTTGCCCATGGTATAAACAGTTGTACCGTTCAAAGGCGAAAACCCTACGCCTCGCCCCCATTCAAATACGCCGCCTAAATATTTTTGCCTACTTTCTTCCAAAGCCAAACGAAATACCTTTGATAAGCCTATAATGCGATAATCGCCGATTGACTCCATTGCTATCAAATTAAATCTCTCTAAATTAACGCCCTCTTTATCAAATTTTACAATAAGTTCAAATATCTTGCTATCATATTCAATGGCGCTTGAATTTGAAATTGTTCTCTTGTCACGGTAACTTGGCAGCATGCTCAATCTAAAACCTCCGTCAAAACCCTCAATTGCCATACGGCTTGCGCTTGGCATATCCAAAGGATAGTGAACTCCGAAACGCGCTATGCCTTCTTTATCGTTTTTTGAAGGCTGCATGGAAACGCTTTTGATTTTATCTTTTCGGCTCAATTCTTGCAGATATTCAACAGGCGTTGAAAAAAGCCAATATTTATCATCACTAAAAGTTTTATCTGCCACACCTAATACCATCTCAACCGCCGTATTGCAGTTGTTTGTAATAAATTTATATACAATCGGCGTGGATTTGAGCTCCCACATATGTTTTCTAAGTCTTGTTTTTGCTTTTGGCGAGAGATTTAGTTCAAATTCCCAAAGCGATCTTTTTTGCAAATTGACATAAGTGTCAACAGCAGCGCTATACGGAGCCAACTGATAACTCCCATCAATACCGCCAAAAAGTGCACGCGCATAATCAACAACATTTGCGTCATTAAAGATGAGCGCTGTAAACAAAAATGAGTGACTTCGCATCACTCCCTCATCATCTAAACCTATTATTTTTATGAATGAGTGCCCCATTAGCGACTCAATACGACTGTGATCCTCAGCTGTGAAAACAAAATAGACACTATCAAACGGCACTTTTTTTAGGTATGTTTCATACTCTTCACATGAAGTTTTTAGAAGCTCGTCTTGCTTGATAAGGTTGTACTCAAGCAAAAAATCAAGCCTTGCGGGATATCTGCAACTTGCATTTTTATCTCTTTTTAGTGTATCAATCGTTGCGTTTAACTCCAAAAGCGGCTCTTTATAGCCCATTTTTGAGATAAAAAACGGACTCTCTTCGTCTATAATACTTGTGTTGTCTTTATAGTGCAAAAGGGCTTTCCAAGAGGAAAACCCCTCACTATCCAAAATATCTTCGCTACTTTGATTTGCGCCAAGGCAGATAGTAACTGCGAAAATGAGTATTAAAATTTTGCACAAGGAAAACAAGTTATTTTCTTGTTACAGGAACAAGAGTTTGGTTGTCATACTCCCAAAATTCACCCGTCGCAGCGCCAATGGTCGTTGTTAGCGGACTTGTAAGCACAAGCGCAATAAACAACAAAGCCGTAGGCTCAGACTCAACAGAGTAGCTGCCAGTTTTTGTCTGCTCATCTTCTTTGACATTTATAATTACAGGTTTACTGGATTTAAACACTGTAATATTACCAGGGATAGTCATCTGCTGTTTTATCTGTCCCTCGCTTTCAACTTCAACATTTGCACTTTTGCCATCTGAGGGCACCAAGGTTATCTGTTGAGTTGAGGGGCATCCGCTAAAACCAAAAACAACAACTAACAACAAAGTTGCCGAAACTAAAAACTTCCTGTCCATTTATATCCTCCTGAATAATTTTTGCCAACTATTTATTTTTACTTCATTGGCTAATTGGGCTTGAAATCGCCAACTTAGACCCTATAACTCCTTTTTGTCCCGTCGTTTTATCTACAAGCTGCAATTTATTGCGGGCATACATAACACCCATCTTCACCTCCTGCCAAATGTAATAGAGTTTATTTGCCGCTACTTCAACACTGATAATAGAGTCATTTTCCGAGCTGCCCTTAAATATATGCCTTCCTGGTGCAATTTCTACATAATGATATGTGTGTGCAGCCGTTTGGCCTATGAATTTATCATCAACAAAAACATTCATTTTTATCGCTGCGCCGATAAATTCATTGCGATAAACATAAACTCCTGCGTTGCCGTTTGTCGGCTCTTTGAACTCTTTAGTAGCTATATCTGCTTCTTGTAAAGCCATAGGTACGTGAGTAGCACATCCGCCTAATAACAATACACTAAAAATACCAACACAAAGCGTCAAAAGAAGCGCGAAAATACCTCTTAAACTGAACGATTTTTGCAACATAGTTGCTCCTTGTATAAATTTATCATTAAAAATGATTTGTTTGGATTTGTGTTAATGAGAAAGTAATGATTTATAGTATAAAAAGACATTATAAAAAAACAGAATATGTGGGATTTTAATGTTGTTTTGAGTAAAAATTTATTTAAGTTATTTTTAAGGTATGTCTCTCTCTCTACAGAAATTTTTGATAATAACTATCATTATTGTGCCTTTACAATTTATTGATGAGAAACTTTTGTGATTATATACGAAAATCTATTAAAAAAATCTTGCAAGCGATAATTTTGGTTTTACAATTTTACAAAAAATACAAAAATTTGTTATTTATAGCTGTGTCATACATATTAAATATTTTAAATGTTAAAAATCAATAATTTGATATAATGCAATAATTTATTTTAAGGAGTTGTTGTGGCTGAACATAGTATTGTTGGCAGTATTACTACGATTGCCATTGGTGCGGCAATAGGCTTTGGAGCAAGCGAATATGTAGAGTCAAATCGTTATTCAATACATGAGGAATTTATTTTAGTAGAAAGCTGTGTTGAATCTTCCATGTATTCTCTCCATCTGGAACAATATAGAAAAAAGGTGGAAATTTGCGCATGCGCACTTGAAAATACACAAAAAGAGTATGACTATAAAGATGTATTAGATGAAAAAAAGCAGAAATCATTTTTGAAAAAATTCAGAGAAGAGGTTAATGAGTGTTCAACTCATTAACCTCGCTAAATTATTTCTTGGGAGGATTATTATCTCTTCCCTTGCCTGATTTGCCGCCAGTTTTGCTCGGCCAACCTGCTTTTGCCATTTTGCATTCACCTCCTTTCAAAATATCAACCAATTTCTTGGTTCTGATTAGAATTATAAAAAACATGGATGGGACATTTGGGGACAGATAATTCAAGTCAAACAAAACAACTTCAAAAAGAGATAAAATACTTGCTAAAAAAGATAGGTGTAAGCCAAGCTGAATTTGTCAAAAGATATAGTGATTCATCGGAAGAAGAAGTAAAATCAGAAATTGAAAAATTTAAAAAACATTTGCAGCGTGAAACTACAAAACCTGCTATTCTCCAACAATATTTAAATATTATATATGAATCCCATGAATATGAGAAATTAAATACAGTCAAACTAAGACCAAAATTAAAAAATGATAAATTTTCCGAAAATTTTAAAAAAGAGATGAAAAAGATTTCAGAGTATATTGATGAAATAATAGAAAATAAAGATGATTTGTCTGAATAATCTTCTGCAAATATAGTTTACATGAAGCAAGCGATTGAACAAAAATCTGCCTAACGAAGTTAAAAGTATTTTGGTGTAAAAATAATTTGGCAATTAAAAAAATGTAAAGAGACATAA
>JAISNU010000057.1 GCA_031276075.1 Campylobacteraceae bacterium
GCAATGACGGCATGGATTACTTTATTATTAGTTTGGATTTGCATTTATCCTCACGATATGCGTTTTGTTTATTTTCAACCGCATTGATAGTAATTTTTGCCAATAAAACCCTGCCGCAAAAATGAAAAAATGCCGCTTTTGTGCATCTATAAACCTTTATAATATTAGCATTGCATTGCCGTTCGTAAAGGGTTGTCAAATTTGACAACCCTTTTACCATTTATAATATTAGCATTGCATCGCCATAAGAGAAAAAACGATATTTTTCTTTCACTGCTGTTTGATATATATTTAAAGTCTCTTCAAGTCCGATAAAACCAGCAACCAACATAATGAGAGTGGAGCGCGGCAAATGAAAATTTGTCAGCAGATAATTTACGCGCATGGGAGGGTTTAAGGGATTTAAAAAAATGTTGCAAAAGCCCTGTCCTTCGTCGGTTCTTGCAAAATATTCAACTGTCCGCGCCGTTGTAGTACCCACGCAAAGCAGCTTTTTATCGCTTTGTATAAGGCATTTTGCTTTGTCGGAAATAGAAAAATATTCTGCATGCATTATATGTTTGTTTATATTTTCGCTCTCCACACCCTTGAAAGTTCCTGCGCCCACATGCAGTGTCAAAAACTCTGTCTCAAATCTTCTTTTAAGCTCTTTAAACATTTTCTCGCTAAAATGCAGCGATGCGGTGGGCGCGGCGACAGAGCCCTCATATTTGGCAAAAAGCGTTTGATAATCGTTCTCATCCTTTTTTGTATCCGCCCTTTTAATATACGGCGGCAGCGGCACATGACCGATTTGATTTAAAATCTTAAACAGCGCGCGCGTATCAAGTTCTCGTTCATTTTGAAAAAATTTTACGATTCTCATACCGTCTTCATGCAGCGCAAGTACAACCGCATGCAAGTTTTCACAAAAAAATAATCTTGAATTTACATTAACTCTACCTTTAATATATACTTGAAAAGTATTATCTTTAAACGGAGAATTAATGAGCATTTCTATTTTGCCGCCGCTTGATTTGGTCCCAAAAATACGCGCTTTTATAACTTTCGTATCATTTAAAAGCACACTCGTATCCTGCGGCAAAAATGAAAAAAGTTCTCCAAATTTGGCATGCGTGATATTTTGATTTTTGCGCTCATAAACAAGCAGTCTTGCGTCCTCTTTCGGATTTATCGGATGTGAAGCTATGAGCGATTTGGGCAGGCGGTAGTCGTAATTTGCGCTGAGATTCAAATCAAGCGTTTGTATTTTTTCCGTCCTCTTCTTTGTATGGATTTACCAAACGCGCCATTAATATGGATAATCCGTACAAAAGCAGCAATGGTGCAGCCATAAGAATCTGCGAAATAACATCGGGCGGAGTGATAACCGCTGCAAATATAAATATCAAAACCACTGCATATCTGAAAAAATCTTTCAAAGTTTTGTCTGTTATAAAATTGATTTTTGCCAGAAAAAGACTAATGACAGGAAGCTCAAAAGAGAGGCTGAAAGCAAATGTAAATTTCAAAAAGAAGTCTATATATTCGGTAGTTTTTGGGATATATACGAAAATACCCTTGCCAAAATATATGGCAAAATCAAGACTCATAGGAAGCACGATATAATAACAAAACAAAAAGCCGCTTAAAAACATTAAAGTAGCAAAAAAAACGAACGGCAGCACATATTTTTTTTCATGGTCGTAAAGTCCCGGCGCGATAAACAGCCACAATTGCCAAAAAATAATCGGCAGCGCCGCCGCAAGTCCTGTGAAAAACGATATTTTAAAAGCCGTAAAAAGTCCCTCTATTACGCTGGTAGTAATCATGGAACCTTTATCGGCGCAAATAGCCGATGTGTCAAATTCGCCCAAAACAGACACTGAATCGTTATTTGAACAAACGGCAGAACTTAACGGCTCGATTATCCATAGCATGATATATTCCCAAAAAGCAAATGCAGCCAAAAGTCCAACAATCACTGCCGCAGCCGCTATCATGAGGCGTTTTCTCAACTCAATAAGATGCGGCTTTAACTCTTCAAACACTATTTTGCCTCATCTTGATTCTCTTTTTTGTCATTTTTGCTCTTTTCGGTTTTCATCTCATTTATAGCTGAATTTACTTCAGCCGCACTGTTTTGGATGTTTTCCAACTCTTCAAATGAGAGATTTTCTTTAATACTTTTTGTATTTTTTTCTAAAAGCGCGCGGTATTTTTTAGAATCCTCTTTTAACTCTTCCAAATTTATCTCTTCTTCTATCGCACTTTTTGCTTCATGTACCGTTTTACTGATGGTTTTTAGCGTTTTTACGACCTTCATGAAAGCTTCAGGCAATTTATCCGGTCCTAAAAATATAATGATGATGATTGCTATAACGACAAATTCAAAAAAACCGATACCAAACACAAATGACCTTTATCTGCTGTAATTTCAGAACATGCAAATTTACATGCGCTCAAACAATGGCATTAATTTTATCTGAATTCACCTAAAATTTTACAGAAAAACAGCTTGTTTGTGAGATAGATGATAGAAAAAATGAAAATTCGGAAGTTTTTAAAAGATTTGACTGTTAAAAACTTCCATGCCGTAACTATTTATCGCGGATATTTAATTCTTTGATAATCTCTTGGTATTTGGCATAATTTTTACTTTTAAGATACTTTAAAAGGCGTTTTCTCTGCCCTACAAGCTTTAAAAGTCCAAGCCTTGAAGAGTGATCTTTGACATTTACTTTCAAATGTTCCGTCAAATAAATAATGCGGCTTGTCAAAAGCGCCGCCTGAACTTCAGGCGAACCTGTATCACCATCTTTTCGCGCAAATTTTTGTATGATTTCCTTGCGCTCTGCCGAATCCAAAGCCATTTCTGACCTCCTGACTGGTAAAATTTTCCCTTTTACGGGAGCAAAATTATAACATTAAAACCAAAAAAACAGATAAAATGCAAAAAATAGAGTCAAAAAAGATTAAAAAACTCCTAATTAGCCCTTTAATTAAAGCCAAAAATAGGAAACTTTTAGTAAAATTGCAGTTTTATAAAACTTTTTACAACAGGAATATTTTATGTTATTAACCAAAGCCAGCGAGTATGCTCTGCTTTCACTGATAATCATAGCGCAGCGAGATGCTCCGCAAGATGTTGATACTCTCTCAGCGCAGCTCGGCATATCAAAAAGCTTTTTGGCAAAAGTCCTTCAATGCCTTGCAAAAACTGGTGTTTTACACTCTTTCAAAGGAGCAAAAGGCGGCTTTGTTCTTGCCAAAGACCCTGAAAAACTTACGATTAAAGAGATAGTGGCATGTGCCGAAAAAAAACCTACAATCGTTTTTGAGTGCGCCTCTTCCATATCAAGCTGCCCTAATAACCGCGCAGAATATTGTAAAATCTGGCCTTTTTTCAACCATTTTCAGAGCAAGATAGATGATTTTTTAGGAACAATAACGCTTTGCGATATTATGAAAGAGTAATGCCCTCTCATGCAGTATCTTTTTCATTTATCGCATACAGACCTTGACGGCTACGGCTGTCAATTTATAGCAAAGCGCTATTTTAAAAATGTCAAATTTTATAATTCAAATTACGGCAAAGAGATAGACGAAAGATATGACGAAATTCTTGATGATATAGAGAGTATAAAAGCCGATAAAAGCGCAATACTTATAACCGACCTCAATCTTACTTTGCAGCAGGCAAAAAATTTTGAAGAGAAGCTGAAAAGCATTAAAAATCCCGTAAAACTCATACTTTTAGATCATCACCAAAGCGGCGAAGAGTGCGCCAAAAGGCACTCATGGTATTTTCTGGATACTTCAAGATGCGCGGCTAAAATTACTTATGATTTTTTTTCCAAAATTTACGGTGAAAAAAAACTGCTCGCAAGATTGGCTGAAGTTATCAATGCAGTGGATATTTGGCTTGATGAAAGCGGCGATTTTGAACTTGGCAAAGTCTGTTTAAACCTCGTCGCAAACGCAAAAGAGTTAAACCGCATTATGTTCAATGATGCAAATACGCAGTTTATGTTTTGGCTGCTTGAAAACAGCATGGATTATATAGACAAACAACAGGCGCATATACTGCTTGATGATAATATCCATGCGATAAAAAAGAGTTTTTTTAAAAACGACGGCAATGATACGCTGGGCAATCTTGTCTCTAACTATAATGTAGAGCAATTAAACGCCCTCAAAGACAAAATGACCATTTCTTACAATGGCTATAAGGGTATTTTGACATTCAATATCGGCGCTGTTTCTATCATCGGCAATAATTTTTTGGTGCAAAATCCTGATTATGATTTTTTCATGGATGTAACTTCGCGAAAAACCGTAAGTTTTAGGGCAAACGGTAAAGCAGATGTAAGTAAAATAGCGCATGAGCTGGCAAACGGCGGCGGACATCCAAATGCAAGCGGCGGAACAATAGCCTTGTTCCGCGACAGTTTTTCATATGAAAATGTCAAAAATCAGATAATTGACTTGATAAAATCCAAAGAGGAGTTATGATGGATTATGAAAATTACAGTGCGGAAGACTATCAAAACGAGATTAAAGACATCTCTTTGCAGCTTGCCGATATGCTGGAGGCTGCTTTGTATTTTGCAGGCGTAAAAAAAGCGCGGCTTGAAGAGGCGATAGACGCGTATCTGGACGAAATGGATAAAGTTTTGGACGGTGACGAAGATGCGCCCATGGGCTTTGACGAAATAGTAAAAGTCATAAAACATTTGAAAAATACAAAAAAAGAGTTGTTTGTATAAACCGCATAGTAAACCCATTTCTTTCGTCATGTACGCCCAC
>JAISNU010000068.1 GCA_031276075.1 Campylobacteraceae bacterium
CTTTTTACAGGAATTTTATTAGTTTATCATAAATTTAGATTAACTCTATTTGAGTTTTAATTGCTTTTTCCAAATTACGTATCCAGCCATTATAGTTCCTATGAATAGTTGCGCCGCTATATGTCTCTTTACAATCTTTTGGAGGCTGCCATTGATCTGTTTTAATACAAACAATTCCCTTATATTCGGGTGAAAAATCTAAACCAGAACTCTCTTTATAATTAATACTATAATTTAAATTAGAATATTTAATCTCAACTTGTGCCATATGCTTCCTAAGGTAAAGAGTGCCGATTATGATACCATCCTGCACTTTTGACATTTGCCAGCCAAGTTGTACCCCAGCTCTAATAATCGCCTTCTCAATATCGCTGCCTGTAAGATTAGAGTTGTTGCTAATTGGAACACGATCAACATTATATATCGGTTCAATACGAGACCAACCTGCTAAAAATAAACCGCTTATGATGAGCAATAAAATAAATAAAAACTTTTTTTGCATCCCAATCTCCTTTTAAGAATTTATTATCCAATACAGATAATATTATCTAATTTAGCCTTAAAAATATTTGACAATAGAGGTAATTTTTACCAATAAGGATAAATTTTGAATGTTATAGAAAAAATTAATCTCTTGATAGCAGATATGGGTATAACAAGGCGGGAGTTTGCGAAACGATTGATAGCATTAGAGCCGCGCATAAGAAGCACAGGAGAAATTCCGAGCGAACAGAGCATTTATCGTTATCTAAATGGCAGCCGCGAATTAAAAGTAGAGTTGATACCGTATATAGCACATGTTCTTGGCATGTCTGAAAGCGAGCTTTTCAGCTTTGATATTGAGGAAACTTTTGGTTTTGAGACCGTTTTATCTAAAGAGGCACGCGATATTATGAAGCTTTTGCCATATGCGCCCGCAAGCGTTATACGAAGTATAAAAACACAATTGGAAAAATATAAAAAACTGCACAACGAAATAAATTTTAATTAATAAGTTTTGCTTATTATCCCCCATGCCAATTTCAAAAAGAGCAACGCCAAGACAAAAAGTATCGCGTACCGTATGACATTTGAACCTTTTTTTATCGCAATTCCAGCCCCCATGTAACTGCCGAGTATACTAAAAACTCCCGCGCACAAGCCCAAAGTTACCGATACATAACCGTTGTACAAAAAGACGCTTAAAGCTGCTATGTTTGAAGAGAAATTGATGATTTTTGCGTTTCCAGCGGCGATTCTTGGATTTAGACCGGCTATACCGATAAAAGCTATAACAAGAAATGTGCCGGTTCCCGGACCGAAAAATCCATCATACGCGCCTACGATAAATGAAATAACAATGGAGAAAATGAGTGTTTTTTTATGTGAGAGTTGATTTTTGGCAGCGGTGAAGTTTTTGTTTTTCAGTATGTAAAGAGCGATAATCGGGAGCAAAATCAACAATATCTTTTGCAGCATATCCTCATCTACGCACAACGCTATATGCGCGCCGATAAATGAACCAAAAAGCGCGAATATTACGGAAGGAGCGCAAATGTGCATGTTAGTAAAGCCGTTTTTGTGGTATCTAAACGCGGCAACGGCGGTGCCTATGGCGGAAGAGAGTTTATTTGTGCCCAAAGCAAAATGCGCGGGCAATCCTGCGAACAGATACGCAGGCATGGAGATAAGTCCGCCGCCGCCTGCTATCGCGTCAATAAAACCTGCGAGAAAAACAAGCGGACAGACGATGAGAAATGTTACAAGTTCCAATTCCACGCAAACTCTTTTTTAGGCAAAATTGTAGCATAAACATGCGCTTAGGCTGCATGTAAAAATCTATTTGGCGTTTTAAATGACGGTGCGAAAACTGCGGTTTGATTTTTTTGTTTTATTATATACACTGTTTTTTGAAAAAACGCGAAAAACCTCTTTTTGTCATTGCGGCGCTGCGCTTATAATGACGAAATATATTTTCTTCTCTCATGGATTTCCGACTTCTCTCACGATATGCGTTTTGCATAGGTCGTGGAAATGACAATGATGTGCAAAAATGCAAAACGCCGTTTTGTTTGCAAATTCGCACTTAAAAACATTTGCATTTAAAGTAAAACCGCGCATTTTCAATAGAAAAAATTTAAATTAACTTTTTCTATTTTTTTTCTCTTCTATACCGCTGACGCCGAAGCGTTTTGCAAGTTCCTGTTCTATACGCTCAGGGTGGATATTTTTACTTGCCAATGCGACAAGAAAATGAAACATGAGGTCTGCGCCTTCGTAAATTATCTCTTTTTCATCTTTGTCTTTTACGGCAAATGTAAATTCTCCCGCTTCTTCAATGACTTTTTTCAATAACGCATTATCGCCTTTTTTGAAAAGTTTAGCCGCATAAGAAGTTTCCTCGTTTGCTCCTTTTCTCTCTTGTATTGTGTGATAGAGTTTATCTATGATGTTATAATCGGGTATATTGATTGTTTGCGATGAATCAGGCAGTAAAACATTTTTAAAAAAGCAAGTCCTGTTTCCTGTATGGCATGCTGCGCCTGTTTGCTCAACTTTTAAAAGCAGCGTATCGTTATCGCAATCTAAAAAAATATCTTTTACGCTTTGTATATGTCCGCTTGTCTCGCCTTTTTGCCAAATGCGCTGTTTGCTTCTTGAAAAGTAATGGGCAAGTT
Organism: Campylobacteraceae bacterium; assembly: GCA_031276075.1. Lineage (GTDB taxonomy): Bacteria > Campylobacterota > Campylobacteria > Campylobacterales > Campylobacteraceae > JAIRKW01. The sequence continues at coordinate 2,658 of JAISNU010000068.1, forward strand.
TTGTCTGAAGCGTTAAGTTATAAGCCTCTTCATTCATGTAAGCCAGCATCAATACTTCGCCGCTTTCAAAATCCTGCGCGATAGCAGGGAGCAGTTTTATCCGCTCCCAATCTATTTTGAAATTGTTCATTGTCCTATGCTTGACTGTTTTTGTTTATCTTTTGTATCAACCCATATATTCGGCACTGCGCCGCCTGGCGTTAAAAATATTTGAGCATCTCTGTTTTCTTTTAAAGCTTCGTTGAATTTTGCCTGCGTTTCAATCTGGCGGAGCTGTAAAAGCGTCGGGGTTAAACTTTTGGCGATGATATTGTTTGCATGAGAGTTAGCTTCGGCTTCTATCCTGATAGCGTCTGCTTTACCCTGCGCCATTGTTTTTATGGCGTCTGCTTCGCCTTTAGCGGTAACTACCTTCTTTTCAGCTTCCTGTTTTTCTCTGGCTACTTGATTTCGCGCCTCTTCAACTTGTTGTCTGGCAAATTGTACCTGCTCTATCTGCTGTCTGATTTTCTCAGGCAAAATTATTTCGCGTAATTGAACGGTATTTAAAATAACAGGTTTTCCCTCTTGAGCTTCTATACTTCTTGCGATATCTGCTTTGATAGCTTCTGCAAATTCGCTTCTTTTTTGCGGGATATCTTCCGCGTTATATCTGCCTGCAACTTCCCGCACGACTTCCCGCACAGTTGGGTCTATGATTTTATTTTCCCAGTTTAATCCCCAGATAGACATTGTGTTTGGAACTTGAGCGCGGTTAAGGCTGTACAAAACTGCAAGATCTATATGGAAGTCCAAACCTCTCGCATCTTTAACAGAGATAGATTCCTGCGCGATAACAGACGAGACTGACATATAACCGCTTATGAGTTTTTGCTGTGTTTCGCCTATGCGCGCCGTTTGTTCAGTTGAGGTATAACTCATCATTCTAACTTTTGCATCAAGTATGATAATATCCTGAATGAACGGCAAGAAAAAGTGAAGACCAGGAGCTAAAGCGTCAGGCGAATAAACGCCCGTCGTTACTCTGATACCTACTTCATCAGACCCCACAATCTTAAACGGACGCGCTACAATAAGGAGCAGTATAATCCCTATAATGATATAAAGCGGTACTGCTTTTTTGGTATCAAACTGAGGCAGTTTGAAATTGAAATTATTTCCTCCTCCGCTGTTTTGATTGTTGTCTCCGCCGCCGCTGTTGCCTCGTTTTTTAAAATAGTCGTTTAAATCTGCCGGCATATTTATCTCCTTTATTTAGCGATATATGTCAAAAAGTGTTCAAATGATTTATCTTTGCCCATGACTACGGCAAAGTAAGCATCTTGAAGCCTCTTTGTAACTTTGCCTCTTTTGCCGCTTCCGATAACTCTTCCATCAACATTATTTATAGGCGTAACCTCTGCTGCCGTTCCTGTGAAAAACGCTTCGTCAGCTATGTAAATCTCATCTCTTGAAATGCGTCTGCGCTCAACGGCAATACCAAATTTCTCCGCTATCTTGATAACGCTGTCTTGCGTGATGCTCTCCAAAGAGTTGTCGTTCGGCGGAGTAATGAGTCTGCCGTCTCTTACGATAAAAAAGCACTCGCCGCTGCCCTCGGCGACAAATCCCTCGTCGTCAAGCAATAACGCCTCTTCATATCCTGCGTCTATAGCCTCAAATTTTGCCATTTGCGAATTTAGATAATTTGCCGCCGCTTTTGCTTTGCCCATAGTTGATTTGACGGAATTTCTTGTAAACGAGGCGATTTTAACTTTTATGCCGTTAGCCAAACCCTCTTCGCCAAGATATGCGCCCCACTCCCATGAAGCTATAGCTGTCTGCACAGGCGCTTCTCTGTGATTTACGCCCATGACTCCGTAACCTAAAAATATGATAGGTCTTATGTAAACATTGCCGTTATAAGTGTTGGCTTTTAAAAGCTCTATTTGTGCATTTTCCAACTCTTTTTGAGTATATTTTGGATTAATCGCAACTATTTTTGCAGAGTTTAAAAGTCTTTTTGTGTGATCTTGTAAGCGGAAAATTGCTAAGCCTTTATCTGTTTTATAAGCTCTTGTGCCCTCAAAAACGCCATTTCCATAGTGAAGCGTATGTGTTAAGATGTGAACTTTCGCTTCTTTCCAAGGGATTAATTTGCCGTCGAACCATATAAACTGAGATTCTACCAAAGCCATATTTTACCTTTTTTGTGATTTATTGATAAACTTTAATATTACCCTAAAAAGTTTAAAGGTAGGTTTAAAAGAGTTTTTGCGCATACATTTTAGTTTTCTAAAAAATAAAAGCTTTTAGTTTCATTTGGCTATAATCGCACTCAAAAAGGAGCAAATATGCCGTATGTGAATATAAAAATCACGAAAGAGGGAGCCACAAAAGAGCAAAAAGCAGCTTTAATCAAAGGCGTAACGGATTTGTTGGTAAGCGTGCTTAATAAAAATCCTAAAACCACAGTCGTAACAATAGACGAAGTGGAAACGGACAATTGGGGTATAGGTGGAGAGAGCTTAACGAAAATAAGAGCAAAATCATCAAGCGTTTAAAATATAAGGAGAATGTATGTCAACAGGTCAAAATGCGCCTGATTTTTCACTCAAAAATCAAGACGGTGTAGAGATAAGTCTTAGAGACTTTAAAGGCAAATGGGTAGTTTTATACTTTTACCCGAAAGATAATACTTCAGGCTGTACGGCTGAGGCTTGCGATTTTACCGCAGCTTTGCCTGATTTTAAAGAGTTGGACGCCGTGATATTGGGGGTAAGTCCCGACAGTGTCAAATCGCATCAAAATTTCATACAAAAACAGAATATCGCCTTTACGCTTTTATCCGACGAAGAGAAAGAGACGGCAAAAATTTACGATGTTTGGAAAAAAAAGAGTATGTACGGAAGAGAGTATATGGGCGTGGAGCGTTCTACTTTTTTGATTGATCCCGAAGGTAAAATAGCCAAAATTTGGCGTAAAGTCAGCGTAAAAGGTCATGCTGACGAAGTTAAAACGGCTTTGAAAGCTTTGCGCAAGTGATATCTGATACGCGCAAAGCGTTTTTGCCGTTATTATTTTAAAAAAGATATTAAATGTTAGCGCATATATGCTGTTCGGTTGATAGCTGTTATTTTCTAAAAAGACTCTGTGAAGCTATGCCTGATGAAAAGATAATCGGCTTTTTTTACAATCCAAATATCCATCCTTACAACGAATACAAACTGCGGCTTTTGGATGTTAAAAGGGATTGTGGGAAACAAAATATTGAACTCATTGAAGGAGAGTATGACCTTGAGGGTTGGCTTGAAAGCGTTAGAGGATTTGAGTGCGAAAAAGAGAGAGGCAAAAGGTGCGAGATTTGTTTTGAAGCGCGTCTTGAAGTTACGGCAAAAAAAGCTAAGGAGCTTGGAGAAAAACGCATCACAACCACGCTTTTCATGAGCCCTAAAAAATCTTTTGAACAGCTTAGCGCGGCAGCGGAAAAAATAAGCCGGCAAAAAGAAGTAGAAGTTTTATGTTTTGATTTTAGAAAAAAAGGCGGTACGCAAGAACAGTTTGCGTTGACTAAAGAGAAGAGGCTTTACCGCCAAAATTATTGCGGCTGCATGTACGCGCTTTTAGATCAAAGAAAAGCGCAAAACAGGCTTTGCAGCGAGCTTTTGAGTCCTGTTGGAAAAGAGATTTTGCCCGCATGTATAGAAGAGAGGCTTCAAATTTATGAAAAAATTGCCAAATACGAAAAAAGCGGAGTTGATTTTGCGCTTGAAAAAGAAAAATTTCAAAATCACCGCCTTTTATGGGGGCGCGTTTTAGACGAAAGCGGCGCGGTTTGTCCAAGCTGGTTTTTGGGCGCGCATGACGGGGATTTTGAAGCGGCAGTTAAAAGCGTCGGCGAAGGATATGGATTTGCAGAAAGCGTGCTGTTTGTGGAGCTTTGGCGGTTCAATCAAATATCAAATCATGCATATAAAAGCGTAAAAGAGCTTATTTTTAATCCCCCTGCCCATGAGGAGCAAGAAAATATCCATATAAAATTTTCAAAACCTTTTATTGCAGTAATTGAAAGCGTGAAAAAAACAACCTACAAAATAGAGGTAAAATCAACATTTTACGAAGATGTTAGAGAAGTTTTAGCAATACTTTGATAAAATTGGCAGATTTTTAAATTCAAGGTTTTGCAGACATGATAAATGTTAAAGAGATTCAAGAGATACTTCCCCACCGTTTTCCGTTTTTGTTGATAGATAGAGTTCTTGAATTGGAACCGGGCGTTTCAATTGCGGCATATAAAAATGTAACTATCGGCGAGCAGATATTTCAAGGGCATTTTCCGGGACATCCGATATATCCGGGCGTTATGATTATAGAGGGAATGGCGCAGGCAGGCGGCGTTTTGGCTTTTAAAAGCATGTGTTCCGAAACGCAAAAGACGGTACAAAACAAAGTTGTTTACTTCATGAGTATAGATAACGCAAAATTCAGAGTTCCCGTAACTCCCGGCGATAGATTGGAATATAAACTTAATGTTTTAAAGCATAAAGGCAATATCTGGGTCTTGGACGCTAAGGCGTATGTGGACAGTAAACTTGTCGCCGAAGCCGAACTTAAAGCTATGATAGTAGATAAATAGATGAGTAAAATTCATCCAACAGCCATAGTAGAAAAAGGCGCGGTTTTGGGCGAGGGCGTAACGATAGAAGCTTATGCTTTCATCTCTGCAAACAGCACAATAGGCGATAACAGCGAGATAAGACAGGGCGCGCAAGTGCTTGGAAGCAGCATTATCGGCAGATATGTCAGGATATATCCGTATGCGATTATCGGCGGCGACCCGCAGGATATTTCGTTTAAAGTCGGCGAAACTTCGCGCGTTATCATAGACGACAATACCACAGTAAGAGAGTTTGTAACGATAAACGGCGGTTCGCAAAAAGGCGATTTTACAACGCGCGTCGGTAAAAATTGCTTTATCATGAATTTTTGCCATATAGCGCATGACTGTACTTTGCATGATAATGTCATTTTGGCAAATTCGGCTACATTGGCAGGACATGTAGAAGTTGGTAAAGATACCGTTATCGGTGGATTAACGCCTGTTCACCAATTTGTCAAAATCGGCGAAGGATGTATGATAGGCGGTGCAAGCGCGCTTTCGCAAGATGTGCCGCCGTTTTGTCTGGCGGAGGGCAACCGCGCCTGTCTTAGAGGTTTAAACTTGGTAGGGCTTAGAAGACGGGAGAGCAAAGAGGATATAGACGCGTTAAACAGCGCATATAAAAAACTTTTCAAAAGCGTTCAACCGATAAAACAGAGCGCGGAAGAGATTTTACAGATAATAGACAATGAAAAAGTCCGCCTCATGTGCGAATTTGTCTTAAATACAAAGCGCGGAATTCCATACGAAAGAGTAAGTCATGAAAAAATGTAATTTTTGCGGTGAAGAATACGGCAGCGAAGAGCTGCTGGCTGCGCTGAACGGACCGAATGTTTATATATGCAGAGGATGCGTAGCGGCGGCGTCAAAAATATTTTCCGGCGATTTGGACAACGCTAAAATTGAAGCAGACGCTAAAAAACTTTTAACTCCAAAAGAGTTAAAAAATGTTTTAGACGAATTTGTTATAGGTCAGGACAGAGCCAAAAAAGTCTTTTCTGTTGGCGTTTATAACCACTACAAAAGAATTTTCAAGCAAAATATCAAAGACAATGATACAGAAATTTCAAAATCAAATATTTTATTGATAGGTCCGACAGGAAGCGGCAAAACGCTCATGGCGCAGACTTTGGCTAAATTTTTAGATGTCCCGATAGCGATATGCGACGCAACAAGCCTCACAGAAGCGGGATATGTCGGCGAAGATGTGGAAAATATCCTCACAAGACTTTTGCAATCTGCCGACGGCGATTTGGAAAAGTGCAAACAGGGCATTGTTTTTATAGACGAAGTTGATAAAATCGCCCGCATGAGCGAAAACCGTTCCATTACGCGCGATGTTTCGGGAGAAGGCGTACAGCAGGCGCTTTTAAAAATCATAGAAGGCAGCGTTGTGAATATTCCGCCAAAAGGCGGGCGCAAACATCCAAATCAGGATTTTGTACAGATAGATACGACAAATATACTTTTTGTATGCGGCGGAGCTTTTGACGGACTTGAAGAGATAATCAAACGAAGAGTGGGTAAAAATATTCTGGGCTTCAATCAGGAAAAACGCGGCAAAAGCGAAGAGAGCGAATTATTGAATTTATTAGAACCGGACGATTTGATACACTACGGACTTATTCCCGAACTGATAGGAAGACTGCATGTAAACGCAACGCTTCAAAATTTAAGCAGAGCCGATATGGTAAGGATTTTAGTGGAGCCGAAAAATGCTATTGTCAAGCAGTATGAAAAACTTTTTGCCATAGACGGTGTAAAGTTGAGCTTTGAATCCGAAGCGCTTGAAGAGATAGCGCAGCTTGCGATAAAGCGCAAAACAGGAGCAAGAGGGCTTAGAACTATCATGGAAGAGCTGATGACGGATATCATGTTTGAACTTCCCGATTTTAAGGGGTATGAGATAGTTATCACGCTTGATGTTGTAAAAGGCGGCGAAAAACCGCTTTTTATCAAAAAAGATAAAAAAAGCGCGTAAGGAGCGTAAACGATGATATTAGACCAACTGATAGGATTTTTTTCAAACGATATGGGTATAGATTTGGGTACGGCAAATACGCTTGTATTGGTCCGTGGCAAAGGCATCATCATAGACGAGCCTTCCGTTGTCGCCGTTCAACGCGATAAGTATGGCAAACAAGACATTCTTGCCGTTGGACATGAAGCCAAAAAAATGGTGGGCAAAACTCCTGGCGATATTGAAGCTATAAGACCTATGAGAGACGGCGTTATCGCTGATTTTGATATGACTGAAAAGATGATTCGCTACTTTATAGAAAAAGCCCACAAGAGAAAAAATTTTTTAAGACCGCGCATCATTATCTCTATCCCTTATGGATTAACGCAGGTGGAGAGAAAAGCTGTCAGAGAGTCTGCCATGAGTGCTGGAGCAAGAGAAGTATTTTTGATAGAAGAGCCGATGGCGGCGGCAATAGGCGCGGATTTACCTATTAGAGAGCCTAAGGGAAGTTTGATAGTGGATATCGGCGGCGGCACGACTGAAATCGGCGTTATCTCTTTGGGCGGTCTTGTTATCAGCAAGTCAATCCGAGTCGCGGGCGATAAGATAGATATGGCGATAGTGGATTATGTGAAGAAAAAATATAACCTTTTAATCGGCGAGAGAGGCGGTGAAGAGATAAAAGTAGAAATAGGAAGCGCAATTTCTCTAAATCCAGAACTTTCAATGATGGTGAAAGGACGCGATCAAGTCAGCGGACTTTTGAGCCGTATAGAAATGACAAGCGAAGATGTGAGAGAAGCCATGAAAGAGCCATTAAGAGAGATAGTGGAAGCGTTAAAAGATGTGCTTGAAATTACGCCTCCCGACCTTGCGGGCGATATAGTTGAAAACGGCGTTGTTTTAACGGGCGGCGGCGCATTGATTCGCGGGCTTGATAAATATCTGAGCGATGAAGTAAAATTGCCTGTTTTTATCGGCGAGGAACCGCTTTTGGCAGTAGCAAAAGGTACAGGTAAAGTGCTTGAAGAGATAGGATTGTTACAGCAATTGGCTAATGAATAACAAGCTTAGACTGTTTTTAATTATTATATTGTTAGCCGTTATCTCCATTAATTATGCAAACGGTTTAAGAGGTTTGGCAGGAGATATTTCATCATTTGTCATAAATATTTATATGAGCGCAAAAGAGGGATTTAACAATGCAATAGATGAGCATTTTAACCAGCAGGACGAGATACGGCGGCTGAGAGAAAAAAATGCCGAACTTTCGGAATTGGCGCAAATTTCAACTGCCTATGCGATCAAATTCAACAGTATGCTTCAAGAAGCAAATTTAAGCGAATACAAAGTAAAAACAAAAATTGTCAGAGCGCTTTCGTATGTAAATCTTGGAGATTACAACAAAGTCTGGCTTGATTTTGAAGGTTTTAATGAAAACAAAATCTACGGTCTTATGTATCAAGGCTACAGCGCGGGTATAGTAACGGCTCAAAATGGAAGAGCTTTAGCGCTTTTACAGCAAGACCCGAAATCAACATTTTCGGTTTATATAGGCGTAAATAAGATAAAAGGCATAGCGTTTGGTTCCGGAGATAAGATAGAGGTACGATATATCCCTTTATGGAGCGAGCCTAAGGAAAATGATGAGGTTGTAACGAGCGGGTTGGACAATATATTTTTTGAAGGGCTGAAAGTCGGAAAAATAGTAATTGTCTATAAAAACGAATCATACTTCACGGCTATTGTCGAACCGTACGCCGCCGTTGAAGTGCCCGGTTTTTTCCATGTTATATTATCAAATAATGAATTTTAAAAAAGGATAATTTTATGCCTAAGCGCACCGATATAAACACTATTCTACTTATAGGTTCAGGTCCTATCGTTATAGGACAGGCTTGCGAATTTGACTATTCAGGCACACAGGCGGCTAAAACATTAAAAGAGCTTGGATACAGAGTTGTACTTATCAACTCAAACCCTGCCACTATCATGACAGACCCCGAATTTGCGGATAAAACATATATAGAACCGATTACGGTTGAAGTAGTTGAGCGCATTATTGAAAAAGAAAAAGTTGATGCTATTTTACCTACAATGGGCGGTCAAACCGCGCTTAATACCGCTATGAAGCTTTATGAAAGCGGTAAAATCGCAGCCGTAAAATTTTTAGGCGCAAATCCCGAAGCGATAAAAAAAGGCGAAGACAGACAAGCTTTCAAAGAGGCTATGATAAAAATAGGCATGGATTTACCCAAATCCCGCTATGCTTACACGCTTGACGAGGCTTTAAAAGCGGCGGAAGAGATAGGATTTCCGCTTATTATCAGAGCTTCTTATACATTAGCTGGCGGCGGGAGCGGCGTAGCGTACAATATAGACGAGTTTAAAGATTTGGCTTCGCGCGGCATAGATATAAGTCCGATTAACGAAATACTTATAGAAGAGTCTTTGCTTGGCTGGAAAGAGTATGAAATGGAGGTTATCAGAGACAGATGCGACAACTGCATTATTGTCTGCTCCATAGAAAACCTTGACCCTATGGGCGTTCATACGGGGGACAGTATAACTATCGCGCCCGCATTGACGCTTACGGATAAAGAGTATCAAAAGATGAGGAACGCTTCGTTTGCGATTTTGCGCGAAATAGGCGTGGATACGGGCGGAAGCAATGTGCAGTTTGCCCTCAATCCCAAAACCGGACGCATGACCGTCATAGAGATGAATCCGCGCGTTTCGCGCTCATCTGCGTTAGCTTCAAAAGCTACTGGCTATCCTATCGCAAAAGTAGCAACGCTGTTAGCTGTGGGATTTACGCTTGATGAGATAAAAAACGATATTACCGGCACGGCGGCAAGTTTTGAACCTGTGATTGATTATATCGTTACAAAAATTCCGCGCTTTACATTTGAAAAATTTCCTTTAGCCGAATCCACGCTTACTACCTCCATGAAAAGCGTCGGAGAGGTGATGGCGATAGGCAGGACTTTCAAAGAGTCTTTACAAAAAGCGCTCTGCTCGCTTGAAACCGGACTTTACGGATTCAATAAACTTACCTGCAAAGACGATATATTAATAAGCGAGATTAGAAGGGCTAACGCTAACAGGCTGCTTTATATCGCGGAGGCGTTCCGCCGTGGATTTTCTATTGAAGAGGTGCATAAATTATGTCAAATAGACGCTTGGTTTTTGAGACAGATTGCAGAAATTGCCGCTTTTGAAAACGAGATAGATATGAGGATTTTAAGTAATCCAAAGCTTTTGAGATTTGCGAAGACTTACGGATTTTCCGATGAAATGATAGCCTCAATCATTAACGACAAAGACAATCTCGCGCTAACGCAAAACGATATATATTACGCAAGAAACAAAGCCGGCATTTTCCTTGAATATAATAATGTAGATACATGCGCTGCGGAGTTTGAAGCGCTCACCCCGTATCTTTACTCAACAACTAACATAACAGCTAACAGTGGTGATGCTGTTAGTAAAAGCAGCGATAAAAAAAAGGTATTGATAATAGGCGGCGGTCCGAACAGAATAGGACAGGGCATAGAATTTGACTATTGCTGCGTTCATGCGGCGTATGCGCTTAAAGATATGGGCGTTGAAACTGTTATGTATAACTGCAATCCGGAGACGGTTTCTACTGATTATGATACGAGCGATATTCTCTATTTTGAACCTATTGACTTTGAACATGTAAGAAGCGTTGTAGAACTTGAAAATCCCGACGGCGTTATTGTCCATTTCGGCGGTCAAACTCCGCTTAAACTTGCCAAACAATTAACAGCTTCGGGAGCTAAGATTATCGGCACGAGCGCTCATGTGATAGATATAGCCGAGGATAGGGAAAAATTCTCAAAATTTATCAAAGAGAATAATATCAACCAGCCTCAAAACGCTACTGCTTTAAGCGAGGAAGAGGCGATAGAAAAAGCCAATATCATAGGCTATCCCGTGCTTGTGCGTCCAAGTTATGTTCTCGGCGGGCGCGCCATGAGGATAGTTTATAACGAGAACGAATTGAAGCTTTACATGAAAGAAGCGGTCAATGTCAGCCACCAATCTCCCGTTTTGATAGACCAATTTTTAGACCGCGCCATAGAACTTGATGTGGACGCGATAAGCGACGGTAAAGATGTTTATATCGGCGGAATTATGCAGCATATAGAAGAGGCAGGTATTCACAGCGGCGATAGCGCTTGCTCGCTGCCTGCTGTTAGTTTATCTCCTAAAATAGTCAAAAAAGTAGAACGCCAAACAAGGCAAATCGCTATAAATCTCGGCGTCATCGGACTTATGAATATACAATATGCCATTTATCAAGACGATATCTATATGATAGAGGTAAATCCAAGAGCAAGCAGAACTGTGCCGTTTGTCAGTAAAGCTACAGGTATTCCGATGGCAAAAGTTGCCACGCGCGTTATGTATCAGGGAAATTTGAAAGAGGCGCTTAAATTTTACGATAAATTTAGCGTAGTTTATGAAGAAGAGGGCATACTTAAAACCAAAATTAAAAACTATGTGGCAGTGAAAGAGGCGGTTTTTCCATTTAACAGGCTTCAAGGCGCAGATACGATATTGGGACCCGAGATGAAGTCAACCGGCGAAGTTATGGGTATCAGCAAAAGTTTTGCCGATTCGTTTGCCAAAAGTCAAATCGCCGCGGGCAATGTACTGCCAAAAAGCGGTACGATATTTTTATCTTTGACCGATGCCGATAAGATTTTCGCCAAAAGGCTTGGAGAGAGTTTTAAAGAGATAGGATTTTCCATTATCGCTACAGGCGGTACGCATAAAGCGTTAATCGACGCGGGGCTTGAAGCAGAGTTTGTTTATAAAGTCAGCGAAGGGCGTCCGAATATTGAAGATAAACTTAAAAACAAAGATATCGCATTAGTCATAAACACAAGCGACAATAAATCCAGCAAAGATGACGCCAAAAAGATAAGACAGAGTGTTTTAAGGCTTAATATACCATATTTTACGACTGTCTCAGAAGCGTTTGTAGCGATAGAAGCGATAACAAATCTGCAAAAAGATGGTGGATTGGAGCCTAAATCCTTGCAGGAGTATTTGAGAGGATAAGTTTTGATAAAGAAATTTACTTTACACTCATGTATAATAAAAAAGATAAATATATAAACTTAATAAATTCGTAAGCCTTTTTTCATTATTATATTCCCCATAATTTTAGAAACTAAAATGACTTATATAATTTCGTTTTAGTTTCCCTTTTCCAAAAGGTAAAAATTGCAAAAAACCGCCATATTTGTTGGTTTTGAAAACCTCCGTTTAAATACAGCTTACAAACAAAACAGATGCTGTTTTGATTTGTCAAAACATTTTATTTTCAATCATTTTTTAATTTTTTACATTAAGGAGCGTTTATGCAAAGTGAGATAAAAAAGGCAGGTCTTATTTCGAGCGGCGGGATTTTGCTCATACTTTTGGGCATATTTTTGTTATACATAAAAGCGCGGTATGATGCGGGTGCGCCGTGCCTAAGAAGAGATGATTTTTATCCTTTAAGCAGCCGAAATATACTTATTCTCGCAAGCTTTGGCGCAATATTTATCGGCATTTTAATAGAACTTTTCGGACGATTTAAGCTCTCGCAAGCCGCAAACGACATGAAAATATTTTACAATAGAGCGAATTTCTACTTTGCGGCGGTACTTTTTATTTTATTATCATTGCTAATGTTTGAGAATGAAACTCTTTTTTTGGTGAAAATCTGCACAAACATTGATTACGACAATCCGCTTACTTTGCTTGCAACGGGCGTATTTATCGTAACTTCCATATTTTTGTTGGTTTTGATAGTATATTTTCTACTAAAAGATTCTATCTATCTTTCAAGAGTTTTTAA
>JAISNU010000010.1 GCA_031276075.1 Campylobacteraceae bacterium
TCAAAACGACTAAGGATATTTAGTGGAAGTTTGGGAAAAAATTAACTATATTTTGGCAGAAAAAAATATGTCCAAAAAAGAGTTTGCAAGTAAACTTACCGCGCTTGAGCCAAAGATAAAACGCACGGGAGAAACACCCTCTTTTTACACTATTTTGGGTTATCTTTACGGCAAAAGAGAGATAAAAACAGAACTTATCCCATATATAAGCTGAAGCGCTCGGCGTTGAAGAGCAGGAGCTTTTTACATTTGATTTGGAATACTCCACAGATTATAACTACAAACAGTCAAAAGAGGTAAGGGAAATCGTCCACCTTTTGCCCTACGCACCGCAAAGCGTGATAGCGCACATCAAGGAACAGCTTCAAAAATACAAAAAACTTTATGATGAGAGTATAAAACCGTTTTAATTTTTTGCATATATTGATCATTTAGCGCCGTTTTGGTTGATTTTGTCATTGCGAAAGCGCAACAATCCAGAGGAATTGTTAAAAGTTATAAAATATATAAACATTATCCAAAAACTTTTTATTTTAGATTAAAACATTAAATACTTCGTGTTGCTGGATTGCTTCGTTATGCTTTGCACTCCTCGCAATGACGGAGAATATCTATTAATATCTGTTTTCCGTCATTGTAACTGCGAATTTATAAAGCGGGAAGCAATCAATGTCAAAAAGACACCCTCTTTGTCATTGCGAGGAACAATCCATGCACTTTATCGTGCAATCTTTTCTTTTTTTCGTCATTGCGAGGAGGAACGACGAATCCAAAAAAACACTCCATTAACTGCGCTCAATATAAAGTACATGCCTCTTCTTCCGTCATTGCGAGACACGAAGTGGCGTGGCAATCCATATCCTATAACAACAAAAAGAGTATCATTTGAAAAAAATAGATAATTATTTTATTTATTATTCCAGATTGCTTCGTCGTGCTTCGCACTCCTCGCAATGACGGAGAGATGGAAATGATGAAAAAAAGAATATTGATTTTATGGCATAGAACTATGTCATTTTGAAATTAAAAAATAAAGATAAATAAAAAAACTTTGCTCGAATTACTAAAATATTGTTTTCTGGGTTGTTTCGCCGCAAGCGGCTCGCAATGACAGAGTAGTGCTGTGGATTAATGCACTGATTTCGTCAGCTATCAATGACGGAAGTTAGCCACGGAAATAACAAAATTGGCAGACTGTTTATAATATTTTTACTCCCACCGCAAATCGTCCGCATGTATTCTCGCGCCTGTACGAAAAGTAGTTTTTGTCACAACAAGAACAGATACCATCGTCGGTAATATCAACAATACCGTTTTCATATAACTGCCTTTTGAGAATTGTTTGCAGTGAAAGAAAATACCGCCCATCTCTGTTACTTAGCGCATATGCAAACCTCTTTGCAGCTTCGCTTAAAACTTCGCCTTGTATTTCATAGCAGCAAGAACGGATAGAAACGCCGATATAAGCATTTAACTCTTTTATGCCGAATTCTGTTCTCATTGCTTCGCAAACATTTGAGATAATACCTGAAAATATCCCTTTACGCCCCGCATGTATAACGGCAACGGTTTTTTTATCATTATCGTACAATACAACAGGTATGCAGTCAGCGACCATAACGCATAAAATTAAATTTTTCTCTTTGGTTATCAGTGCGTCGGCTTTGGGCGTTTCGCCTTTTTTTGCTATCGCGATTGCGGAACTGTGCATCTGTTTCATGAAGCATAACTCTTTTGCGTTTACGCCGAAATATGAAGCGAAAATCTCCCTGTTTTTTTGCACACATGAGGGTTTATCGCCTACATGAAGCCCGAGATTCAGGCTTTCGTACGCGCCTTCGCTCACACCGCCAAATCTATCGCTTGTGATGATTTTTACCCACTCCTGCGCGAAAACCTCTCTCATCTAATACAGTGCTACCATCCTGTCTACATCATTCCATTTTAAAACACCGTCTTTGTTTTGCGCAAAGTTGAAAAGATACCGCGCTATCATATCGGTCTCTATATTTACCCTGCGCCCAACCTTATACGCGCTAAAAAGCGTTTGACGCATAGTATGCGAAATGATAGTCAATCTGAAAGTATCGTCTTCACCGACATCATTTACCGTAAGACTTACGCCGTCAATCGCGATACTTCCTTTGGGAGAGATAAATTTCATAATATCCTTTTGCGTTTTGACAAAAAAGTTTGTAGCATTTTCATCTTTTTCTATACTGGTTATCTCGCCGACAGCATCTACATGCCCTTGCAACAAATGCCCGTCTACACGGCTTCCAATCACCATCGCAGGTTCTATATGAACCAAACCTTTAAAATTCTCCGTTGCCAAAGTTTCTCGGCTTTCGTGTGAAAGCTCCACTTTGAAACCCCCTGTTTTTGCCTCTACCACTGTTAAGCACGCGCCGTTTACGGCGATGCTATCTCCGATATTCGGTCGATATTGCGCACTAAGCCATAAAATATTACCTTTATATGAAAGTGTTCTGGCACACTCTCTGATAAGTCCTGTAAACATTCTCTGCCTTTCAAGTTTGTCGCGTCAAAAACCGCCAATATCCGGATATTTCCGCGAAATTAAAATTTTTTTATTATAGCATACAAAATTTATATTTTCTTAATGTTTTTATATCCAAATAGTATTTTATTTTAATATTTGCCAATATAAAACTTCATTCTTTGCCCTAACCACTATATCGGAATTTTATTGCTCTCAGCTATTTTTATGCTACAATACCTCCTCTAAAAATTTTAGCTCTTTTGAGGAACAGATGGAATATGATATTATCGTTATAGGCGGCGGGCATGCAGGTATTGAAGCCTCTTTGGCATGCGCTAAGATGGGTAAAAAAACGCTGCTTCTTACTATTTTAGTCGAACAGATAGGAGCCGCCAGCTGTAACCCTGCCATAGGAGGACTCGGCAAGGGGCATTTGACCAAAGAGCTTGACGCTTTGGGCGGACAAATGGCGCTTGCAACGGACGCGGCAGGGATACAGTTTCGCGTTTTAAACGAGTCCAAAGGTCCCGCCGTGCGAGGCACAAGAGCGCAGATAGACATGGACAGATACCGCATCTTTATGCGAAATACCATATTAAATACTAAAAATTTAGACGCCGCTCAAGAGACAGCAGAAGAGATACTCACGCAAAATGGCGAAGCGGTCGGCGTTTTGACGCATATCCAAAATAAATATTACGCCAAAAAAATTATTATAACAACAGGCACTTTTTTAAAAGGACTTATACATATAGGCGAGTTTCGCCAAAACGCGGGCAGAACCGGAGAATTTGCCTCAAATACGCTGTCAGACTCTTTGAAAAATCTGGGGCTGTCGCTTGGAAGATTAAAAACTGGAACCTGCCCAAGAATAGACGCTAAAAGCATAGATTTTACCAAAATGCAAAGCCAAGGCGGAGACGAAAATCCTCTTCCTATGAGTTTTAGAACAAACAAAGTAAATTTTAACCCTTTTCAGCTTCCCTGCTTTATAACATATACAAACAACGCAACGCATGAGATAATACGGAATAATTTCCACCGCGCGCCGCTTTTTACGGGACAGATAGAGGGCGTGGGACCAAGATACTGCCCAAGTATTGAGGACAAGATAAACCGTTTTGCAGATAAGGAGCGCCATCATATTTTCGTAGAACCGCAGACAAAAGAAGCAAGCGAGTATTACTTAAACGGACTTTCAACTTCGCTTCCGCCCGATGTACAGTTAAGTTTTTTGCACACGATACCGGGACTTGAAGAGGCTAAAGTTGTGCGCTACGGATATGCGATAGAGTATGATTATGTAGAGCCTACCGAACTTAAACACACGCTTGAAACAAAAAAGATAAAAGGGCTTTACTGCGCGGGACAGATAAACGGCACGACGGGATATGAAGAGGCGGCGGCGCAAGGCTTGATAGCAGGAATAAATGCCGTTTTGTCATATGAAGAGAAAGAGCCGTTTGTTTTGCGCCGAGACGAAGCGTACATCGGCGTCATGATAGACGACCTTGTAACCAAAGGTACGAAAGAGCCTTACAGAATGTTCACTTCCCGCGCCGAATACAGGCTTTTGCTGCGCGAAGATAATGCGGACATAAGGCTCATAGGGTACGGATATAAATTTGGTTTGATAGACGAGTATACATATTCCAAAACGCGCCGTAAAATAGAACAAACGCGCGCGGGATTGGAGCTTTTGGAAAATAACTTTTTAACTCCTTCAAAAGAAAATACAGCATTTTTAGCCTCTTTGGAAGAAGAGGGCATAAATGATAAAACAACTTATCAAAAAATAGCGGCAAGAAAAAGTTTTACTGCCGAAAAATTAGAGAAACTGCTGCCCTCTTTGGCGAATTTTGAAGATGAGGCAAAAGAGCAGATATTGATTGCCGCCAAATATAAAAATTATATACAAAAACAAGAAGAACAGATAGCTTCAATGCGCAAAATGCTGGAGGTAAAAATCCCTGTGGATATTGATTTTGCAAAAGTAAGCGGACTTGGCAACGAAGCCGCCGAAAAACTTAAACGCTTCAATCCCCCGACTTTGTTTGCCGCAAGCGAAATCAGCGGCATAACGCCCGCGGCTATCGACGCTTTACATGTATATATTGTCATGATGCAAAAAGAAAAACGATAAACCATGCCGGTATAACTGCATGAATATTTCAAAAATTTTACAGTTTTTTATAAAAGCAGGCAAAATAAAAATTGAATTAATATTTCAATCCTCATGAATTGAATAAAGAGTTTATTCATTGTTAAAGCAGTTTTATAAGCAAGCCGTTAAGCAGTCAAATCGGCGGCAATTTTATCCTTCTTTCTATTTTTAAGAAGTTTTCGATATATCTTTAAACAGTACTTCAAGCGGGATTTTCAATTTATCGTGAAGATTTGAAATCATTGCAGTTGAAAGTCCTATTTTGCGGTTTAAAAGTTCGGATACTTTGCTTTTTGAACCTATGATCGGAATCAAATCTTTTTGTTTCAAGTTTTTTTCCGCCATGATATATTTTATAACCTCTATAGGGTCAGGTTCGTCTATAGCCCAATGTTTTTCTTCATAATGTTCTATAAGTATGCTCAAAACTTCCAATTCGTCGCTTAAAGCCGTATCTATTTGAGGGTCTATCTCCATAAGTTCGTTAACTCTTTGTAAAGCCGCGTCGTACTCTTTTGGGGTTTTTATCACTTTGATATTTTTCATTTTATCTCTCCTGCGTCTATTTTGTCATATTCTTAATGAGTGCCTATAAACTTTACTCTTACTATCGCTCTTTTATAATCCACATGAACAACCAATCTGAAACTATTGCCTTTGATATTAAAAACTACGCGATTATCTTTGAGAAAAGACGCTGAAGCGTATTCGCTCTTAATATCCAAAGAAGTGTTCCAAAGAGCATTTTTAACATTTGAATGCCAAATCTCCAAAGCCGTTTTAGTTTCGGGGTATTTGGTATAAAACTCCACCAATGTGCGCTTAGCTATTATTCTCATAAGTAAAGTATATACTATTTTTACTTATTTGTTCCTTTTAAGGGAACATTTTGTTTGTCTCTTAAAAGGTGTCATGCAGCACAGCGGAGTGATATTTTTTAGTGTTTTGGGATATAATTTTATTAGAAAGGTGAAAATACAACTAATCACACTACAAAGCGGCATACCTGTTGTAAGTCATAGAGTTATTACCGAGTATACGGGCAATGAGCAAAAGAGCATTGTTCGCTTAATAGATACTCACAAGGCAGATTTTGAGGAATTTGGAAGGGTGGGATTTGAAATCGCCACCTTGCAAACTAACGGTGGAGAGCAGGAAACAAAAACATATTTCAAAATAGACTTGATATTATAAATTACGCTGTGGCTGATATAGAAGCTATAGCGAAGATTTTGTCTGTTTTATCCGAAGCGGCATATCATGACTGCGAGATAGGAAAGCATAACAACACTGCGCTTGATTTATTGGGAAGACTGCTGATTGATATAAGCGGCGGTATGAAAGAGCGCTTATCGGAGGATATAGACAATGAAAAAAGAAAATAAAAAACTCAAAGAGATGGAAGAAGAGATAAAAACTTTAAAAGAGAAGATTGAGCAATTAGAAACTGAATTGGATAAGATTGTACGACATATAAGATATCCTATGCTTTATGAGGGAAATCACAAAAAGCCATGTTTTAAGCTTTTTGGATAATTTTTTAGGGCTTACAAGCCGTAAGCCCTTTATTCACACCCTTACGAAGAACGCGGAGTGATATTTTTTTAAGGCTTACAAGTCGTTAAGCCCTTTATCTATACTCTTTTTTGCCTCGTTTTCTATAATTTTTCGGATTTTTTTTGCATAATCTGCGGCTTTTTGAAGTATTTTTCTGTTTACTAATTCCATTTTGCAGGTATAAGCGTAATCGCATTTGCTCATAATTGCTGAATTTCTTTTATAAACATCCCATGTTGTTGGGCTGTTGGGATTTGGATAAGAATAATATTCAATATTTTCGGTTATTTTATCGCCCTGAATTTTATAGCCGTCTTTATAACTGCTATGAATTTTATTGTTTTTATAATCCAAGCCGTATTTTTTTTCAACCGTTTGCATTATAATATCGTTGTTTGCGGCATTGCTATATTTAACATTAACGGCATAAAGAGCGTTGTCAAAAAAGTAGTATTCAACTTCGCTGATATTTGCATCGCCTATTACAAGTTTTTCATCATTTTTTATTGCCGTGATAACCTTACTTGTTTTGTTATCATAAATGATTGTATAGTTGTCGAGTTTCTCTATTCCTTCGCCCCATCTTATATCCCTGAAGCCTTCAATGTTTTCGGCGGATAAAAAGCCGATAAACATAGCTAAGATAACCATTTTTTTCATTTTTTTACTCCTTAAGGGGTTATTATAAACCCTCTTTTTTAACGCTCTGTAACGCTTTTGCAAGGCGTTCTTCGAGTTCCTCTCTTGTAAACGACTTTAAAAAGATATGTATCTTTTTTCTGTAGTCGTCTCTTTTATTCCAATCCCTTTGAGTAAAAATCGGAAATCCGAATACTTCAAACAAATCGGTGTTTGTGGTTTTACTCCATTTTGCCATCTGTTACTCCTTACTTTTTTAATACGCCGTTTTTTTGTTTGCGCAAGAACGGCTAAAACTTGCGGTTCTTAAAAAAAAATGATATAATTTGAGTTAAATTTAAGAGGCGGGGATTTCTCCCCGTCTGCTTAAAAAAAGATTTTTCGAAAGAAACTCTTGAGTAGTCGCTTGAGTTTCTTTCTCAACCTGATTTTAAGCCGAAGCTTAAAATCAACTCTCATTTTATCCCCCTTTGAAGAACTTGAAAAGAAGTTTCCCCTATATCATTCAGCAAGATATAAGTATGGAATAAATACAATTCGCCGATATTAATTAAAGGAGATACTTTGAAAAAAATATATTTATTGCCGCTCGGTTTTCTATTGGCGGCGATGCCGCTCTGTGCTGATGATTATGGTGCGGATGCCGGAAAAAGCAGCGGATTGTTTATTGGTGTTGAGGGAGGATATTCTTTCAGTTATACCTATTTGGATACCATTTTGGAAGATCAGGTAAATGGCCGCAAGTACGAGGGTTATATCTTGGACGAATATGATGATTATGATGACGGCGTATTTGATTACGGCGTTAAGATAGGATGGTATTTTAAAAATTCGGATATGAAAGCGTATGTTTCGTATCAAAGAAATACAAAAGCTGAAAACAACGACGGCTACAAAGAGTTTTCCGATAAAGTAAGCAAAATATTGCTGGGTTATGACGCGGTATTTGCTAAAGCGGGAGACTTTAGATTTGTAGGCGGCGGCACATTAGGCTATGCTAATATGAAATTACGGATTGATGATTATTCGGCAACATATGACGGATTTGACATAGGCGGTAAAGCAGGCGCTATTTATGACCTGAATCTGCATAACGAGATAGAGTTCGGCTTAAAAACAAATTACTCTTTTTACAAAGAAAAAACCGTCGGTAGCAGACAAATTAATTCAAGAAATTATGATATCAATATAAGACCATATCAATTTAGTTTGGGAGTTTATCTGGGTTATAATTTCAAATTTTAACCGCTTTCCCGCATTTTTATGCGGGGGCGTTAAATCAAGCTTAGATTTTTAAAATTTCTTATTTTTTTGCCTATCTGCGATTTTGGGATTTTTTCAACCATAATAATTTTCATCGGTATATTAATAACGCCGAACTCTTTTTTGATGAGGTTTTTAAGTTCGTTTGCGGCAGGTTTTTCACCCTCTATATATACGAGCAGATTTTCATCTTTCAGCGAATTTTCATCACTGTTTTTAATAACATCAATAAGTGCGGCTTTGATTTTCGGGTGAGTTTCAATAATGTTCTCTATTTGTATTACTGATAGTCTTTTGCCGCCGATTTTTATGATATTTGACTGTCTGCCTTTTAATTCGAACTTTTCTCCTTCAAACTCTACTTCGTCAAAAGTTTTTATTTCGCCGCCGAGATATTTAAGCTTGCCCTCATACGAATAGTCGCTGACCCAAGGCGAGCGCACATGCAAACAGCCGTCTTTTGCCTTTGTGCAAATGACGCCGTCCAAAGGCTGCCATAAACTCTCTCCGTTTTTTCTATACGCTATGCCGCCTGTTTCGGTGGAGCCGTAAAGCTGGATGAGATTTGCATTAAATCTTTTGCAAAATTCTCCCGCGCTCACATCGGATAAAGGTGCGGTTGAACTTACAAACAAAGCCCCGCCGAAATCGTATGTTTCACTCATTTGTAAAAGAGCATTTATATATAAAGGCGTTGTGGCTACAAGGGTATTTTTATCTGCCAAAGCCGCAAGGTCGGCAGGCAAAAAGCGTTCGCGAAAACGCAGGTCAATATCCAAAAGTTTTGCCAATGTCAGCATCAATATGCCGTAAATATGTATAAATGGCACTGACGCCGCCATTTTAATTATGCCGTACGGATTGAAAAGTTTTGCCAAAACCTCTATCTCGTTTTGTATATGTTTTTTGGTTTTGAAAACGCCTGCGGGCATGCCTGTGGTACCTGAGGTAAAAAGCATAATATCATAATCAATATTGCAAAACTTCTCCTCTTTTGAACCGCTTTTGAGTAGAGGCAGACGCATCTCTTCTTTTAATTTTGTATCTAAATATTTGTGGGAAGTATCGTAAAGAATAGCTTTTGCATTTGAATACAAAGCTTGAAATATCGCTATTGCGCTCTCAAATTTACTATCATGTCCAATTAAGCCGCTTTCATTTTCAAGCTCTTTAATTTTACAGTTTTGTTCGATTACTTCGTAAATTTTTTGCGTCAAATCTTCATTGTCAAGTATCAATTTCATTTTTTGCCTTCATAAAATATAAAAGTATCATTATCATAAAACATGCGCAAAGAGCCGTTATGCCGACAGCTCTCATGGATGATATAAAGCTAAAAGCAAGTACGCCGAAACCGGCAACCGTACTCAAAAGCGAATAGCATATAGCCTTCTTGACTTTTTTCCCGCCTCCCGATACGCTGTAAATGCCGTAATCCACGCTCATAGCTGCAACAATGACAAGCATAAAAACATGAAGTATGGTTATCTCGGTAAAAATAAATATACAAAGACAAAAAGCCAAAGGGGCAAATATAAAACCAAAAGCCTTCAAAAAAGCTTTACGCGCTGCAAAAAGAGTTATCAAAACAATCAAAACAACTGTAAAACAACCCGCAAAAATAAGTTCTTTGCGCACTTGCAGCAGCTCTTTTTCAAAAAGGCGCGCAGAGCTTACCTCCGTAATATCGCTATTCTTACCGCCCGCGTAATAGCCCGAAGCGTAAAACTTATCCTTAAATTGTATGATTTGACTGCCGCTTAAAAACTCTTTTGGATAAAACGGCGCTTTTGGATAAAGCAGCGCGTTGGGGTAAGCATTATCAAAATAACCGCTTTTAAAGCCAAGCGAAAGCGCGGCGGCGTTTATGTTGTTTTTTAAAGAGGCAAAATCAAACTCTTTCATTTTTGATAATTTTTGTTGATATTCTTTTTCGCCTAACAGTGAAGCCGCACTAAAAACTGCACCCTGTTTTTGTAAAAGTTTCGCTTTTTGTATCAATTCATCAAGCGAATCGGCTTTTAGGAGTACGGCTGTTTGATTTGCCGAATTTATCATTTCGGCTTTGGCATCCAAAGAGTGGTTTTTTATATCCAACGCCTTTATGTCGTAATCAAAACGCATCCAAAGCGGCGATAAAATAATAATAACAAGACTGGCGATACAGACAAAAAGCGGATTTAATATTTTTTTGCCCTCAAACTCAAAACCGCCGTTTTTTGCTTCGCCGAATCCAAGATACGGATAGATAAACGCGAATGATAAATATGCAAATAAAAGTGCGGCGGCAGAAGTCAAAGCTATTTGAGATATAAGCGTGAAATTTACCAAACTTAAAGCTATAAATGTGGCAAATGTAGTAAAAAATCCAAAAAAAACGCTTTTGGAAAAGGACGGTTTTTTATAAAGCCCTAAAATATAATAGTGAAACATGTAGTCAATTGAGATGGTGCCGACTGCCGCGGCAAATATCAAAGAGTAAAGCGAAATCTCATTCCAAATAAGAGCCGCTACAACCTGAGAAAAAACTCCCGCGCTTAAAAGCGTCAAAATTACGCATATTAAAAGAATGGGCTGTTTTAACCAGTATAGATATAAAAGCGCCAAAATAATTGCGGAAAGAGAGAGTATAAATTTGACCTGCGAACTGAAAATCTTAGCATTTTCCACTTGATAAAAAAATGGCGAAAAAATAAAAGCTTCCTTATCTTTTGCAATATCCAAAAGCGCGTTGTAGTACTCTTTGTATTCGTCGGGCGTTATATCAAGTTTAAAAACAGTGCTTGTTTCAAAGCCTTCTATTGATGGTAAAACTGTGGTCGTTTTTGTATCTTTAAATAAATAAAGCGGATCGTTTTTGTCTATGTTGAGCGCAAAACCTTCTAAAAGTTCCTGCTTTAAATTGGCAAGTTTTTCTTTTATCTGTTCATAATTTGGCAGAGTTTCGGGCATGGACGCGAGATAAAATCGGTACTCTTTTGAGAAATTCAGACTCTCTTCGCTTGATAATTTACCGTAGCCTTTTAGCCGTTCTATCTTTTCAAGTATTTGCGGCATATCCTCGCTTTTAGCGGCAAGCACCACATGTTGGGCGTGTTCTATGGTTTGATAAAGCAAAAGCGTCTCTTTTGAATCGCCATCAGGCAGCAAAACATAAAAGGAGGAGGAGAGTTTGTTTTGTATATCAAGCGCATAAACAAAAAATGCGAGCAGGATAAAAACAGCGGCTAAGCTACCTCTTTTTAACCACATCAATAATTATCCTTGAATCGTCCCATAAGAAAATTTCAATCTTTTTTATTTTATCTTTATCGCGGGAGTAGATTATTTTAGATACGGGCGCGGAAGTTGAAAGAGGCGTCAAAACGACATCCGCGTCCTCTTTTGTTATTTTAAAAAATTTTCCAAGCTCGGTTTCGTCGTTTTCAAACACCGCTTTGAAAATGATAAACATGTATGCGGTATTTTGCTCCTCTTTTACACTTTTTTGCACAATCAAATCTTTGGTTTGCGTAGTAACGGTATTGTTTTCAAGCGTTATTTTTCGTTCATGCGGCGGGAAATAACGGATAGAAGCTTTATTGGCTTCAAACTCTATCTCGCCCGCTCTTACGGTTTTTTCATTTAGCGCTTCAATATAGCGCGTTTCCAAAAACTCTATTTTTTCTGCGAAAAGCGGCATGAATACCGCAAGTAAAAAAAGCGTCCTAATCATGACGCCTCTTTTGCAAAAACAAGCACGCAGCCGCGCCAAGCGCAAATACCGCGTACCAGCCTACAGATACATAAAAAGCCCAAAGCCATTTTGAAGCAAACGCTAAAAAGCCGATATGTAAAGCTACATTTATCCATGCCGCACTTATCCAAATCGGCGCGCTAAAACCTATCAAGTTGTTTTTAATGCGCGGAAAAAATTTCTGATTTTTAATAAAATCTTGCATCATAGCCGTTCCGCGCATGCTTAAAAGCATACTAACCCCCAAAGAGATAGTAAGCGGTCCAAATTTAAGCCAAATGCTCTCGCCAAAAATAAGCGTCCCTAAGGAGATAATCAAATAGATAAACGGGATAATCCATGCAGGGCTTTTTTTTACCGCATGCACAATAATCAATCCGCCGCTTATAATCAAAACAACCGCTGCTGAAATTTTATCGTCAAACGAATCTGTGAGCCATACTACCAAAGGACCGTAAACGATAGAAAAGAGTGTAAGCATTCAGCGAACCATTCCGCCGCTCACATTTAAAACTTCACCGCTTATATATTTTGCTTCGGATAGAAAAAGAACCGCCTCCGCAACCTCTTCGGGTTCGCCGAATCGTCCGAGCGGAATAATCTTTTGATAACTTTTTTCATCTATATTTTTAGACATATTAGAGCGAATAATACCGGGCGCTACGGCATTGACGCGGATATTAAACCTTGCCAAATCAAGGCAGAGAGTTTTTGTGAAAGCTATAACCGCTCCTTTGCTTGCGGCATAATTTGCCTGTCCCAGATTGCCTATCAAGCCAGATATGGAAACTATATTGACAATCGCTCCGCTTCTATTTTTTATCATATTGTTGAGAACGGCTTTTGTTACGCGGTAAGTGCCGTTTAAATTGGTATCTATAACGCTGTCCCACTGTTTGTCGTCCATCCAAAATATATGCGCGTCGTCGGTAACAGCCGCATTATTTACCAAAATATCTATATCAATGTTTTCAAGCTCTTTTTTGATTGTTTCGCCATCGCGCATATCCCATTGCAATAGCGATGCGTCAAATCTTTGTTCCATCTCTTTTGCTTTTTTCTCATTATTGTTATAGTGTAAAAAAAGCTTATATCCTCTATCAAAAAATACTTTTGCCGCCGCTTCGCCTATCGCGCCGGTAGAACCTGTGATAAGAACGCTTTTGCTCATGCCAAAGCCTTGCTCTCAATCAATTTTACTATTTTATCTATATCCGTGTCCATTCTCCTGTCCTCTTTAAGCGCGGGGACGGCTGCGCGTATTTTGTCGTGATTGGCGCGCAAAAAAGAGGATACTTTATCCGCTCCTCTTATGTCCACTGCCTGTGCAAGTCCTATAAGCGCGATACTTAACATATTTTTTATATCGGGCAGCATTTTTGAAAAATCCAAAGCCGCCGTTGTTCCCATGCTGACTTTGTCTTGATTTAGAGATTCTGTCGGGCGCGAATATACGGATGCTGCGGCAGTATTTTTGATGACATCGGCAGAAAGCGAGCTTAGCGTTATTTGCATTGCTTTAAAACCGTGGAAAAAGTTCTCTTTTTTAAGTTTTAGATTTTCGCCAAGACCTCTGTTAAACTTATGATCCACAAGCAGGGCAAACTCTTTATCCAGTAAATCCGCCAAGTTAGCGGCGCAGATTTTAAGCGTATCCATAGCATGCGCTACATATCCGCCGTAAAAATTGCCCGAAGTGTATATCTTTCTATTTTTAGCGTCTATCAAAGGGTTGTCGTTTACGGAGTTTATCTCCTGCTCTACCCATTTTTCGGATATTTTCAAATTATCCCTTATAACGCCTAAAACCTGCGGCGCGCAGCGCATAGAGTAGGTGTCCTGAATATTGAGGTTATTATCTTCAAAAAACTTAGCGTATCTTTCATCTCTGCCATGCGTAAGATTTGAGTCTTTTATTTTATTTAAAATTGCCGCGGCAGCGCTTATCTGCCCATCAAATGGTTTTACTTTGTGCACAAACTCTTCCAGCGGCGTAATATCGCAGAGCAACACTTCATACATACCTGCCGTAAATGACTCCATAGTGTCAAGCGTTATTTTAAACTTTTGTATTGAAGCAAGCGCTATAGCGCTCATTATGGTTGTGCCGTTCATAACCGCTAACGCTTCTTTAGGCTTAAACAGATATGGTTTTATATCAAGCTTTTTATAAATGTCGGCTGTTTTTTGAATCTCTCCTTCAAAATACGCTTCCCTCTCCCCTGCAATAACAGCAGCTATATACGATAAAGGAGTCAAATCGCCGCTTGCTCCCACAGAACCTTGAGAGGGGATCGCGGGATATATCTCATATTTCAATAAAAGCTCAAAACGCTTTAAAAGTTCGTAAGATACCGCCGAATAACCTTTTGAGAGTGAAATAAGCCTCGCTATAAGAGCATATCTTGATACTTCGGGAGTCAGAAGTCTGCCGACCCCGCATCCATGATATCTGTAAAGATTTTGCTGCAACAAATCGGCTTCATTGGCATCCAAATAGTTTTTTCCGCTGTCGCCGTAGCCTGTCGTAACGCCGTATATGGGTTTGCCTTCTTTGATTGTATCGGTTAAAAATTTATGAGAAGCGTTAATCTCTTCTTTGAAAGATTTATCCTCGCTTACATGTATATGTTTTGCGTCCGTAATGCTCTCAATCGTTACAAACGAAGTATCTACGGACAAGATAGAATTATCCAAAAATTACCCTTTAAATATTTTATATGTGATTGTGCAAATCTTTTTCCCATCATGTTCAAAAACTGCGTAAAAAACCTCATCTTTTTGAGTAATATTTAATCCCAAAATATCATCGGGTTTGGCGAACGATATAAACTTCGCCCTTACAACCTCGGCTATTTTATGTCCCGCCGCTTTTTCGCATATATGCAAAAATATAAAACCGGGAAGTATGGGATTGCCCTCAAAATGCGCTTTAAACACAGCATGTTCGCTACCGCTAAGAGTTATATTAAAACCGCCGCCGTGTTTTTTGACAGTGTAAAGATTTGTATCCATGGAGAGATTTTAACATAGGTAATATAAAAATGTTATTGTATTTTGAAAGCAAAAGACGATAATGTTACCATTTTTTGCGACTTTTTCTCTTTATAAGCAAAAGCTAAAATTCATAAGATAAAAATACAAAAAACTCTTAAATAAAAACCGTATTTGAATTAAATACGGTTTTGATATTTAAAAACTATATCTGATATTTGCGTAATAACTTCTGCCCTCTTGAGGATATCCGATATCGTAATAGTAGTATTTATCAAATATATTTTTTACGCCGCCGCTTATTTCCAAATCATCTATCGGACGATAAGCTATTCTTATATCAGCAAGCGTAAAACCATCGCTTTTTTCGTTGCTGCCCACAGAAGTATATCGTTCGCTTTCATATCTTACCATGGGAATAATTTCCACGCCGCTATAAGGAGAGTATTTCAAAGATGCATATACATTATGTTTAGGCAGATCGGTTACATAGTGTTTGGTAACATTATCGTCTTTAATGGATGCGTCTATATAAGAGTATGATATGGTTGTCGTGAAAGCGTCATTCCAATAAGAACTCACCGCTATTTCAACCCCCCTATGCGTCTCTTCGCCGACATTTCTAAACTGCGTATAGTAACCATCCACCCAATTAAAGTCATTTTGCATTACTATAAAATCATCTGTTTTTGCGTAAAAGACAGCCGCTTTAATAAGGTGGCTGTTATTTAACACATATTCTGTTCCGATTTCGTAATTAACCGCCTCTTCTGCTTCCAAATCAGGATTTGGTATAATCCGCCAATCTTCCGTAGAGTATCTTTGTCTGATAGAAGGAATGTTGCTCTTTTTGGATATGGAACCGTAAAACATCAAATCTCTATTTAATTGATAATAAAGAATAGTTTGAGGACTAAAAGCTGCAGTCTCTTTTGTTTTGCCACTGATGTTATTCGCTACATACTGGCAACTACTTGTTGTACATTCTGTTTCTACTTCTGTAATTTTATTTTTATCATAAGCAACTCCGACAACCCAAGTAAACTCTTCATTAAATTTCCAGCTGTGTTCAGCCCCAATAGAAAGCGTTTGACCTTTTATCGTCTCTTTTTCATTATCGCCGTATATAGTTTTTGCCGTATATTCATGGATATCATATTTTTGAGCGACAGACACCTTAAATGTCTTATCATCTGAAAGTCTTACATCGCCCTCTACGATAGCTCCATAAGTTCTATCGTCATACTTGTGAGTCAGTTTTATATCGGGGTTATACGACAGCTCATGTCCATAATCATCTATAAAACTGTAAAACTGGTCGTAATACCAGCGCGAACTTATGGTGTAAATGTCAAAATTCGTTTTAGTGGTAACATAATAGCTTGTTCTATCCAAATCTTTCCAATACCATTTAGACACAAAAGGATTTGGCGCTTGAGTAATATCAGCGGCATAAAGAGGCTGCCCTTTTTCACCCTGCTGTAAAATATAGTTTAATGAATACTCATCAGTATCGTTCGGCGTAAGTCCTACTTTGAAATTGACCTGCAAATCTTTTGTATCAGCATTTTCTCTTTTATATCCATAAGGTTTTTGGTTGCCATCAGGAACATAGTTATGCGGAAGTTCGTATTCATCTCTTTGTGTGTTCAAAGCCGACAAAGACGCATAAAAAGTATCTTCGCCTATGCCTATGCTCGCGCTCTCCTCATGTCCGCCCCAGCTTGAAATGCCGGCGCCCAATTCGCCGCCAAAGCCGTCCACAGGCCTTTTAGAGACAATATTTATAGCGCCTCCCAGCGTATTGGCGCCGAGCAGCGAAGAGGTATAGCCTTTTGATATGGTTATCTCATGTATATCGAGGGTGTTAATTCTGGCAACATCTACGCTTTTATCATAAGGAGAAAAAACGGGAATGCCGTCTACAAATACAGGAACTCTTATGCCGTTAAATCCTCTTATATTGACGCCGCCTCTGGTGCCGCCTTCTTCTGAAAATGTACTTACAATGCCCGGTACTTGCCGCAGCGCTTCACTAAGACTTTTGGCTCCGGTTTCCCTTGTAAATTGCTCATCAACTGTATCGGAAATCCTGCTGTTCTGCTCTATTTCGGCAGCCTCTATAACCTCAATTGTCTCAAGCGTTTCAACACTGTCTTCCTCTGCTGCGTATAAACCGCTTAAGCACAAAGCCGCCGCAACAACACTTATATATAACTTTTTTTCCATGAGAGTGTTCCTAACCTTTTAAATTCCGAAATTTACAATATAAATTTGCCACAATATCAAGACTTTTTGCCATTTTTTTATTTGGTTTCTTGCATGCTAATTTTTGCCCTTTATTCTTGCAGATTTCTTGCCGTACCAACTATGCCCTGCCTTTTAAGAGATATTTTGCGCTGCTAATCCACCGTTTAAAACCCAAATTATATTATCAAGAACCTTTTACTAATGGCATATAATAATCATTCAGGCTTAACTGTACAAAAAAATTAGTGCTAATATAACATTTTTCATATTAAATAAAAATAATATGATGATTAATTTGCCGTCTTATCTGCTTGGTGTGCAAATTTTATACACTTTTTTATATTTTTTTATTGCAAATTTTAGAAAAAAGGAGATGCGCAAAAGTTTTACAAACAAATTTAAAAATTTTAGACATATTTATATCTTTTTTGATAGAATTCCACAATTACTTTAGAAAAAGGTCTGTTTTGAAATCATTAATCATAGTAGAATCACCTGCAAAAGCAAAAACTATTAAAAATTTTTTAGGAAACGAATACTCTGTCTTGGCATCCAAAGGGCATGTGAGAGATTTGCCTAAAAGCAGTTTCGGAATAAAAATAGAACAATCCGTTTTTACACCCGAATATAAAATAGAAAAAGAGCATGCCGCAATCGTTAAAGAGATAAAAGCCGCCGCTTTAAAAAGCGAAGAGATATATATCGCGACCGATGAGGATAGAGAGGGCGAGGCTATCGGTTATCATATAGCGGTCGCTATCGGTAAAGAACCGGAAAAACTTCCCAGAATCGCATTTCACGAGATAACAAAAAGCGCGATTGTGAATTCTTTGAAAAATCCAAGACATATAAATATAGACAGCGTAAACGCGCAGCAGGCGAGAAGACTGTTGGATAGAATAGTAGGCTACAAACTCTCCCCGCTTCTTGGCACAAAGATACAAAAAGGTTTAAGTGCGGGCAGAGTGCAATCTTCCGCTCTTAAAATAGTGGTGGACAGAGAAAGAGAGATAGAAGCTTTCAAAAAAGAGGAGTATTGGAGTATAGACGCGCTGTTTGCGCCGAATATAGAAGCTCTTTTGATAGAATTTGAAAACAAAAAAATAGAAAAATTAAGCATTACGAACGAAACAGCGGCTCTAAAAATAAAAGATACGCTGAAAGATAAAACATATATCGTAGAATCCATAGAAAAAAAGAGTAGAACTTCCGCTCCGCCTCCGCCGTTCATGACTTCAACGATGCAGCAGAGCGCATCTTCTCTTTTGGGATTTTCGCCGAAAAAAACCATGAGCATAGCGCAAAAACTGTATGAGGGAGTAAAAACTCCAAACGGCATAAGCGGTATTATCACTTACATGAGAACGGATTCGCTGAATATCGCAAAAGAAGCGATGGGTGCGGCAAGAGAGCAGATAGAAAAAAGTTACGGCAAAAAATATTTAAGCGAAAAACCAAAATTTTATACGACCAAATCAAAGGGCGCACAGGAAGCTCATGAAGCGATACGCCCGACAATTATTGACTTTACGCCTGAAATTGCCGCAAAATACCTTGAAGCAGACTATTTGAAACTTTACACGCTGATATATAACCGCTTTTTGGCTTCACAGATGGCAAACGCCCTTTTTGAGTCGCAAAGCGTCATATTTGCATCGTCTAACGGCAAATTTAAAGCTAACGGCAGAAAATTGCTGTTTGACGGGTTTTATAAAATTTACGGCGGAAATGATAAAGATGCGCTATTGCCAGAATTAAAAGAAAAAGAGACAATCAAACTTGAAAACATTGAAGCAAATCAGCATTTCACCGAACCTCCTGCGAGATATTCGGAAGCAAGCCTCATAAGCAAGCTGGAGAGTTTGGGCATAGGACGGCCTTCAACTTACGCGCCTACGATTTCAATATTAACTTCGCGCGATTATATCAATATAGAAAAAAAACAGATTGTTCCAACTAAAATAGCTTTTACGGTTACGGAATTACTTGAAAAACACTTTCCAAACATCGTAGACAGCGGCTTTACTTCCTCTATGGAGGATATGCTGGATTTGGTAGCGGAGGGAAAAAAAGAGTGGCAGAGCGTTTTGAATGAATTTTACACACCGTTTAACGAACTTATATTAAAAGGTAAAAAAGAGATACAAAGCGTCAAAATCGCTATTCCCACAGGCGAAAAATGTCCTGAATGCGGCGGCGAACTTGTCTTACGAAAAGGCAGATACGGCGAATTTGTAGCGTGCAGCAATTATCCAAAATGCAAATACACAAAAAATATCAACCAAACTCCCAAAAAAGAACCTCTTAAACTTCTTGTCAAGTGTCCCGAATGCGGCGGAGATATCATAGAGCGCACTTCAAGGCGAGGTAAATTTTTCGGCTGCTCTAACTATCCAAAATGCAAATTTATCTCAAATAACGAACCTACAAATGAAAAATGTCCCGAATGCGGCGGGATTATGGTAAAAAAATCACTGAAAAAAGGCGAATTTTTAGAGTGTATAAAGTGTAAACATAGAACAGATCAGTAGAAAAAAGAGCGCACAAGAACTATTTATATTACCAAAAGTAACATGTTGGTAAAGGTAGTGTGTAATATAGTTACATCTAAAAAGAAACTGCCGTCTTATATATTGTAATTTGTTTATAATACAACAAATTATAAGGAGTGTAAAATATGGATAAAAAAAATAGCGTTACTATGACGGATAATCGTACGGGAAAAAGTTTTGAATATAATATCATAGACCCGACTTTGGGCGCGCCTGTAGTGGATATAGCGACATTTTATAAAGACAGCGGACTTTTTATGCTGGATAGAGGCTTCACATCAACGGCGTCATGCAGGTCGAGGATAACATATATAGACGGCGCAAAAGGCAAGCTGATGTACAGAGGTTACGATATCTCTTACCTTGCAACGCAAAAAAGTTTTGTAGATACCGCTTATTTGCTGCTATATAAAAAACTTCCTTCAGAGAGCGAAAGAGACGCGTTCAGGCTTGAGTTGAAAAAACGCTCTTTTGTGCATGAAGGTATGAAAAAACTTTTTGACGCATTTCCCGATAATGCACACCCTATGGCTATTTTATCGGCGGCAGTTTCGGCTCTTTCCGCGTTTTATTTTGACCATTTGGATATAGACTCGCCTGAAGAATATATGGAGATGGCAAAAAGAATAGTCGCCAAAATCCCCACAATAGCAGCGTTTTCGTATAGATATAGCCGCGGACTTCCTATCATTTACCCAAATCTTGACAGAGGATTTACGGAAAATATACTGTATATGTTAAGGGCTTATCCGCATGACCATATAGATTTGAAGCCGATAGAGGTAAAAGCGCTTGATACGATTTTTACGCTTCATGCCGACCATGAGCAAAACGCTTCTACGACTACGGTTAGAACGGTAGCTTCTACTCATGCACATCCGTATGCGGCAATAAGCGCTGGAATATGCGCTCTTTGGGGCAGGTCTCACGGTGGTGCCAATGAGTCTGTAATAAGCCAGCTTGAAATGATAGGCGATGTAAAAAATGTTGAAAAATATATTGCTAAAGCCAAAGATAAAAATGATCCGTTCAGGCTTATGGGTTTTGGACATAGAGTTTATAAAAATTTTGACCCGAGAGCTACCATATTAAAAGATATCCGCGAAAAATTGATGAAAGAGCGCGAGATAGACAGCAAACTTATAGAGGTTGCGAATAAGATTGAAGAGATTGCGCTGCATGACGAATATTTTATAGAGCGCGGATTATATCCAAATATAGATTTTTACTCCGGACTTATACTGCGCGCGCTTGGGATACCGAAAGAGATGTATGCGGTGATATTTGTCATAGGAAGAGTCCCCGGCTGGATAGCGCAATGGATAGAATTTAAAGAACAGCCTGACGGCAAAATCGCAAGACCAAGACAGTTATATTTGGGACCGACGGAAATAACGCCCAAATAGTCCGCAGTATTGAGGCGTTTTGTCAGTTCTGTAATTTTTAGAGAAAAATAGATTTTAATGTCAAATATCAACATTTGACATTAAATTTTTTTATAAGTTTAAGCGTTATTTGACATATCTTTTCTTTTAATAAATATTCTTTACGAAGCATACCGCTGCCATTTTAGGATAAACGGCGTTTATGCAGCGAAAGTTTCAAATATCATTTATATTAAAAAGTTGATTTTTATCTGATAACAAGATAAAGCCAATCACAATATGGAAATATATTCTCCCGCCAAAATGGTTATGAGAAATCAGGCAAGATCTGCGGGCGGATACATTTTATAAAAGGCTTATCCTTTAGTAGATAAGGGATTGGATAACTTTATGAAATGGCATATAAGATAATTATTCCAATAATATTGTAAAAAAAATAACGCGCATCTTTATTTTTTTACCCACTTTTATTGTGTTTCTAAAAAGATAATATATAAATAATTTTTTTACTATATAATCTCATATACGCCCCGATAACCAACATAAACCCAATAACAATAGCGGGGAATACCGCCGATTATAATCATAGCGTTCAATATAAATTCTATTATCTTCCTCTTCTATTTTCTGATTGGTTCGCAAGAATATTTATTACCTGAATACAAGCTCTCTTTTGCTTTTTTATAATCTCATTTTATTGTGTTTTTGCCCTCGTGCCGACATACGAATACTCGCCTGAATATCCAAAATCACAAGCCTTTTTATAATATATTATTGCCTTAAAAACAGTCTTGTTTTGCTAAATATTTTTTATGCCCCATTTTCATGCAGACTGCCAAGAGTAAAACAGGTTGAATAATCCATATTAATAAATATTCATACAATTTTTTAAATTAGCGTAGTTTATGATAGCGCAATATTGAATGAGTAAATTACTAATACTGAATTTTTTTATTTTATACCTATAACTTAATATTTTTTCTAAAAATATTTACCGCAAATAGTCTTTTTCTGACTGTATAATCCCGCATACATGCCACAATAGCTGATATAAGTTCAATAACGCCGAAAACAGTGCGATTTTATCTATATCAATTTTCTTAAAAAGAAAAATCGGCAAAATATTTTAAAATGTATTTTGCCGATAAATTTTACAAGCCTTTCAGCGTAACGCCCAAAGCTAAAAGAACATACGCGGCGGTTATAAGCCATAAAGCGTATGGAACAACAAACGGAATAGTTACAATGCCCAAAGATGCGGCAATAACCGCAACAATAGTAACCACAGCAATAACGAGAGTAATCAGAAAGATTACTTTTGTAGGAGCGCTAAGTCTCATTTCATCTCCTTGCGTTGAAATTAACTATGAAGCAATACTACTATATTTACCTTAAAAGATTAATAATCATGTGAAAATTTTGAAATTTTGTTTTATTGTTTGGTGTCAGGGTCTAATTGCTGCAATTCAAAGAGCTCCTTTTGCAGCTGCGCATTTACATGTTTTAAATCCTGTATGCGCCGCTCAAGCTCCGTTTTGCCGTTTTTCAGTCCAAGCAGCACTTCTAACGAAGAGTTGCCAAAAAGCATATTTCCAACATAAATACCAAGCATAATGACGCTAAAACCAATTAAAATTTTCTTCACATGAGAGAAAAATTTTTCTTGATTGAGATTGTTAAGAAAGCTGTTTTTAAAATTTTTTAATATTTTCATTCTCTCCGCTTACATTGTCTTTTTATTATGCCGTCTGCCAAATCGGCGATGAAAAAGCAAACCGCAAACAATTCGCATTGTATCTTTTTAGACTGCTTGCTATTGAGTGCGGCAAATTGGACACTCTCTTTATATTATTTCAATTTTTTAAGATTTTCGTTCAATTTTACCCGTCCTGATTATTTACCTCATGATAAACTCTTTTGAAAATTAATTTTACTTAAAAACCAATATTAAAAAAGTATTTTCCCCAAGTATTCGCCGCCGCCAAGCTCTCTTTCTATCTCTAAAAGACGGTTATATTTGGCAGTTCGCTCGCCTCTTGCGGTCGCGCCCGTTTTTATCTGTCCAGCGTTTACTGCAACGGCAAAATCAGCTATAAAAGCGTCTTCACTCTCGCCGCTTCTATGGCTTACTACACATGTGTAGCCGCTGCGGTGGGCTAAGCGTATAGTTTCCAGCGTTTGCGTTACTGTGCCGATTTGGTTTAGTTTGATAAGTATGGAGTTTGCCGCGCCTTTTTTAATACCCTCAGCCAAAATCGCCGCGTTTGTTACAAAAAGGTCGTCGCCTACAAGCTGTATTTTGCCGCCAAGTTTTTTTGTAAGCAGTTCCCATCCTTCCCAATCATCTTCGCTAAGTCCATCTTCAATGGAAACTATCGGGTATTTTTCGCAAAGTTCGGCGTAATAATCCACCATTTGCACGCTGCTTAAAACTCTGTTTTCGCCCTTTAAGTTGTAGCCGTTTTTATCGTAAAATTCGCTGCTTGCCGTGTCAAGCGCGATAGATATATCTTTCCCTGCCTCATATCCTGCATGCTTTATCGCCTCTACCAAAACTCTAATCGGCTCTTCATTGTTTCTAAGATTTGGCGCAAATCCGCCTTCATCGCCCAAAGATATGGAGTGCGCGTTTTTTTGTAAAATCTCTTTCAGGCTGTGGTAACACTCCGTAACGGCGCGCAGGGCATCGCTGAAATTGTTGAAATTTAAAGGCATGAGCATATATTCTTGAAAATCTACGCTATTGTCTGCATGTTTGCCTCCGTTTATCACATTAAACATCGGCGCGGGCAATATGGAAGCGTTAATTCCGCCGATATAGCGGTACAAAGGAATGCCAAGGCTTTTTGCCGCCGCGCGCGCCGTTGCCATGGATACGCCAAGAGCTGCGTTAGCTCCGAGATTTGAGTAACTGTTTGTGCCGTCAATCTCCTGTAAGAGTTTATCTATCTGTGCTTGATTGAAAGGTTCCAAGCCTATCAGTTCATTGCCGATTGTGCCGACATTTTCGCAGGCTTGCAAAACGCCTTTGCCTTTAAAACGCTTAGGGTCTTTGTCCCTTAGTTCTATTGCCTCTTTGCTTCCTGTGCTTGCGCCGCTCGGAACTATGGCGCTTGCTTTTGTGCCGTCGCTTAAAATGACGGTTGTTTTTACGGTAGGATTGCCGCGGCTGTCTAAAACTTCAATCCCGTACACATCGTCAATATATATCATCACTCGTCTCCTATCGTTTCTTTTTCATCGTCGCCTATGGCTATCAAAGGGGAGTTTACGCCGATACTTTCTCTTATCGCATCTTCAATTTGCTGCGCGATTTCAGGATGTTCTTTTAAAAAAGCTTTTACATTTTCTCTGCCCTGCCCCACTTTTGTCTCTTTGTAACTAAACCATGCGCCTGATTTATCTATAATATCAAGTTTCACGCCATAATCCACAAGTTCGCCCTCTTTACTGATACCTTCTCCGAACATAATGTCAAATTCCGCCTGTCTGAACGGCGGCGCGACTTTATTTTTGACAACTTTGGCTCTAACGCGGTTGCCTATCTGCTCTTCGGCTTGTTTTAGAGTAGCAATTTTTCTCACATCTATTCTAACGGAAGCATAAAATTTCAGCGCATTGCCGCCCGTTGTGGTTTCAGGGCTGCCGTATCCCATGACGCCGATTTTCATACGGATTTGATTGATAAATATAACAGTTGTCTGCATTTTGTGCAAAATGCCCGTCAATTTTCTAAGAGCCTGACTCATAAGCCTTGCTTGAAGTCCCATATGCTGGTCGCCCATGTCGCCTTCAATTTCGCTTTTGGGAGTCAAAGCGGCAACTGAGTCTATAACTATCACATCAACCGCACCGCTTCTGGCGACAGTCTCTACAATATCAAGCGCCTGTTCGCCGAAATCAGGCTGCGAAACAAGCAGATTATCGGTATCAACGCCCAAATTTTTCGCATATTTTACATCAAGCGCATGTTCGGCGTCTATAAAAGCGCAAACTCCGCCGCTTTTTTGAGACTGTGCAATGATTTGAAGAGCAAGAGTCGTTTTGCCTGAACTTTCCGGTCCGTAAATTTCTACCACCCTGCCTTTCGGTACGCCGCCGATGCCAAGAGCTATATCAAGACCGAGCGAGCCTGTACTGATAGAATCAATAGGTTCAAACTCTTTATCTCCAAGACGCACTATCGCACCTTTGCCAAAAGCTTTGTCTATCTGTTTCAGGGTCAGTTCAAGAGCCTTTTTTTTGCTTTCATCAATTGCCGCCATCAAAAATCCTTAAAAATAAAGTGGCATATTTTACCATTTTGCTTTTAAAAAAGACCTTGAAT
>JAISNU010000042.1 GCA_031276075.1 Campylobacteraceae bacterium
GATACGGTAAACAGTACGGTATTTGCGAATACAACTTTGGATATAGAAAACAAAGAGTATCTGAATGTAACCGTAAGCGGCAATACAGCCGTATATAATGATAACAACGGTACATGGAACATCAACAAAACAAATGTATATGCTTCCAGCGCTCATGGTATTTATGCAGACAACAGCGCAGAAATCAATATAGGCGATAACTCAAATATATTGACAACAGGAAATCAGTTTTACGGAGTATATGCAAACGACGCCTCAAATATCACTTTGGGAAGCAATGCGACTGTATCTTCAAGCGTTTACGCCATTTATGCCGCAGATAACTCAAATGTATTTAATAGCGGAGGTATTTTGAATATCACGGGCAATATATATTCGTCCGACAATTCGCATACAGAATTAACCTTTGCGGATAACTCAATATTCAAAGGTGCGGCAGCAACGGATAATAACGGCATAATTGATTTGAGTTTTAACGGTTTAAACTCTTTATGGGAACTCAGCGGAAATTCAAACCTTACAAATCTTTATCTTGCAAACGGCGCGAAAATTGACCTCACAAGAGGCGGCGTATTTTTTGCATCAGCGGCTCCGACAACACTTTTCGTGGATAACTTGCATGGAGAGGGCGTATTTGATGTCAGATTTGATTTGAGAAATGAGATAAACGATATTATCAAAGTCTCAAACGCTTCATCAGGAAACTACGGCGTAAGCTTCCATGACAAGACAAACGGAGCATATACGCTTGATCATAATATATCCTTGCTTGTAGTTGATCAAAGCAATCCTTTGGGAAACTACACGGCATCATATACGGGTAAAATAGATCTTGGAGGGTATGAATATAATTTGACAAAATCAGCAGCAGATGATAATTGGTATGTTAATCTGCATAACAATACAACGACAAGCGGCGGCAGCGGCGGCGGTGGTAGCGGCAGCGGCGGAACATTACCTCCATGCTCGTCTGCGCACTGCGCGGTAAAAAGCTTTTTGGGTATCAACTATTTAACCAATTATATGGATTCTCAAACATTGCTGCAAAGAGTAGGAGAATTGCGCGACGGCAGACATGACAGGGAAGATGTCTGGGCAAGAACATATTTTGGACAATTGGATTCATTTAAAGACGATACAAGGATAAATAAAGTTACATATTACGGCGTACAAGGCGGAGCTGACAGAGCCAATGAATACGAATATGCTACAACTTATCTTGGATGGGCTTTTGGATATTCAAAATCCGATATAGATTATCTAAAAGGCAGCGGCAGAAGCGAGAATTTCTACGGCGGCGTATACGCGTCCGTGCTGTTCAAGTCAGATGTATATATGGATTTTATAACCAAATACAATTACAATAAAGATGAATTTGACACGGTAACTTCAAACGGCTTTGCCGTAAATGGAGGCGGAAGCACAAAAGGTTTCTCTTTTGATGCGGAAGTCGGCAGAAGATACGATATGTCAAAATTTTATGCCGAACCGCAAGTCGGTATCTCATACGCCAGACAAAACGAAGCCGATGTCTATTCGTCAGACGGCATGAGAATTGTTTTGGGCGGCTATGAATCATATAAAGTAAAAGGCGGTCTGCTTTTGGGCTACAAGATAAAAGATATGATAAATGTATATCTCAAAGAAGTATATATCAAAGAGTTAAATTATGATGCGTCATATACCTTAAACGGCAATAAGATTAAATATAAACTAAATGAAAGTATGATAGACAGTGCATTAGGTTTGACAATAAGTACAGATATTCACCACTTGTATCTTGAAGGAAACTATCAAATCGGAGATGAATTTGACAACAAAAAGGTAAATCTCGGATATAGATACGACTTCTAACTGCTCATTTTCAGGGCTTTTAACCAAAAGCCCTGAAACTTATTAAAGACTAAGCAAAATATATATAATTTTTCCAAGCTGCATGTAATCGCGGTATGTTCCAAATAACTGCCGTTTAAAGGTTAAATATTTTCTGATATAATTTTTTGCTTGATAAAAATATTTGAGGAGCAATTTTGGAGAATTTTTCTAAAAAACAACTTACTATGTCTATTTTGATGACGCCTGACATGGCAAATTTTAGTGGAAATGTACATGGAGGCGAGATTTTGAAAGCATTAGATCATGTGGCTTACGCTTTGGCTGCGAGATACAGCGGAAAAAATGTTGTTACGCTCTCTGTGGACAGAGTGATATTTAAAAACCCCATGCATATAGGAACTTTGGTAACATTTTTGGCAAGCGTCAATTATGTCGGCAGAACTTCTATGGAGATAGGCATAAAAGTTATAGCCGAAGATATCAAAAACCACACGGTTACGCACACAAACAGCTGTTTTTTTACAATGGTGGCTGTTGATGAAAACGGCAGACCAACTCCGATTGAAGCTTTTGCGCCGCAAAGCGTTGATGAAAAAAGGCGATGGGAAAACGCAAAAATAAGAAGGCAGTATCTGCTTAAAGAAAATCCGACATAAGCGCACATATAAATAAAAAAGATTTGCGCGCGGCAAACGGTTTATAAGCTTTATGCGTTATAATTTTTGCAAAAATTCAGAGGTCAAAAAGTGATAAAAAATCCCAAAATCAGCAAATTGGAAAGCGTCATAGAGCAGATACAAACGCCTTGTTATGTGTGCGAAGAGGCTCTTTTGGAAGAAAATCTCAAAAGACTGCGCTATGTTGGGCAGGAAAGCGGCGCGAAGATATTGTTGGCGCTGAAAGGTTTTGCGCTGCAAGATACATTTTATTTGGTCAAACGATATCTTGACGGCTGTACAGCAAGCGGACTTTACGAGGCAAAATTGGCGCGCAAAGCGTTTGATAAAGAGGTGCATACATACTCTCCCGCTTTTAAAGATGGCGACATGGACGAGATTATAAACATCAGCAATCATGTGGTTTTTAACTCTTTTTCGCAGTGGCAAAAGTTCAAATCAAAGGCTTTTGGGCGCGTTTCATGCGGTATCCGCGTAAATCCCGAAGTCTCATCGGCGCCTGCTGCATTATATGATCCATGCGCGAAATTCAGCCGTCTTGGAGTAACAAAAAAGGCTTTTGACGAAAAGCTGCTTGATGGACTTGACGGGCTTCATTTTCACGCGCTTTGCGAACAAAATGCAGATGCGCTTGAGATGGTTTTGGAAGGATTTGAGAGGAATTTTAGCAAATATATTCCGCAGATGAAATGGGTAAATTTTGGCGGCGGACATCACATAACGCGCGAAGATTACGATATAGAGCGGTTAATATGCGCGATAAAAGAGTTTAAAAAAAGATATAACGGTATAACGGTATATTTGGAGCCGGGAGAGGCGGTCGGCTGGCAAAGCGGCGCGCTCGCGGCTTCAGTGCTTGATATAGTTGAAAACGGCATGCAAATAGCGATATTGGACACTTCCGCCGAAGCTCATATGCCTGATACTCTTGCCATGCCGTACCGCGCCGAGATAAGAAATGCGGACAGGGCAAATGTGAAAAAATATACATACAGGCTTGCGGGCAATACATGTTTGTCGGGCGATATCATAGGCGATTATAGTTTTGATGAGCCGCTGGAAGTCGGCGATAAACTCATATTTGAGGATATGATACACTATACAATCGTAAAAAATACGACATTTAACGGCATAAAACTGCCCGATTTGGCATTGCTCAAAAAAGACGGCAGTTATAAAGTTTTGAAGCATTTTGGCTACGAAGAGTATAGAAGAAGAAACTGAAAAAACAGATAAAGTTTTTATTGTTTCAATTTTGATTTTATCCTCACATTTAATTAAAATACGAAAATTAACGAAATAATATATGAAAACACTTTAAGATATTTGTTTGGCGCGGCAATTTGAATGTGAAGTATTAAAACATAACATGTCATTGTATTTTTTATTTCTATTATTGGCGAGAAGCAAAATGGTGAAACAATCCAAAAAATGCGTCCCTTTCCGTCATTGAGAGGAGCAGAATCGCGCCTTTCTCCGTCATTGCGAGGCACGAAGTGCCGCGGCAATCCATTCTTTCTTGTAATTACGCCTTTTTTTTGTCATTGCAAGCAAAGTATAGCAATCTCCCCATTCCGTCATTGCGAGCCGCTTGCGGCGCGGCAATCCAGAATTTATAATAACAAAAAGAGTGTTATTTATAGAAAAATAGATAATCATTTTTTCTTGTTTATGTTATGGATTGCTTCGTCATACTGCGTATTCCTCGCAATGACGGAATTAGTGAGAAAAACGGCTTTGCTTCATTTTTTATTCTGGATTGCTTTGTCGCTATGCTCCTCGCAATGACGGAGTATGGCAATAAATTGCTTCCTGCTTCGCAAGCTTGCGCTCGCAACGACGGAGAGAGAAGAGATTGTTGTGCCGGCTTTGTCAGTTTACAATGACGGAAAAATATACAATGCAAAATACTGTTGGCTCGTCTCTATCTTCGCGAACAGATGATTGTTGATGCAGACAATACTGTTAACTTGCAATGTTTGCGGTAATGGAAAAAAATAGATAATAATGAAAAAAAGATATGATGGCATATATATGGTTGCAATAACAAGATGCAAGAGTTTTATTTTTGACAAGCAAATACAGTGCAGGTGAACTTTTTTATATTTTATTTTCGGAGAAACATCGCAAGAAGTATGAAAATTCAAAAACATTACAAACATACAGTCGGACAATTTTCATTTTTACACGGAACACTTTTTGCATATATAGCTAAAAAATAAAAGGCGTTATTTAATGTACGCAACAAGCGAAGCGACTTACAGTTTTGCAAAAAAATTTTCCCATTATAAAGATTTTTATATAAAACATAATGATTTGTATTTTTCAAAATTGGGATTTGGGACATTCAAAAAAGAGCCGTATAGAGAGGAAAATTATGATTTTGACTACAAAGAGGCTTTAAAATCGGCGATTTTAGGCGGTATAAATGTCATAGACACGGCTATAAATTACAGATATCAGCAGAGCGAAAAAGAGATAGGCGAAGTTTTGCGTTTTTTGTTTGAAAGCGGCGAAGCAAAGCGTGATGAATTGATAGTGTGCTCAAAAGGGGGTTTTATACCGCTTGATTTTCCTTTTCCGAAAAATCCATACGAATGGATAGCGGACAATATCATAAACAAAGGATTTGCAAATAAAGAGGATATAGAGTTAGACCAGCACTGCATGACAACGCCGTTTTTGAAAGCATCTTTGGATAAATCGCTTGAAAATCTCTCTTTAAAATGTATAGACATATATTTTTTGCATAATCCAGAAATGCAATTACAAAGACTTGGAACTAAAAAGTTTTTGAAGCAATTAAAAGATATTTTTGCGCTTTTTGAAGAGGCGGCGTTTATGGGTAAGATAAGAAATTACGGTATCGCCGTTTGGAATGCTTTTACATACGACGAGAGCAACAGCGAATATATAAATTTGCAAAGCGTTTATGATGCGGCGCGGGAAGCGGGCGGCGAAAATCACCGCTTTAAATATATACAGCTTCCTTTCAACATAGCAAAAACCGAGAGTTACAGGGTAAAAAATCAAAAAATGGCAGACGGGAATTATTGCACCCTTTTGGAAGCCGCCAACAAGCTTAATGTGGGCGTTATCGGCAGTTCGTCGCTTTTTCAAATGCATCTTTTCAGAAAATCTTTCAAAGCCGAAGTCGGTTATTTATTGAATGAGGACATGAGATTGAAAAGCGATATAGAGCTTGCTTTGCAGTTTGCCCGCTCTACAAGAGGTATTTTGACCTCTCTTTTTAGTTCAAAAACCCCGCTGCAT
This sequence comes from Campylobacteraceae bacterium, assembly GCA_031276075.1. Lineage (GTDB taxonomy): Bacteria > Campylobacterota > Campylobacteria > Campylobacterales > Campylobacteraceae > JAIRKW01. The sequence continues at coordinate 5,787 of JAISNU010000042.1, forward strand.
GTAAAAAGCAATCTAAACATAGCTCATGTAAATGCGGCAAATGTATCAAAATACAATCTTTTATACAGGCTTTGAAAATGATATATGACATTATCGTGGTAGGCGGCGGCGCGGCGGGACTTATGGCGGCAATTGAGGCAAAAGACGGCATGAACAGAGTCGCCGTTATAACAAAAGGCAATATTTTAAAATCAAACAGCGCGATGGCAAGCGGAGGAATTAACGCTGTACTTGATGAAAATGACAAAGATGGGACAGAAAAACATATAGACGATACGCTAAAAAGCGCCAAAGGTTTAGCCGATAAAAAATCAGTAAGTTATATGTGTGCCAAAGCTTGGCACATCATAAAAAAACTGACAGATTACGGCGTTAAATTTGACAGCGATGAAAATGGCGCTATTTTGCAGCGAAATTTTGGCGGGAGCAGCGTAAACAGAACCTGTTTTGTGGGTGATAATACAGGCGCGGCTATAACTCAAACGCTCATTAAAAAAGCCAAGCAATCCGGCATTGAGATTTTGCAGAATATTTTTGTCATGGATATAGTTCAAACAAAAGGGCGCATAAGCGGGATTGTAGTTTTGAAGAGGATTGACTCTTCCGTGGTTGTGTATCTTGCAAAAGCGGTGGTTTTTGCCGCGGGCGGATACGCGGGGATTTACAGAGGATTTAGCACAAATCCGCAGGATACCAACGGCGATATTTTGGCTGTTGCGCTTAGAAATGGTATGACGCTTGAAGATTTGGAGTTTGTGCAGTTTCATCCGACCGGTTTTGCTAAAAGCGGGGCTTTAATATCCGAAGCGGCAAGGGCTGAAGGCGGCTTGCTGGTAAACGCTTCGGGAGAAAGTATTGTTGATGAACTTAGTACGAGAGATGTGGTGTCAAGAGCTATTTTTAATGAAATACAAAAAGGTGAAAAAGTTTATATAGATATGCGTCATATCGCAAAGGAGAAGCTTCTTGCAAGAGTTCCTTCGCTTTATAAAAACGCTTTTAATCTTGCGGGCGTTGACATATCAAGCGAGCTTTTGGAGATTAGACCTGTCGCGCATTACAGTATGGGCGGTATCAAATCAAATTTTACGGCTACTGAAATAAAAGGGCTTTTTGTCTGCGGGGAGTGCGCGGCGCTTGGGGTTCATGGCGCAAACAGGCTTGGCGGCAATTCGCTGCTTGAAGGGTTAGTATTTGGAGAGCTTGCAGGTAAAAAAGCCAAAGAGTTTTCGCAAGGTAAGAGTTTTTTGCCGATCGATTACGATAAGGTTATCAAAAATATTAATCTTGTTGGGCGGATATTTGAGTGGGATTCTACAAAAAATTTTAATGCAATCAGAATAAGCGCAGGCAAGACAATGTATCTAAAAGCTGGTATTATAAGAGATAAAGCAAAGCTTGAAGAGGCGCTTGATTATATAAAATATTTGCGCTTGGAGTCCGCGTCTTTACACTGTATGGATAAAAGCAGAGAAAATAATGTGGAGCTTATAGCGATATTGGAGTTGAGAAATATTTTACAGCTTAGCGAAGCGGTGATTTTAAGCGCGCTTTTTAGAGAAGAGAGCAGAGGGGCGCATTTTAGAAGTGATTTTGTAAATACAAACAAGGATAGGGATAGACATATATTGGTAAGACAACTTGAGGGGAGATTTTTTAAGTTGCAGTATGAAGATAACAGACTTGTAAGATTTTTAGCTAAAATTTTTCATTGATAAAGGAGTGCGAATGGCGGCAGTGATGTTAAGAGAAGAGGGCGGAAATATCTATTTTTACATAGCGAAAAAGGATATGGAAGAGACTATTAAAACGATAGAATTTAATTCTGAAGAAAATTGGGGAGGCGAAGTGTTATTAAGCAACGGTCAAATTTGGTGGATAGAGCCCGGAGTGAAAAAATTACCCAAAGAAGCAGTATGCAAGAAACTTTCTGACTAAAAAATATACAATTATTATATATATTTTATAATTAAATTGATGTATTATTTTTATACAAAACAAAAAGGGCGTGCCAATGTTTGAATTTGATGATTTAAACTGCGGGGATTGCTTGAATACAAGAGAGCTTGCAATGCTGTATGAGATTGCTTTGGCGATGTCAAATTTAGTAGATATTGCCGCATCTTTGGAAAAAGCTCTCTATATTTTGGAAAGCAAACTGCATCTTAAAAACTGTACCGTGCATACTATAAATGATGATAGTTTGCTTGTGGTTTACGCCTGTATCGGCTTAAATAAATTTCAAAGAGAGTCTTCCGTATATAAAATAGGCGAAGGCGTTACGGGATTTGCCGCTGAGAGTAAAGAACCTGTCGTTATAGAAAATATCCACAACAATATGATGTTTTTAAATAAAACGGGCAGCCGCGATAAAAACTCTATCTCATATATAGCTGTGCCGATGCTCCTAAATCAAAAATTAGTCGGCGTTTTGGGAGCAAATACTACAAAAATAACTCCAAATGATTTTAACAGTATAGTGCGTGTTTTAACGGTAATAAGCTCTATTTTTGCGCAAGCTGTGGAGTCGCATAATATTATTTTAAAAGAGAAAGAGAAATTAAAAGAGCTTAAACTTTATTATAAAATGGAGTGGGATTCGAAGGTGCATAATTTCGGCGATATTATCGGCGAAAGCTCAAAAATGAAAGCTGTGTATAATATCGTCGAGCGCATAGCGCAAAGCAATGTTACAGTTTTGATAAGAGGCGAAACGGGTACGGGTAAAGAGCTTGTAGCTGCCGCGATACATAAGCGCAGCAACAGAAAAGACGAACCTTTTGTTAAGTTAAATTGTGCCGCTATCGCCGATACGCTTATTGAAAGCGAACTGTTCGGGCATGAAAGAGGGGCGTTTACCGACGCTAAAGAGATGAGAAAAGGGCGTTTTGAGCTGGCGGACGGCGGTACTCTCTTTTTGGATGAGATAGGCGATATATCGGCTTCGGCACAAGTAAAGCTTTTAAGAGTTTTGCAAGAAAGAGAGTTTGAGAGGGTAGGCGGAAACAAAACGATAAAGGTAAATGTCAGGCTTATAGCTGCTACCAATAGAAATCTTGAAAATATGGTTGAAAAAGGGCTTTTCAGGGAGGATTTGTATTATCGTTTGAATGTGATACCGATAGATTTGCCCCCGCTTAGAGAACGCGGCGATGATATAGCTCTTTTGGTGAATTTTTTTCTTAAAAAATCCATGAACAATCATAAGAAAAAAGTTATCATAACAGACGAAGCTATGGATATTTTGTGTCAATATTCGTGGCCGGGCAATGTAAGAGAGCTTGAAAATACCGTTGAGAGGATAGTTTTGATGGGTAGTGAATACGGCATAAGCGCAGATGAAATGTTGCTGCTTTTACCTGCTTTCAATCAAAAATTGATGTGTCAAAGAAGGATATTTAGCAGTGAAAACGAGGTATGAAATCAAGATAAAATAACCAAAACACTTTAAGATTGCGGTTTTTTTAAAAGTGTTACTAACAGTCGCAATGATGTTTAATTTTTATGATACTGCTTAAAAATTTGGCTGCTATTTAATCTCGCAATATTATTGTAAATCAAATCATATCAAAGCTCTGTCGATTTGCTTTTTCTGTTTAACCGCACAAATATTTCAGCAGCTTTGTGCGGATTTTATCTTTTTATTTGTCCTCATAATGCTATTATAAACTTTATGATTGCAGCAAGGTTAAGAAACGGCAATAGTTCTTTAAGCTCATAATTTTATTATAAACCGTATGACTATCTATATTCATCGTGTTGTATGCGTTTTTGTTTGGGATCATAATGCCATTGCAAACTTTGCGATTACAAAGAAGTTAAAAAACAGTAATGACTTTTGCAAACCTTTTTGTCATTGCAAGGAGTGTGAAGCACGACTAAGCAATCCAGATACATGAAGCGTCATAAAAAATATTACAATGTAAAAACATGAAATAAATTAAATTTGGAGTTGATAATTTATACCTTTTGGGTATTTATATTTTTTGTATTGTTTCATTGAGTTTTTTGTTTTTCTTGGATTGCCGCACTTCGCTCGCAATGACGGAAAGGCATGTTTTTTTATCTATTATTTTGTTGTTTCATTCCCTGCAAATGACACATGCACTTTGCTTGTTGCAAAAAATAGCAACTTTTTCCGTCATTGCGAGCTGACGAAGTCAGCGAAGCAATCCAGAAAAATATCTGTAAAAATAATAGTTTTTTAGTGCCATACATAGGCAAACAAAAAACAAAAACCTACTTCCAATACACATTATTTTCTATCACTCCCACGCGTTCAGCAATCCACTTTTTCCGTCATTGCGAGGCACGAAGTGCCGCGGCAATCCATACTTTAATAATAACAAAAAAGCGTCATTTTAAAAAAAATAGATAATTCTTTTTTATTTATAATTATGGATTGCTTCGCCGCAAACGGCTCGCAATGACGAAGGAGGAGCGTTTTTTTATTGCTTTGCCGTTTCATTTATTGCAATATTGGATTGCTTTGTCATATTGCGTATTCCTCGCAATGACATAGAGGATAGCTGCATGATATAATATGGCAAATTGCTTCGTCGTGCTTTGCAAGCTTCGCACTTCTCGCAATGACAGAAGGGCGCATTTTCTTGATTGCCGCGCAACACTTTTAATAGTGGAGGCAGTGAAGAAAGTAAAAATTCCGCGCATGCTACATATTACTATGCAACGCTTCCAACAACGGTAGGTGTTTTTTGGATTATTTTATTGTTTGATTTTTTTTGCTATTTTGGATTTTTACATTAAAATATACTTTTTAAAAAATTGCTTTCTATTTATAAATATGGCGGCAATTTTTTCGTCTGTTATTTTTTTAATCTTCCGTATCCATTGCAGCCTTGCGGCAGTTTTAGTTTGCATGCCTTATCATAATATTCAAGCGCTTTTTTTGTATTGCTTTTGACGCCTTTTCCTATCTCATGCATCAAGCCTAAACTCACGCAGCTTTCGGCGCTGTTTTGCGTGCAGAGTTTTTCAAAAATATCTATCGCTTTTGTCAAATCCTGTTTCGTGCCGTCTCCTTCGGCATACATGTAAGCCGTAGAATAGCAGCTGTTGATACTGCCGCCGTTGCAAGCTCTTGTGTAGAGTTCAAGCGCTTTAAAATAGTCCTGTTTTACGCCTACGCCCTGTTGGTACATATAAGCTAAAGAGTCGCAGCTGTCGGCATATTCATAATCGCATGATTTTTTATAAAGTGCGGCGGCTTTTGCATAATCTTGCTCTACGCCCTTTCCTGTATCGTACATTACTCCAAGATTATGGCAGCCGTTTTCATTGCCGCTATTACATGATTTTTCGAAAAATTCCAAAGCTTTTTTATAATCTTGCTCCACTCCCTCTCCCTCATTATACAAATAGCCAAGCACCGCGCATCCATCGCTGTTTCCGCTCTCACATGCGGTGCGGCTGAGTTCCGCAGTTTTATTCAAATCACCCTTTGCATAAGCCTCTTTGGCGTCGGCTATGGTATCTGCTTTGAGCATGAGCGTTAAAAATATGAATACGGCTGTAATTTTAAAAAAACTTTGCATTTTATCCCTTTGTTATGTGGTTTTTTTAGAAAATTTTATTATTATACTATTAAATAACTTTAAAAAACTTCACCCAATATCTTTTTTATTTTCTCTTTTGTTAAATTTTCCTCTTCCAAAAGCGTAGATATCAGCAAATCCAAAGGCTTTTTCATTCCTTCCAAAAACAGTTCCGTTTCTTTCAAAGCGTTTGAGAGGATATTTTCCATATCCTGCGCGGCAGGAAGCATTCTTTCGCCCATAGCGTACTTTTCTACCATTTCATTTGCCATTTGTCTGGCTTTGGCTAAATCTTCGCTTGAATTTGAATATGTTTCATTAAAATAAATTTTTGAGGCGGCAATGCCGGCAAGAGCGACTTTTATTTTTGTAATAATTTCGCTTTTAGACTCAATCTCTCTGTCCAACTCTTTTGCAAAATTACCCACAAGCGAAATTTTGTCAAAATCTATATCAAACCAATAAGCGCACAAAGCTTTTGCGGCTTGATACACCGCTTGTATGTTTTTCTCTTTTTCGGAGTAGCTTGCAAGCCTTTTTTTGCCAAGCAAAACCTTATCGCGCACAGCCAGAAAATCCTCCGTCTCAACTCTTTTGCCCCCACGCCTTAGCGCATTTATCGCGGCTTCATTGACCAAAGCGGAAAGCGCTGCGCCGCTGAAACCAACGCTCATTTTGGCAATTTCATTTATTTGGACATTATGATTTTTGTCGGCAAGATATGCAGTTATTATCTTTTCTCTATCATGTAAATCGGGCAAAGAGACAAAAATCCGCCTGTCAAATCTGCCTGACCTTAAAAGCGCTTCATCTATCATTTCAAGGCGGTTTGTAGCGGCTATAACGATAACGCCGGAGTTATCTTCAAAGCCGTCCATTTCTGCCAAAAGCTGGTTTAAAGTCGCTTCTCTCTCGTCGTTTCTAAATCCGCCTCTTGCTTTTCCAGCCGCATCAATTTCATCTATAAATACAATTGACGGAGCGTTTTTTTTCGCCGTGGAGAATAATTCCCGCACCCTTTTTGCCCCCATGCCGACATATATCTGTACAAAACTTGCGCCGCTTTGGTAAAAAAACGGCACATTTGCTTCGCCTGCGACCGCTTTGGCTATCATTGTTTTTCCAACACCCGGAGGTCCGACCAATAAAACGCCGCGCGGAAGTTTGACGCCCATATTTTGATAAATAGACGGATTTTTTAGAAAATCTACTATTTCGCCAAGTTCCTCTTTGACGCTTTGAATACCTGCCACATCGGAGAATTTTAACTTTGAGACAGAAGGTACGATGATATTTGCCGTTTCATTTTCAAGCGCATTGTTTTTTGAAGGAATAAAAGGCTGAGATAGTGAAATTAATTTGTTTTTTATATAATAAACAAAGCAAAAAACTGCTGCTGCCAACAATAAAAACAGTATTGCAAATTTGCCGATACCGCTTTCTTTATCCACGCTAATCGGCACAGAAGACATAAGTTCAGATATATTTACGCCGTCTTTGGCAACAGAGAAAACGCCTTTGTTGGTATAGAGTATAATTTCGCCGTTTGATATTTTCGCATTTTTTATATGTTTGTGCGTCAAAAGATTGTTATAAAAGTGCAAATCTACCGCCTTTGGAGATTTAACGAACATGTATACCGTTAATGCCGCTAAAATAGTAAAAAGTACAATGACCGTTTGTAATTTGGTCGGTTTAAAAAATTGCATAATTTCCCTCTTTTTTTGGTTCGTATTTATTCACGCTAATCCACTTTCCGTTCAAATTTTGCGCCGTTTTAATAAAAATTCTATTATAAAACTGGTCAAATCCCGTAAAAAATCCCTCTTTTTGTTCTTCTATCAAGATTTTCAAAAGAGCTTTTTTTTGTCTGAAAAGAAAATTATTTTGCGCGGTTACCGCCTGAAGCTCTTTTAACCTTTTTTTCGCGCTCTTGCCGTCAACGCTTTGTTTCATTGAAGCTGAATGCGTGCCGTCTCTTTTTGAATAACAAAATGCATGCAGATGCGTTAATGGGAATTTTTTAAAATTCTCAAGCGCATTCTGCCAAATCTCTTCGCTTTCTCCCGGATGCCCCGTAATAAAATCAGTTCCAAGCGCAAATCCCAAAGACGAAAGTTCTAAAAAAAGTTCCAAATCTTTTTTGACGCTGTTTCTGCGCCTCATGATTTTCAGCATTTGCTCGTTTGTGTGTTGAAGCGCGATATGCAAATGCTTTTCAAGCCAGCTTTCTTTAAGTATCTCTTTAAAACTTTCATCAATCTGCACAGGTTCAATGCTGCCCATACGGACCCTTTTTACTCCATTTACGGCGCCTATTTTTTGAAGCAAATTTCCAAGCGTAACGCCGTTTTCCTTGCCGTAACTGCCGATATTTGTACCGGTTAGAACAAATTCGCCAAAACCGTTTTGCGCGAGTATTTTTACCTGTTCTATAATTTTATTTTCATTTTGGCTTCTTGCTTTGCCTCTTGCATGCGGAATGATGCAGTAACTGCAAGCGAAATCGCACCCTTCTTGTATTTTGATAAAGGCTTTGCTTTTGTTATGGTAGTTGGATACGATATTTTTATCAAGATGCGTTAAAACGCCAATGTTTTTAAACGGCTCATGAGAGGAAAGCGCTGCGTTGATATTGCACTTTTCGGAATGCCCCAAAACGCCGAATACCTTTTTTTGATTATACAGTTCGCTGCCGCGCGTCGGCGCTCCGCATCCTACAAAAATGATTTTTTTGCCTTCTCTGTTTTGTTTGGATATATAATTTCGCACGCCGCTGTCTGCGCCGTTTGTTACCGTACATGAGTTTACTACGATAATATCGGCATACAGTTCATTGTCTGTTACTTCAAAATCTTTTAATGCCTCTATCATCATTTGCGTATCGTAAATGTTTGTTCTGCACCCAAATGTTTTAAAAAAAACTTTTGACTTCAAAGATTCACTCACCAATTTCTCCATGTTTAACTTTCGGAGCCTGCTTCAAGTTCAGCGTCTGTGTAGGATACGCTATCATAATGTCGTCTTCTTTATTTACGGCGTCTATTATTTCACCGCTCAAAGTGCTTCTAAGCGCAAGCGCAGCGTAAGAGTTCGTCATATACCATACATGTATCGTAAGCCCATGCGGCTCTATAAATGAAAATATTTTCGGTTCTACATTTGTATTTTTCAGATTGTATTTTTGTCTGAGTTGATTTAACTGCTTTCGCGCTATTTCCGTGTAGCCTTTTGAATATTTTTTTGTAATTTCCTTGATGAGGTACATCGCTTTTTTATAATTGGAATCAAACGAAATAGTGATGTATATACCGTCCCATACAGTTTTTAGCGTTTCATGAGTGTAGTTTGAAATAAGCGTTGTAAAGATAAAATTGTTCGGTATAAACACCACTCGCCCCGCGCGCTTGTTTTCAAGATAAGTCGTAAGCGTTACATCTTCCAAAATAGTCATTCTCATCAGCGATATATCAACTATATCGCCTACATACGAAAGTCCGTTTTGACAGACTTTTATTCTGTCTCCAACGCTGAAACTGCGCCCGAATGTTATAACGCTCCAGCCTAATATATTCATAAACATGTCTTTCATGGCAATGGCGATACCGGCTGACGCAAAACCCAAAACCGCAACAAGGTAAGTCATATTTTCAATATATGCAAAAAGCAAAATCAGAATGATAATCGTAATGCTCGTGATATTTATCACTTTATTAACGATATAGCTTCGTTCGTTTGCCGACATGAAGCGCTTTGAGAAGAGTTTCAGCAAAAACGATATAAGTATGATGGAGACAATGATAGTCAAAATGAATAGCGAATGTTTAGTTTCGTCCTCTATTGCGTTTGTTGCGCGGGTAACGGCTTCGTTTACTTTTCGCTCATAAATGGAAGCCGATGTCAAAACTATATCATAAGCAGAGTTAAATTCTCTGATTAAAGCTCGGTTGTTCTCCTGCAAAACAGCATATGATTCGCTGCTGTCAAGCTCAACAAGCGCGTCCAGTATCGCGTCTTTTTCCCGTAAATTGCCTATCAAAGCGTCCAAATCGCGCGAAAGTTTATTGTACCCTTCCAAATCCTGTTTAATCTTTTTTATATATGAAAATCCTGAAAATATGGCAAAAGGATTGCTGATAGAAGGCAGAGGCGGGACATCGGGAGATTTTAAAAGTCCTGAAAACGGAGCGTTTTGAAATTCGCTTAACTGCTCTATCTGGCTCTCCAAAGTGTCGCGCTTTCTTTGCAAATCATCAAGTTTTGCCAAAGAACTTTTATTGGTTGTGTTTTTAATTTTTTTTATCTCTTGAAGCACTGTTTCAAATTCGGACTGTTTTATTTTGTAAATATTATAATTTTCATGCCTTGTAAACCATATATTATTTTTATTGGCGCTGTCAATCAATTCAATTTTTAGCTTATAGTCGCTAATCATTTGCGCCGTCTCATTTGCGTTTGCGCCAATCGCGCCTGCCAAAAAAATCAAAATTAAAAATATCTTTTTCATCGTTTAAAAATCTTTAAAATTTTTTTTACAATATCCTCGCTTATGTCGTCTCTCATGGTAAAATTTCCTATACCGTGCGGTAAAATGAATGTTATTTTTGAGTTAGCGCTCTTTTTGTCAAGCAAAAACGCTTCATAAAAACTATCAATATTTATTATTTTATATCTTGTCGGAAGCGAAAATTTTTGCAGTATTTTTTCTATTTTAAACGCTTCATCTCTTTGTAAAAGCCCTAAATTTACGGCAAGTTCATTTGCCATTACTATTCCGATAGCCACCGCTTCGCCGTGCAAAAATTTATGATAATGCGTCTTTTGCTCTATTGCATGCGCGAATGTATGTCCGTAATTTAAAACCGCTCTGATACCGCTCTCCTTTTCGTCCTGCGCTACGATATCGGCTTTTATTTTTATACTTTTGGCTATTGCCTCTTTCAGGTTTGCTTCATTGTTTAAATCGCTTTTTTCAAGCCACCCGTAAAACTCTTTGTTAAACATTACCGCCATTTTGACTATTTCGGCAATGCCTGCGTTAAATTCTCTTTTTGGCAGCGTTTTTAAAAATTCGCTTTCACAGTAAACGGCTTTGGGCTGGTAAAATGCGCCTATTAGATTTTTACCAAAAACGGTATTTACGCCCGTTTTTCCGCCGACGCTTGCATCTACCTGCGCTAAAAGTGTAGTAGGAATCTGTATAAAATCTATGCCTCTTTGGTAAATAGCCGCCGCAAAACCCGTCATATCGCCGACAACGCCGCCGCCTAAAGCTATAAGCGTGGATTTTCTATCAAGCTTAAATTTGAAAAGCTTGTTTAAAATATACTCTATTGTTTGCATATTTTTATGTTTTTCGCCGTCTTTTATCACAACTTCGTAAAGTTCTTTAGCTTTTATCTTTTTTTTAAACGCTTTAAGATGAAGCGGCGCGACAGTCTCATTTGTGATAACGGCGGCTTTGCCCGCAAGCGTAATCTCTTTAAGTTCGTCTATAAATATATCATAACCGTAACTTTTGGATGCGGCAAATTTTATGGATATTTTCATGCGGTTCCTAAATTTTGTATCTTGTGATTATACTTCAAATTTACTCCAATATCGGCAAAAAGAGTTGATATTTATCATTTAACAGAAAATAGATGCGGTTTAAGTCTTCGGAAAATATAGACGCTATTTTTGATTTTGTGAAGGATTCGTAAAACGGCACAAACTGCAATATGTCATTCTCTTTTTTAAGATTAAATATGGGATTTTTATCATGACTTTTTATAATCTCTATCTGTTTTTCATAAAGTTTTGCGATGTTTTCAAAATGTTCGGTTAATTCTTGATTTTCAATTTCAGGGTCAAAATCATAAAATTGCACTTTCAAATTAAGCTGCGCTGATAAATCAAATATAACTGAAGAGTGTTTTTCTATATCATCTGTATTTCCGCTGAAAACTATGCCGTTTTTCAGATTTTCAAATGCTGCGCCTCCGATTTTAAATATTGGCGTTTGAGCGTTGAAAAGTATTTTTATATTTGTTTTGAAAAAAAGTTTATCTACTATGCAAAGCCCGATATTCAGGTGGTTTACATCATTTATATAAATACTTTCGGGCGAAAAGCTATAATAATCCGCACTAACATCTATATCATCTGAAGCAAGATTTTTCATGTGATTGAACATAAAAGAGTAAGTCGGATTTATGATTTTGACATATAATTTTTTAGAATTTAATTTTTCATGAAGATTTAAGGCATTTGCAAGCAGTGCCTCCATTCTTTCGTTACTCATGTTTTTCATATCTATAAGGCAGTAGATATTTGAGCCGAACGGCTGCGGAAATTGCCCAAGCTCTTTTTTGATGCTTTTATACACATCTTGCAATACATCGGGCGCGCCGACAATAAGAAGGTTGTCGTTTGGCTGTATCATAAGATTTGGTTTTGGTAAAAAAAGCGTACTGTTTCTGTAAAGTGCGGCGATATGCCACTTTTTTTGCTCAATATTTCCTAAATGTCTATAAACATACGAACTTCCTACGGGTACTTGTATATCCATGACTTCGCCCAAAGCAAGTCCTATATTTTGCGCAAATATCGGCGTATTCGGTACAAAATCAGCAAGGCGGAAAGCCACTATTTTGCGTGAATTGATGAGTTTAAGATATTTATCTTCAAACGCAAGATCCCATTTATCCACAAGGTAAATCGGTACTTTTTTGTCGAACTGTCTTATCGTTTTATAAGAGCCTTCCGCATCTATTTTTTTGCTGACGGCAATGATAACCTGATAGTAGTCTTTATTCATGACGCCTGTCATTTTTTCCATACTTGTCGGGTCAAACGAGTGAATTTTGAAGCTTTCGGGGAATGTTATATCTTTAATCGTTTTCTTTTTATAGCAGACTACGGTATATTCATTGTTGTCGCTGGAAACGCTGACAACTCTTTCTAAAAAATATTTTGCTAAAATACCGTCCGCTATGATTAAAACTTTTTTCATGCACTCTCCAAAAAAATTAAGAGGATATTATAACTAAAATGGAATTTCACATAGATAAAACCGATGCAAACGCGCGCGCATGCACGATAAAAACGGCTCACAGCATAATACAAACTCCGGTGTTTATGCCGGTTGGCACTGTTGGCAGCGTCAAGAGTCTCGACGCGTGCGATATGGCGGAGATTTTAAAAGCTAATATAATTTTGGGCAATACTTATCATCTTTATCTGCGCCCGAACGATAAAGTGATAAAAAATCTCGGCGGACTTCACGGCTTTACGAAATATAACGGCAGTTTTTTGACGGACAGCGGCGGATTTCAGGCGTTTAGTTTGAGCGATATTTCAAAAGCCGATGAAAACGGCGTGAAATTTAAAAGCCATATTGACGGCTCCATGCACTATTTTACGCCCTCCAAAGTGCTTGACATAGAGTATAACTTAAATTCCGATATTATGATGGTGCTTGACGACCTTGTGGAACTTCCATCATCAAAAGAGCGGATAAATCTATCCGTAAATAGAACGATAAAATGGGCAAAAGAGTCTATAGAATATCACATGAATGCAAAAGAAAATGCGCGCGCGGCAGGACAAAATATCTTTGCGATTATTCAAGGCGGTGTTGATAAAGAGTTTAGAAAAAAGTGCGCCCTTGAACTCTGCCAAATGCCTTTTGACGGTTTTGCGATAGGAGGGCTTAGCGTTGGCGAAGAAAATGCTTTGATGTATGATACGGTGGAGTTTACGACTGCTTTTATGCCGCAAAATAAACCAAGATATTTGATGGGAGTCGGTACGCCTGAGGATTTGGTGGAAAATGTAGAACGCGGCGTTGATATGTTTGACTGCGTTATGCCAACAAGAAATGCCAGAAACGGTACACTTTTTACTGCTTTTGGCAGGATAAATATCAAGGGAGCAGGTTTTATCAACGACAATGAACCAATAGATAAAGAGTGCGATTGCTATACATGCAGACGATATTCAAGAGCTTATCTAAATCATCTTTATCGCGCAAAAGAGCTTACATTTTTCCGTTTGGCAAGTCTGCACAATCTTCACTATTATTTAACTTTGGCAAGGCAGATGAGAAGCGCGATTTTGGCGGGCGAATTTGCAAAATTTAAAGCGGAGTTTTACGCTAAAAGAACACATGAATAATCCTGCCTTTTTGCCCCAAAAGCAAAGCTGCTTTTGAAATACCCAAATCTTGCGTATGTGTTTGAATATTTGTGTATGGAGATGACAAAGCGGGATACATGTAAATAACGAAAGTAAGAATTGTATGGAATTTGGCGTGAGTGTCAAACCGCAAAAATATGCGGCCAAAACAGCCTCATAATGCCGTATTTATCGCTATTGTATAAAATTTTCTAAAATAACATAATTATCGCTTTTGACACATACGAACGAAAATAAAAGTCGTGCGAAATTTGGCGCAGGAATGACAAAAAATAGTAATGACGGAAAGAGTATATGCGTTTTTGCTTGTCATTTTATGTTTCTTTTCGCCATTTTTGCGGTTGAATTAAGAGCGAAGCGCATTCCTGAAACACTTCCTATGCAAAAAGTTCGCATAAAAAACCATACTGTTTTGTTGAGTTAATAAGCGTTGTATTGAAATTTGGTTACGCTTGCAAACAAAGAAATAATTTCTTAGTTGAACCAAAACAAGCATTGTATTAAAATTAAATAAAGTTTGGAAAATAGAGTGCATTATCTGCATGAACCAAAACAAGCGTTGTATTTAAATTTGATAAAACCTCTTAGAGGATTAACTTCGTCTTTCATGAACGCAATGGCGGGCGCGGTGGGCGCGGGCGGACTTGGTTAGGGGATTAACTTCGTCTTTCATGAACCAAAACAAGCGTCGTATTGAAATTGTCTCCTCTTTTTGTAAAATAATAAGCGAATAACTCCATGAACCGATACAAGCGTTGTATTTCCCCCGTCATTTTTACGCCTGCCTCCGTCATTGCGAGGAGTGTAACGACGAAGCAATCCATAATCATGAATAAAACAATTATTTAGTTCCCTGCAATAAACTCTTTTTGTTATTGTAAGGTATGGATTGCCGCGACACTTTGTGTCTCGCAATGATGAAAAAAAATGTCATTACAAAATTCTGTCATTGCGAGGAGTGCGAAGCACAACGAAGCAATCCATAACTGCGCATAAGACAAATTTCCGTTTTTACAGGAATAACAACCTCTGTCATTGCGAGCTTACGAAGTCAGCGCGGCAATCCAGAAGAATAAAAAAATCAACAAAACAATACAAAAAAATCCAAATATTCAAAAATATAATTATCAACCAAAAATTTAAATTATTTCATATTTTTTTTAATTGTAATATTTCGATGTTTATAATACTTCGCGTATTTGGATTGCTGCGCCGCAAGCGGCTCGCAATGATGAAAAAAACTAAACCTCCTCCCTTCCGTCATTGCGAGGAGTGTAACGACGAAGCAATCCAGAAATAATATAAAAACAATCCATAATCATAAACAAAGGCAGTTATTCATTTTTCTAAAATGGTGCTATTTCATTATTGTAAAATATGGATTGCCGCGCCAATTATATTGGTTCGCAATGACGGAGGAAGTGCTTTTTGCTTCATTATTTTTTTCTACAATGACAAAAAAAGAACTTCTATGAAAGGTATAGATTGCTTCGTCCTACCACGCTTCGCTCGTAGTCCTCGCAATGACGGAGAAAAATTGTCATTACAAAATTTCATCATTGCGAGCTGACGAAGTCAGCGCGGCAATCTAGTTATTGCTATAAATGAAATGGCGACGCAATCCGCACTTTTCATCATGTAAGCGTCCCCTTCTGTCATTGCGAGGAGTGCGAAGCACAACGAAGCAATCCAGAAAAACAGCATAAAAACAATCCATAATCATAAATAAAAATAGCTATTCATTTTTTTAAATGATACTATTTCATTATTGTAAAGTGCGGCAATCCAGAACCTAAAAAGGCAAAAATATTATTGATAATATAAAGAGTGTCGATTTTAATCGTAATTTATCCCTTTTTTGATAAAATCGCAGCTTATCTACTTTCAAAGGAAAAATTTTGCAGGCGAAAATCCAAAAAGCGCAAATCCTCCTTGACGCGCTCCCTTACATAAAGCAGTTCAGAAACAAAACGATAGTCATAAAATACGGCGGCGCAGCGCAGGTAAATGCGGATTTGAAAGACAAATTTGCGCAGGATATCGTGCTTTTGTATCTTGTAGGTATCCGTATCATCATAGTCCATGGCGGCGGGAAAAGTATAAATTCTATTTTGGACAGGCTGAATATCAAAAGCGGCTTCGTGGACGGACTTCGCGTAACGGACGAAAAAGTCATGGAAGTGGTTGAAATGGTTTTAAGCGGAAATATCAACAAAGAAATCACAACGCTTTTGAACCATCACGGCGCGAAAGCTATCGGCATCACGGGAAAAGATGCCAATTTTATAAAAGCGCGCGCGGTTGATGGCGGGAAATACGGACTTGTCGGGCAGATAACGGAAGTTGATGATAGCGTTTTAAACAATCTCATAGATGAAAAATTTGTACCCGTTATTGCTCCTATAGCTTCCGGTGATGAGCCTTCGCATCCGGGATATAATATAAACGCAGATTTGGCGGCAAGCAAAATCGCCGTTAGCGTGCGGGCGAAAAAAGTGATATTTTTGACCGATACTTTGGGAGTTTTGGACAAAAACGGAAAGCTTTTGTCAAAACTTGAGCGCACGGAAATAGAGGCTTTGAAAGAAAACGGCACGATAAGCGGCGGGATGATACCTAAAATCGACGCTTGCATGGAGGCGATAAAAGGCGGCGTGGAAAATGCCCACATCATTGACGGACGCATAGAACACTCCATACTTTTGGAGCTTTTTACAAACGAAGGCATAGGAACCATAATAAAACAATGAGTTATATCATAATTTTTACGACAACTCCCGATAAGGAGTCGGCGCAGAAAATAGCAGACAAACTGCTTGAAAAAAATTTAGCCGCATGTATTGGTTTTGCGAGCGTTTTTTCAAATTATAAATGGCATGGGCGCATTTGCAAAGAAGAAGAGATAGAGCTTCATATCAAAACAAAAGCTAAAAACTATAAAAAAGTTGAAAAACTTGTCAAATCTCTTCATTCATACGAAACGCCGCAAATCATAGCTGTGAAGATAGCGCGAGGTTTTGACGGCTATCTTAAATGGATTGATAAAACTTTAAAGGCTGATTGATGATGTTTACAGGAACAAGAGGAAACGACGGGAAAAATCCCGAAAAAGTTGATTTTTCATACGCAATGTTAAATCCGAGTGCGGGCTTCGGCGGGCTTTATTCGCCTGAAATTTTGCCAAAATTTGATAAAGATTTTTTTACGCGCGCGGCAAAGAAAAACTATAAAGAGCTGGCGTTAGAGATTTTGAAACTTTTTAGCGTGGATGTGGAAGAGGGCGTTTTAAAAGAGGCTTTGGATTTATACGACAAATTTGACGACAAAAATTCTCCTGCGCCGCTTGTTAAAGTCAAATCAGACCTCTTTGTAAACGAGCTTTATCATGGACCAACGCGCGCTTTTAAGGATATGGCGCTTCAGCCTTTCGGGTATATTTTTTCATATTTGGCAAAAAAACGAGATGAAAAATATTTGATTTTGGCAGCGACAAGCGGCGACACAGGACCAGCAACGCTTAATACTTTTGAAAATAAGGAAAATATAAAAGTAGTCTGCTTGTATCCAAGCGGCGGCACAAGCGATGTACAGCGGCTGCAAATGGTAACGGCAGCGGGTAAAAATTTGAAAGTTATCGGCATTAAAGGCAATTTTGACGATGCGCAAAACGCGCTAAAATCGTTGCTTGCATCAGAAACTTTCAAAGAGGATTTAAAAAAACAAAACATAAACCTGAGCGCGGCAAATTCGGTAAACTTTGGACGGATAATATTTCAAATAATTTACCATGTATCAAGTTATATTGAACTGCTAAAGCGAAATGAGCTGAAAGAGGGCGAAAAATTTTACATAACAGTTCCAAGCGGGAATTTCGGCAATGCTTTGGGGGCTTATTATGCAAAAAAGATGGGCTTGCCTGTGGAAAAGATTTTGATAGCTTCAAATATCAACAATATACTGACCGAGCTTTTCACAACCGGCGTTTATGATATCAGCAAAAAAGAGCTTTTGCAAAGCGTCTCTCCCGCGATGGATATCTTGATATCCTCAAATGTAGAGCGAGTTTTATTTGATAAATTTGGCGCAAAAAGATGTAAAGAATTAATGAGCGAGCTGTCTTGCAAAAGATTATATTCATTAAGCAAAGAGGAGTTGGAAGCGCTAAGAGAAGATTTTGATGCGGTATATTCGGATGATGAGTTTGCGCTGAAAACCATAGCCGAATTTGCCAAAAAGGGTTATGTGTTAGACCCGCACACGGCTGCATGCGTCAAAGCGTATAGAACAATAAAACAAAAAGATATCCCATGCGTCATATGTTCGACGGCGGAATGGACAAAATTTGCGCCCACGATGTGGAATGCTTTGCAAAATAATAAATGCGGCGACAAAGAAGCTCTTGAAAATTTCAGCAAAACCTTGAAAGTAGGTATCCCTGAGTGTATAAGTTCACTTTTTGAAAAAGAGATAAAACACACTGATGTTATTGACAAATCTCAAATCCAAAAGTATATAACAGATTTTTTAAAAGGCTAAATTATGATAATCATTCCCGCCCGTCTCGCCTCTACAAGATTTCCAAATAAAATTTTGACCGATATATTCGGGCTTCCGATGGTCATAAAAACGGCTAAAGCGGTTGAACAAATAGATGATGCAGTTATTGCAGCGGATAACGAAGAGGTGGTAAAAATTGCGCAAAAGTACGGCATAAAGGCGATTTTAACAAGCGTAAACCACCAAAGCGGCACGGACAGGATAAATGAAGCCGCGCAAAAACTAAATCTAAGCGAAAACGAGATAGTTATAAATGTGCAGGCTGACGAGCCGTTTATAGAAAAAGAAGCGGTTTTAGCTCTGCGAAAAAGAGTTGAAGAGTTGAGAGAAAAAAGCGAATGGGTTATGGCGAGCTGTTATAAAAAAATCACCAAAAATGAAGCGTTTGATGCAAATCTTGTCAAAGTAGTAGTAGGCGAAAATCAAAACGCGCTTTATTTTTCAAGGTCGCTTATCCCGTACGATAGAGAAAATGCAGGCGCGCAATATTTTGGGCATTTGGGGCTTTACGGCTTTACATTCCGCTCTTTGCAGAGCTTTTGCAAATTTCCTCCCGCTTTGCTTGAACAGATAGAAAAATTGGAACAATTACGCGCTTTATATCACAATAAAACGATAAGTATGGTGGAAGTTGAAAGTAAAAGCTTCGGCATAGATACAAAAGAGGATTTAACGCGGGCGTTGGAGATATTTGCTTGAGATAGCGAAATGGCAAGAGGATTTGCTTAAAGTGACTGTTTTATTGATAATAGCGTTTATTATTTGCATTCTATTTTTCAGGATAATCGCAGGTATAGCTTTGATTATTTTGGGAATTTGGCTCGAGATAGTATGGCTTGGGATATGCTTTGGCAGCATTATACTCGGCATCGTTTTACTGTTGTGCGCTCCTCATATATTAACATTACCTCTTATCGTTTGTGAAATTGGCTTGGAAGTGATGAAGGGCAACTAATGAAAGTTTAAGGATTGAAATGCGGCTACGAGGCTGCTATTTATTATTTCTGCGGCTGAAGCGAAGCGCATATTGTGATGGCAAGCCAGAATCCAGTCGTTATAATAAATAAGCCGAAAAATTTCCTTTCAGTCATTGCGAGCTGCTGAAAAGAAGCGAAAGTTTTTTGCAAAGCAAAATGTTTCCTATGCAAAATATATTCTATAAAGCAGTGCGGCAGTTTCTCTTCCGTCATTGCGAGCGAAGCGCGGCAATCCAAAAATAAAAAAATCAACGAAATAATACAGAGAAATTCAAATATCCAAACATGTAAATTATCAACTTCAAATTTAAGTCTTTCATGTTTCATAACGCTTCGCGCATGTGGATTGCTTCGTCAGTCGTTACACTCCTTCCCTCGCAATGACGGAATTACCGCTTTATTTACATGGTAGAATCCATGCAGACACAATCTTTTTCGTCATTGCGAGGGAAGCGCGGCAATCTAGAATTTACAATAATAAAAAAGTATTAATAATACATAAAACCGACTTTTTGTTTACATGTATGGATTGTTTTATATTATTTTCTGGATTGTCGCGCCGCAAGCGGCTCGCAATGACGAAAAAGAGGACTTGAATGATGAAAAATATGGATTGTTTTGTTATTGTATTTTTCGCAATAGATGGATTGCTTCGTTGCGTTTCGCACTCCTCGCAATGGCGGAACAATGTTATTTTTGTTTGCATGGATTAAATTTTACACAATGACCTATTTTTTGTTATACCCGCGCAGGCGGGAATCCAGAAAACAAGAAAACATATTTTGTCATTGCGAGCTGACGAAGTCAGCGTAACAATCTAGAATTTACAATAATAAAAAAGTATTAATAATACATAAAACCGACTTTTTTGTTTACATGTATGGATTGTTTTATATTATTTTCTGGATTGCCGCGCCACAAGCGGCTTGCAATGACGGAAGGGTATTTACAAATAATAAATGGATTGCTTCGTCGTGCTTCGCACTCCTCGCAATGACGGAATCGATTATTATTATTTTTGTTTGTGTGGATTATTTCTTGTTCGGTACTTATCGCAATAATAAAAGGAATGTTCGCATGATGAAAAGTGTGGATTGTTTTGTTATTACATTTCCCGCAATAACAAAATAGAAAAAGATAAAACTCCGATGATATTAATATTCTTAGCAGACTGCGCTTCGCTCGCAATGACTGAGGAAAGGACTTGCATGATGAAAGGAGTGGATTATTTCGTTATTTTATTGTAATGACGCAAAAATGAATACATGTTCATGTAAGAGTGTAAAAATGCAGAATATAATTTGAAAATTTAGCTTTATCCGTCTTGATTTACGGCTATCAATTCGTCTCTTAGCCTATCCAAAAACTCCTGTTTTGTTTCGCCCTCTTTTAATTTTACGGCATTTCCGACAGTAAGAGCGCAAAGAAAAGGCAGAGGGATAAAATGTCCCTTGGGCATAACTCTTTTTAAATTATCGAGCCAAATCGGAACTATCTCAATATCGGGATTTTCTTTTGCCAACAAGTAAATTCCCGCCTTAAAAGGCAGCAAGTTATCCTCCTTATTTCTTGTGCCCTCAGGAAATATGATAATGGAATAACCGTCTTTTAACGCTTCAAATACGGGTTTTAGCGGGTTTATGGTTTTTGCGTTTCTATCAACCAAAACCGCGTTGAACATTTTATGTATCATAAATCTATGAATGGGCGTTTTTGTCCAATAATCCGCCGCCGCAATAGCCCTTGTGTTTTCTCGTATCCGTTTTGGAAGAGCCGACCAAATAAGCACAAAGTCGGCATGAGAGCTGTGATTGGCGTAATATATCCGCTGTTTTTCAAGAGGTTCGCATCCTCTCCAGATGAGCCTTACGCCTGTGAGAATTTTTGCAAAAGTTATCAGCAAAACTACGCAAACTTTATCAAACATAAAAATCCTTTAATTGCGCACAGCGATGGAAACCGTAAAAATTCCCCAAATATCAATACGCATCGTTATCTTTGTAAATCCCGCGTTTTGCACTAACTGATCCAACTCTCTTGTCGTTCGTCTGCGCATAACCCACGGTTTACCGCCTTGATGGCTCGGTAAAACTCTTGCTATATATTCAAGCTGCGGATGCCACGGCTGTCCCGTGTATATAAGAAAACTGCCGCTTTGCATTGAAGAGGCTAAACCTTCAAGAGAGTTTTTTATCATGTCGTTATCGCTGAACAATTCATACAAGCCCGAAACTATCGCAAGCGTTGGTTTAGTTTCTAAAGACGCAAGAGAGTTTTTGTCAAATGCGTCTCCATGTTCAAACTTCACAACTTTGTCAAGATTTTTAGCTTTTATTAACTCTTGTCCGTTTTTGACATTTATTTCGCTAAAATCTCTAAGCAAAACGGAATTTGGCAAAGGTTTCATTTGGCTGACGCTGTCCAACACATATCTTCCTCCGCCTGCGGCTATATCAACGATATCTACGCTTTTGCCTTCATCTCTTAACTTTTTTACGCAAAATCTTAAAAGCTCTTCCAAGTGGATTTTGCGTACTCTGATGCCGCGCCAGCCGATTGACCTTAGATAGATAAAATCCACAAACGCGCCAAATTCAGTATCGCCTGAGGGTTGGTTTTTATAAACATAATCAAGCGAACTTCCGGAGTCAAATCCTCTCTCAAAGCCCAATTTAACGCCGTCTGATACCAAGCTTGCGTATTTGACAAGAGATCTGTTAATGTCCCAATAAATGTTTTTAAAAAATCCCGCGCTCATGGACAACTTGTCAGCCTCCGCTCTTGTATAGCCTATCTTGTCGGCGTCCAAAAGAGACGGAAATTCAGGCGCGCTTTCAAAACATTTCAGTATAAATCTTTTTATCTTTTCCATTGCCAAGCGCCGCTCTTTTTCGCTGAAAATATCGTGATAAAAGCCGGGCATTTCATGGCATTCTTTTTGCGGGCTGCTTAAATTATTAAAAAATCTTTTTTGCGCGCCTTTTTTTACCACAAAATCCTTTCCGGCTATGAACATTTGTATCGGCGTATAGATAGCGTTTGCGTCTTCAACGACTCTTTTTGAAGCTGCGTTTGCTCCCAATAAAATCTTTACGGGTATATCTTTTGTGATTTCTTCATCTTTGTTATAAGAGTCTATTCTATCTTTATCATGCGTTAAATACGAAGCTTTGACATAGCTTTTGACTTTGAAATTGCCTCTTAAATTGTATAATAAATTCAATCCGCTCAAAGCAAACGGCACAAAAAGTCTGATATTAAACGCGCATGCTCCCAAAACCAAAGCCCTTATGTTCGGCGCATAATCATGCGCCCACAAAGCCGCCGCAACCGCGCCGATACTTTGCGCTATAACGGCTATATTTTCTTCTTTTATGTTATAACTGTTTTTGATATGCTCTACGAAATATTGCAAATCTTTGGCAAAGTCGGCAAACTCCGCGTTATCAGCATTTTGCGATTTTGATTTGCCGCATCCTCTCATATCCCATGCGAAAAATTCAAACTCGTCAAGTTCCAATTCGTCTGTTAAATGCGCAATTCTCAAAGAGTGTTCATGCCCTCTATGAAGCAAAATAACGGCTTTTTTACCGCCGCTTTGCGTTTTGCCCGCCCAATATTTGTAATGTATATCGCTTCCATCGAAGCTTTTAAAACTAGCACTATTCATTTTCCGCCTTTTTAAGAGCATTTTTTACTCTGTTGAAAATTGTTAAACAAAGCAGTATTGCAACCGCTAAAAGTATATAGTCTATAAAATTTAAAAATATGCCGGCTCCTGCTATAACGCCTAAAACCCCAAATACAAAAGCCCTGTCGCTTTTCCCCATAGGTCCGTCATATCTGCGCTCTTTTCCTATCAAAGGCGCCATAACGCCCGCATATTCGCTGATAATAGATAAAATAACAACGGCTGCGACAAGCTGCGCGTTTGCCGTTAAAGCAAAAATAATATACAAAGCGCAGTCCGATACCACATCGCAAAGTTCGTTCAGATATGCTCCAAGATCGCTTTTTTGATTAAATTCGCGAGCCAGCATCCCGTCGATTGCATTCAGTGCCATTCGTATAAACATCCAAACAGGAATGAGATAAAAAAGCCATTTTATTTGGGCGTTTTGCCAGATAATAAAACTCACTGCCAAAGAGCCGAAAAGCGCGAAAAGCGTTACATGATTTGCGGTAATTTTTATTTTATATAACCGCTTCACCAGAGGACGAAGCAGATTTTGGAATTTCTGTTTTAATTGATATATTGATGCCAACTTTACTCTCCTTAATAAAAAAATCTATGCCCACCAAAAACGGACTATATGAAAAAATATCGGAGCGGCAAAACAGACAGAGTCAAATCTATCCAATATTCCGCCATGCCCTTCTATCATATACCCCCAATCTTTTATTCCTCTGTCTCTTTTGATAGCCGACATCACAAGCCCGCCCAAAAATCCCAAAAGCGTCAAAAGAAGCGATATAGCAAAAGCCTGTAAAAAATTAAACGGCGTAATCCACCATAAAAAGCCTCCGATTAAAGACGCGCTAAGCGTTCCCAAAACAAAACCCTCAACAGTTTTGGACGGAGAGAGGTTTGGAGCTATTTTGTGCCGCCCGAAAAGTTTACCGAAAACATATTGAAGCACATCGGAAATTTGCACTACGATTATTAAAAACGCTATTAAAAGCAAATTTTTGCCCTCAAATCCGT
Source organism: Campylobacteraceae bacterium (assembly GCA_031276075.1). Taxonomy (GTDB): domain Bacteria; phylum Campylobacterota; class Campylobacteria; order Campylobacterales; family Campylobacteraceae; genus JAIRKW01. Next base: position 29,759 of record JAISNU010000042.1, read on the forward strand.
TTATGCGTAATGTTAAAAGCGCGGGGACGCAAGATATGCAGTAAATGCTTATCATAACTCCCCATTGAGTTTTTGCGCATCTTTCCAGAAAATTTTTCACATCTGCCTTGAAAGATGAAAGTATTGGCAGAACCAAAAATACATAAACGGGGATAAATATGCTAAACATTCCGTACCATTGTATAAAAACAAAAATATACTGAACGGGTAAAACTATATAAAAGGCAAATAAAAGAGCGTAATAATCGTTTTGATTTACAGGAGTTATCGTGATAAATTCTCTCAAAGCAAGCGCGGATACAAGTAAAAATAAGATTATTACCGCCGTGTATCCAAGAATAAAAGCCGTCCCGATAATAGCAGTCATAATCCACCATGAATAAATTCTGGCGTTTAGATTTTCTATCATAGCGTTTGGTTCTTTTGCTTTGATTTTTAACGCAAAACCGACTATGGAGGCAAAAACCAAAGCTGTAATTATACCTATAAATAAAATTGCGATACTATTCATAAATTTTCTTAAAAATTAAATTTTGTTTGATATTCTAACCCAATGTTCTTTAAATTATCTTCAATATTGACAATTTTTACATTGCAGCGAGCAAGGCGTATCAGGTTAATGCGAGGAACACATATAGCGCGCAGTCAGGATAAGTCATCAAAAAGTGGCAAGATGGAATTTTGTTTGATGCGGTTTTTTGGATTTTTCATTTGTAGCATTAAATTTGAGGATACTTCATGCTGCTGAATTACTGTGTCGCTCCTTGCAATATCTGGATTGCCGCGCTCCCTCAATGACGGAATTGGTGGAATGATAAAGGGCATAGGAATATGATCAATTTCACTATTGCATGAAATTCTCCAGCTCTGTCATTGCGAGGAGTGCGAGCGAAGCGTGGCAGGACGAAGCAATCCAGAAAAAAATACAACCATGAGAAGTCCAACAATCAAAAAATATAAATTATTCCATGTTTTTTAATTGCAATATTCTTTCATAACGCTTCGCGTCTGAATTGCTTCGTCAGTCGTTACACTCCCTCCTCGCAATGACGAAGAGATGCGCATGTGCTTTGTGTGCGCAGTTAATAAGAGCGTTTTTTGGATTGCTTCGTCGTTGCACTCCTCGCAATGACAGAAGATGAGTTTTGGTTTGCCAAAGTATGCGGGAATGACATTTTTCCCGTCATTGCGAGCGAAGCGCGGCAATCCGCATTTTGCATAACAAAAAGAGCGCATTCATAATGAATAAACACTTTGCTGCATGCACGGATTGTTTTAGTGCGGCAATAAGTTTGCTAAAAACCAAGCGCTTTTAAAACGGATAGTTGCTAAAAGTGTTCTATCGTTTTTTGCATCGTGAAAAAACGCCGCGCAGAGTTTTTTGCACAGGCTAAAGCCATTCAAGCGCCATTTTTAAAATGCTTTTTCTTGGAAATATGATTTTGCTGCCCTCTCCATTTACGCTGTGAAAAATTATTGCGTTATTTTTAGCGGCATATAATGAGAGCATCAAATTTTGCATTGTCGGCTCTATGGACGGCAGGAACCATGCGTTATTGCTTACAACGCTAAGCAATTGCGGAGCGCCTTCATAAATCTCTTTTCTGCTGCCTTCAAAACATACCGCGCTTCTGATTTTCACGCCGTCTATTACAAAATCGCTCGCATGAGGAGCTTCGGAAAAGTCGCTTGCCCCTTCAAAAAAGAGTTCGTTTATATAGCGCGATACGAAAGAGGGTAACGGAACTTTTTCGGCAAATGGCACAAGCACCACTTTATCGGCTCTTTGCATAACGCCTTTGTCAAAAAAATATGCGGAGTTGTAATATTTATCGTCTTCATAACCAAGCCCGCCCGCGATAATGGCAATATCTCGCGAATACTCCAGCAGTTTGTTTACGATAACTTCGTTTTTATTAAGATATAACGCAAATGAGGTCTCAGGCATGATAATGAGCCGCTTTTTTTCCGCTATCGCAGTCTCTATATCTTTGAAATTTTCCTGTACATGCTTTATGATGGAGTTTGTCTCCCATTTGCTGTCTTGAGAGATATGTGTTTGAACTATTTTTATATCAAAATTCGGCATTTTCGGCGGCTCTTTATTGGAAAAATCAAACGCCGCGATAAAGCAGACAAAAGCTAAAAAATAGTATCCTTTGCGGGAATTTTGCACAAGCAGTATGGAAATGATTAGAAATATTACATGAAAACTTGTAAGCCCAAACGGCGTATAATAAAATATCAATTCAAAATTAAACCAATTAAAACCAAGCGGTGCAATCTGCGAAAGCAAAACGAGTGCGATAGCGTGCAGATACGGCGAATTTGTCAAAAGCGAAGGGATAAGAAACAAAAGTCCGTAAATAACACCGATGCCGATAATTACAACAGGTATCAGCCATGATAAACCGCCGTAATACCTAAAACTGAGCGCAATCCAATAAAACCAAAAAATTCCCAGAAAAAAGCCCGTAAAAAAATAACCCGCGCGGCTTGACTTGAAAAGCAGCCAAAGCCCCGCGCATGCCAAAATAGAGTGCAAAAAATAGTTTGTGATATTAAAATGCGCTAAATAGATAAAACTTGACAGCGCCAATGCGGTTACAAAGGCTTTTATTATAATAGAAGTGATAAAATACCTACTCAAATTTTTATTTTTAAAGGATTTACATGCAAGGTTTCGAGTCATTTTTACCTCTTCTTGTGCTTATAGCAATTGTTTATTTTCTTCTCATTTTGCCTCAACAGCGTCAAGCAAAAGCTCACAAGCAGATGCTTTCCGAACTGAAAAGAGGCGATAAAATTATCACCAGCGGCGGTTTAGTCGGTGAAGTGACAAATGTTGAAGGTGATTTTATCAAAATAAAACTTAGTGATGATGTAATTGTGAAAATAGTGCGGGAATATATATTAAAAAAAGTAAGTGCAGATGAAAAATAAAGGCTTAAATTACCGCCTTGTCATTTTTTTTGCTGTAACTTTGTTTGGCATTATATTTAGCGCGCCGACTTTTTTGCAGACGGAAAAAGGGGCGAAAGTATCTTTGGGACTTGATTTGCAGGGCGGTTTATACATGCTGCTCGGCGTGAAAACGGACGAAGCGATAGTTTCTAAAATAAAATCCACAGCAATAAGTATCAAATACCATGCAGATGATAATAATATCGTCATAGATACGCCAAAAGTCAAAGACGATGTGATTACCGTAACGCTTTTGGACAGCGAGGAAGAGAAAAATTTTGACTCCATACTTAACGACATGGAAGGAGTTGTCGTAAATAAGCAGGGGCTTGATTACTCTATCAGTCTGAGCGAAGAAGAGAAACAAAGCGTGCGCGCCCTCGCTGTTACGCAGGCTGTGGAGACTATCAGAAACAGGCTTGATCAATTCGGACTTGCCGAACCGACGGTTGCAAAACAGAGCGACGAGGATATATTGGTAGAAATTCCCGGCGTAAAAACAAGAGAAGATAACCAGCGCGTGAAGGAGCTTATTGCAAAAGCGGCGCATCTTCAATTGATGGCTGTTGATGAAGATAGAAATGCAAAAGCCAATTTTATGAGCGCTCAAGAGGCGGCGGCTTATGGAGATGTGATATATGCAGATAAAGATGGAAGCAGAAAATATCTTTTAAAAGCAGTGCCTATCCTTGACGGTTCCATGCTTACAGATGCAAGAGTAGGGTACGACCAGACTAACCGTCCCATGATAACTTTTTCATTAAACCCGCAGGGAGCAAAAATATTCGGTGATTTTACTGGTAAAAATATCGGCAAAAAACTTGCGATAGTGCTTGATAATATGGTCTATTCCGCGCCTGTCATACAAAGCCGTATCGGCGGCGGAAGCGGTCAAATCACAGGCGCGTTTAGTAGTAAGGAAGCAAGCGATTTGGCTATAGCATTAAGAAGCGGCGCGCTTTTGGCTCCAGTAACAATATTGGAAGAGCGCAGCGTTGGACCGTCTTTGGGCGCTGACAGTGTAAGGGCAAGCTCTATCGCTTTGGCGTTTGGATTTGTATCGGTAGCTTTGTTCATGTGTTTTTATTATAGATTGGCGGGCGTTATAGCGTCAATTGCGCTTGTGAGCAATCTTTTTATTTTGATAGCTCTTATCGCATTCTTGGGCGCGACTTTAACGCTTCCTGGAATGGCAGGCATTATTTTAACCGTTGGTATGGGAATAGACGCCAATGTTATCATAAACGAGCGCATAAGAGAACTGCTGCGTGCTGGCGCGGGCGTGAAAGCCGCGATAGAACACGGCTATGAAAACGCCATGAGCGCAATTGTGGATTCTAACCTTACGACCGTTATAGTGGCTATAGTTTTGTATATCTACGGCACGGGACCGATTAAGGGTTTTGCTATTACGCTAAGTTTTGGCGTATTTATATCCATGCTTACGGCAATACTCGGCACGCATGGCATTTATGATTTTCTTGCTAATAGAATTGAAAAAAGCAAAAATCTTGTATTTTGGTTTGGCATAAAAAGGGCTAATAATGGAAATCTTTAATCGCAATAAAACATATAAATTTATGAAACTCAGTGTGGTAATGAACGCTTTATCCATTATTTTTGCTGTGCTGACAGCAGGTCTGCTGCTGACTAAAGGATTGAATTTTGGTATTGATTTTGTTGGCGGTACGGTTGTACAGGTTAAATATCTAAATTCCGATGCGCCGATAGATGAAATACGCAGTAAAATAGACGGGGAGCCGCTTTTCCGCGGAGCAAGCGTAACAGAGTTCGGCGCGAAAGACGAGATAACTATCCGTTTCCAAGGAAGCAGCGAAAGCATAGGCGAAGATGTGGGCAATTTGATGGCTGCGACATTACATGGTACCGGAGAGTTTGAAATACGCCGTGTAGATATGGTGGGACCTAAAGTCGGCAATGAGTTAAAACAAAAAGGCATAATGGCAATAATTGTATCTTTGATTGCTATGTTAATATATGTTGCGTTCAGATTTGAGTGGCGTTTTGGCGTTGCGGCAATAATTTCGGAATTTCATGATGTTATATTGATAGTCGGCGTCATAGCGCTTTTGCAAATAGATGTCAATCTTGAAATATTAGGCGCGGTTTTAACGCTTGTCGGATACTCCATCAATGATACGATAGTTGTATTTGATAGAATCAGAGATGAATTAAAAAGCTCAAAAAATACAAATCTTTTTGGAATTATAGACTCTTCCATTTCAAAAACACTTTCGCGCACAACGCTTACTTCTTTGACGACGCTTTTTGTCGTAGTAGCATTACTGTTTTTCGGCGGAGAATCCATATATGGATTTTCGCTGGTATTGACTATCGGCATTATCATAGGCACTTACAGTTCTATATTTATCGCCGCGCCGCTTTTGAAATGGCTTAAATTTGATGTTGCCGAATACAGGGCAAATATCGCCAAAAAAGAGAAAATGAGAATCGAAAAAGCTAAAATGCGTGCTCAATACGAGCATGGAAGAATTTAAGGAGTAAGTATGGATTGGGGTAAAGTCATATATATATTTTTTGCTCTGATGAGCCTTACGACAACGGCAGGTTTTTTGTATGAGCAAAATGAGATTGCTCTATTTATAGCCATGAGTATCAATCTCATATCCACATTTTTAAAAATAGGCATCAAAAATACGCTCTCCGCCGAGCTTCTTGCAAGCTCTTTGGTGGCTGATTTGCACTTGATACCCGCGTTTTTGATATTAGAGATTTCGGGGAATATAAATGTGGTTATGGCTCTGTCTATCGGCGCGATAATCGCAAGCTTGTTCTCTATGATACTTGTTATTGTGGAGTCTGCAAGAACAAGAGATGAGTTTTAAATTATGGAATACAAACCTTTAGAAGTTGAAAAAAAGTGGCAGAAGAAGTGGCTTGAAACAGACGCTTTTGAACCTTTGGAAGATTTTTTGCGCCCTAAAAAATATATTTTAAGCATGTTTCCGTATCCGAGTGGACGCATACACATGGGACATGTGCGAAATTATGCGATTAGCGATGCTATCGCCAGACATTACAGAAAGCAGGGATTTAATGTATTGCATCCGATTGGGTGGGACTCTTTTGGCATGCCTGCTGAAAATGCCGCTATCAAAAACGGCGTTCATCCTAAAAAATGGACTTATGAAAATATAGATTATATGCGCAATGAAATTAGCTCTTTGGGGTTTTCATTTTCAAAAACAAGAGAGTTTGCCACAAGTGATCCTCTATATACAAAACACGAACAGAACATCTTTCTTAAAATGTATGAAAAATCTCTTGTATATAGAAAAAACGCAGCGTTAAATTGGTGCGCAAGCTGTCAAACCGTTTTGGCAAACGAACAAGTGGAAGAGGGCAGATGCTGGAGATGCGGCAATACCGTAGAGCAGCGCGAAATGCCCGGGTATTACCTGAAAATCACAAATTATGCCGAAGAGCTTTTGGAGGATTTGAAAAGGCTTGAGAGTTATTGGCCTTCGCAGGTTTTGACAATGCAGGAAAATTGGATAGGAAAGAGCGAAGGATTGGAGTTTAGCTTTGAATTGTCGTCCAAATCCAAAGAGCTTTTAGGCGGAAAATTTGATAGTTATAAAGTGTTTACTACGCGCCCTGATACGATTTTTGGCGTAACATATTCTGCGCTTGCTCCAAACCACCCAATTGTAAATGAGATTTTAGAACGAAAATTATTAGACGAGCAGAAAATATTAATTATCAAAAATATGCAAAGACAAAGCGCAAAAGAACGCCAATCAAGTGAAAAAGAGGGGTTGGATTTGGGCATATGGGTTATCCATCCGCTTACAAAAAAAGCCATTCCCGTGTGGGTTGCAAATTTTGTCCTGCTTGAATACGGCGGCGGCGCGGTTATGGCTGTGCCTGCGCATGACGAGAGAGATTTTGAATTTGCAAAAAAGTATAACCTTTCTATAATTCAAACGATAAAATCAAACGCAAACGAAACAATGCTGCCGTTTACCGAATACGGCGTGTTGGTAAATTCTGCAAATTTTAGCGGCTTAACTTCCGCGTCTGCCAAAAAAGAGATAATAAACTATTTTGAAAAAAACGGCATAGGTAAAAAAACTGTAAATTATAAACTTCGCGATTGGGGGATAAGCCGTCAGCGTTATTGGGGCGCGCCGATACCTGTCGTTTTATGTCCAAAGTGCGGCGCGGTAGTCGAAAAAGAGGAAAATTTACCCGTAACGCTTCCTGACGATATAGAGATAACAGGCGAGGGCAATCCGCTTGACAAGCACCCGACATGGAAATTTACAAAATGTCCTAAATGCGGCTGCGATGCAAAAAGAGAAACCGACACGATGGATACTTTTGTACAGTCGAGCTGGTATTTTCTGCGTTATACAACGCCGAAAAAATTATGGCAAAACGCGCCGTTTGATAGAGAAAGCGTCAAATATTGGATGAATGTGGATCAATACATCGGCGGTATTGAGCATGCTATTTTACACCTTTTGTATTCAAGGTTTTTTACAAAAGCTCTGAGAGATTTAGGTTTTATAGAAGCAATTGACGAGCCGTTTGCCAATCTTTTGACGCAAGGAATGGTGCTTAAAGACGGCGTGAAGATGAGCAAGTCGAAAGGCAATACCGTTGATCCAGACAATATCATTGAAAAATACGGCGCAGATACGGCAAGACTTTTTATACTTTTTGCCGCACCGGTACAAAAAGAGTTGGAATGGAATGAGAGCGCAGTAGAAGGCGCTTTTAAATTTATCAAAAGATTATGCGATAGAAGCGATAATGCCGATGTTTGCCGATGTTTGCCCAAAATTGAACATAGCGCGCTTACAAAAGAGGAGCGGTATGCGAGAAAAAAAGTCTATGAAGCTTTTAAAAAAAGCGAAGAGAGTTACAAAAACGGTTCATATTCGTTCAATACGCTTATAGCCGCATCCATGGAAGCTTTTAACGCTTTAAGCGCGCAGATAAATAGAGCCGTTTGGAGCGAAGGGTATTTTATATTATTAAATATTTTAGAGCCGATTATACCGCATATTGCCAGCGAGATAAGCGAAAAGCTTTTTGAGTGCAAAAATTTTACGCAGCAAATCAAAATAGACGAAAGAGTTTTTGAAGCTGAGAGTATGATTTTAGCCGTTACCGTAAACGGTAAAAGAAGGGCTGAGTTTGAGATAAGCGTAAATGCAAGCAAAGAGGAGATTTTAGCTGCGGGAAAAGCGGCGGCGGCGAAGTGGATAGAGGGCTTAAATCTTAAAAAAGAGATATATGTGGATAAAAAACTTGTCAATTTGGTAGTGGCATGAGAATAGTTTCGCTATTTATTTTGCTGTTTTTTATCATTGGCTGCGGATATAGGCCAAGTGCGCAGTTAGCTAAAAGTATTATCGGCGAGAGCGTATATGTATATGTTGCCATGAGCAGGATAGACCCGCAAAATACCGTTTTGATTAAAGACGCGATACAAGCGGCGTTTGTGGATAGATTTGGTTCAAAAATAACTTCGCGCATAAAAGCCGCAAGCATTTTGGAAGTCTCTTTGGCAGGTGTTGATTTTAAGCCGCTTGTATATGACGCCAACGGTTATGTTATCTCTTACAGGACTGTTGCAAAGTTGAAAATTGATTATGTTTTGAGTTCAGGCGAAAAAGGGAGTGTTGCAACAAGCGGCGAATACGATTTTCCGATAGAAGCTGACAGTATTATATCCGATACCAAAAGATTTGAAGCGATAAGATACGCTTGTGTTGACGCTATTGACGAATTTACGGCTATTATCGCCGTAAAAGGTTTACAGCGGGAGCAGAAATAAATTTATGAGTGTTTTATTGAAATATCTTGAAAAAAAACCGCCATATTACGACCATATAGACTATGGGCGGATGCCACGCATTTTCCGCGCCGTATCGCATAATTTTCATTTCCCGAAAATCGTACATATCATAGGCACGAACGGCAAAGGTTCAACGGGCAGGTTTTTGGCGCAGATATTTGAGAGTGCGGGGCTGAGAGTCGGACATTATACATCGCCGCATATTTTGGAATTTAACGAACGATTTTACAAAAACGGTGCGCACATGGCGTATGATGAATTGGACGCGCTTCATGAGAAGCTTTTGAAAATACTTGGCGCGTATGAAAGCGAGCTTTCATATTTTGAGTATGCAACAATTTTAGCATTTTTAGCTTACGAAGAGTGCGATTATATGATTTTAGAGGCTGGTGTTGGAGGCGAATTTGACGCTACAAATATTGCGCCCAAAGAGTTATCTATCGTTACTCCCATCTCTTTAGACCATCAGGATTTATTGGGCAAAACAATCAAAGAGATAGCTTTTACAAAGCTTCAAAGCGTAAATAACGCAGCTGTTATCGCACCGCAGGAGTTTTACGAAGCGGTTGAGATAATAAAACAAAGAGAAGCTATTTTAAGACTTGAATTTATATATGTGAAAAAAAACGAATATAACAGCGGCGTAGAAAAATATGCCGCCTTGCATAATTTGCCGCCGTTTTTAAAAGAAAATCTGCTTACCGCACTTCATGCAGCCGCCGCGCTTGGTTTTGAGGCAGATTTGAGTAAGATAAAAAAGTTAAACTTAAAAGGAAGATTTGAAAAAATAGCTGCAAATATTACGATAGATGCAGGACATAATATAAGCGCGGCAAAAGTTGCAGCGGAATTTTTTAAAGATAAAAAAGTAATTTTAGTTTATAATTCCTACAAAGATAAAGATTATAAAACTATTTTGAATATTTTGTCGCCAATTATAAAAAGAGTAGAGATTATAGAAATTAAAAATCCGCACCGTTCAAGCGCAGAAAAAGAGATAAAAGCCGCTCTCGCAGATATGGGCATAGAGGCAAAAGATTTTGATAAAATTGACAAAAATAACGAGTATCTTGTATTCGGTTCGTTTAGCGTTGTAGAGAAATTTTTAAGGTATTTTCATGAAAAATAAATTTACGATAACAATTTCAGATGTCAAAGGTTCGCGCCATTATACGATAGACGAAATACTAAAACGCATAGTCGCCGTATTTTTGGCATTTGTCGTTTTGCTGTTTGCAGGCGGCATCATATATATTACGATTTTAAATTACAAGGTAGAACAGCTTGATATTAAAAAAGATGAGCTTCAAAATGAATTGAACGACAAAATAGCCTATTACGAAGTGATAAAAGAGAAAATTGATGAGATAGAGTCCATTATCGGCATCGCGCATGAAGAAGATGATAACAGTACTCATGAAGCGCGGCTTTCCAATATCACTCTTACAACAGTTCAGCAGTCTTTGCTTTTGCAGTTTATACCAAACGGTGAAGTTACGCAGCATAACGGCATTTCTGATAAATTTGGCATGAGAAAACACCCCGTAAAAGGCACAGATGAGTTTCATAGCGGTTTGGATTTTAGAACGCCTTTACAAACGCCGATTTATGCGCCCGCGCTTGGCATTATAGAGTATGCGGGAAGCAGTTCGTCTGGATACGGTTCGCTGGTTATCGTAGATCATGGATTTGGATTTAAAAGCTATTATGCACACTTGGATAAAACGATGATGGTTAAAGTGGGACAATTCGTCAAAAAAGGAGACCATATTGCAAATTCGGGCAACAGCGGTATTTCGACGGGTCCGCATTTGCATTATGAAGTGCGCTTTTTAGGACGCGCGTTAAATCCTATAAATTTTGTCAATTGGGATTTAAATAATTTTTCACAAATTTTTGAGAAGGAGACAAATGTACAATGGGACTCTTTGTTAGAGGTGATGAGCATATTATTAGCAAACAAACAGAATCCACAATAGTCGCTAACGGCGCGAAACTTGAGGGAGTTTTTGAACTCTCTACATATCTTTATGTGGATGGCGTGGTTTTGGGTAAAGTTTACTCCACAAGCACTATTGTTATCGGTAAACGAGGTCTTATAAAAGGCGAAGTTGAAGCGCCGAAAATGATTATTAACGGCAAATTTGAAGGCAAAGCCACATGCGAAGGCGTTGAAATTTTGGAAGGCGGCATACTTTTGGGCGTAGTTTACAGCAATGAATTGGTGATTGAACAAAAGTCCCACTTTGAAGGCGAAAGCCACAAAAAAGATGCAATTGAGCAGCATTTGATAACCGTGGAAGAGACAGAAGAAGAGGTTAAAGAATAGAGTTTGCAAGCGGCGGTTTTTGAATTTTTAAAACAAGATAACGAAACTGAAATTATCATTTGTAAAGATGATAAAGATGCTTTTGTTATCTCAAATGCCGCCATGTTTTCAGGTAGAGAAACATTTACTTTACCTGATTTTCGCGCTTCCTTCGGCGATGATTTACGATCGTATCGAAGCGAGCTTTTTGAGCTTATCAATGTATTGGGCAGATATCACAAAGAAGTTTCTGCAAAAAAAATTTTGATATCTCCATTAAGAACGCTACTTCATTCGCTCCCAAAACCGTATCTTTTTGAAACTGCCGTTGTGGGATTCGGCGATACGGTAAAACTTGATGAATTTAAAGAGAAACTTTTGCGCTGGGGATACAGCTTTGTAGATATTGTTGAAGAACGCGGCGAAGCCTCTTTTCGCGGCGATATAGTGGACATTTATCCTACGAATTTTGAAAGCGCCGTTCGTATCTGTTTTTTTGACAATCAAATAGAAAGCATTAGATATTTTTCCGTGCAGACGCAAAAAAGCCAAAAAGAAGAATTGGATAGCGTTGCGATAACGCCCGCACTCTTTTCGCTTGATGGCGGTTCTTATGAAAAGATGAATGAGGAGATTAAAAGACTAAACTCTGATAGTATCAGTCAAGATATAGAGTCTTTAGGTTTTTGGACTTTGGGTGAAAATGCGCAAAATTATATATCCGAAAAAAAGTGTATTTATGCTTATAAAATGGAAAGCGAGCTTGAAGAGGCGTCGCAGTTTTATAATGCCGACCAAAATCTTTTAAAAGCCATTCCGATTATACCTGAACCCTTTGTTTATAAAGATTTACAGATATCGGCTATAAAGCCTTTTTTGGAGTTTCATAAAGAACAGAAAGTCAAGATTTTAGCGCGCAGCGAAGCGCTTATAAAACAGGCGGATATAGAACTTGGCGGCAATATTGAATTTGTACAAAGTCCGCTGATAATTAATCTTGTTTCGCAAAATGAGATAATCATCTCTCTAAACCGCCCGACTCAAAAAAAACGCAAAAAACATCCATCTATTCTGCTTGACGAGCTTAAAATCGGCGATTATGTAGTGCATGAAAATTACGGCGTAGGTATTTTCAGAGGTTTGCAAAATACAACGGTTTTAGGCGCGAAAAAGGATTTTATCTTTATAGAGTATCAAGACGGCGACAAACTTCTTTTACCTGTTGAAAATCTAAATCTTGTAGACCGCTATATCGCAGACAGCGGCTCTGTAGCGGTTCTTGACAGACTCGGCAAAGGAAGTTTTTTAAAACTGAAAGAAAAAACGCGCGCGAAACTTTTTGAAATAGCAAAAGAGATTGTAGATATAGCGGCAAAAAGGGAGCTTATAGACGGTTTTAAGATGGAAGTTTCAAATGCGCCCGTAGAAGAGTTTTGGAATAGCGCGGGCTTTACATATACGGCTGACCAAAAAAGGAGCGTTGAAGATATTTTTAAAGATTTGAGTTCGGGTAAAGTTATGGACAGACTGCTTAGCGGCGATGTGGGATTTGGTAAAACGGAAGTTGCCATGAATGCTATCCTTTGCGCCGCAAAAAACGGCTTCCAATCCCTCTTTATTGTACCTACGACGCTTTTATCCTTGCAGCATTTCAAAAGCGTTTCTAAAAGATTTGAGCATTTTGGCGTTAAAACGGCGAAACTTGACAGATTTTCGTCTGCCAAAGATAAAAATGCGGTTTTGAAAGGACTGAAAGACGGCACGATTGATGTTTGTATAGGCACTCATGCGCTTTTAGGGGTGGATTGTAAAAATTTAGCACTTTTGATTATAGATGAAGAACATAAGTTCGGCGTTAAACAAAAAGAGAAATTAAAAAATATGCGCGAAAACATACATATTTTATCCATGAGCGCGACGCCGATTCCGCGAAGTTTAAATATGGCTTTAAGCTCGATAAAACAATATTCGCAGATTCTAACTCCGCCAAACGACAGAGAAGATGTGCGGACATTTGTAAAAGAGTATGATGAAAAAATCGTGCGCGAAGTGATATTAAGGGAGCTTAGGCGCGGCGGGCAGGTATTTTATATCCATAACCGCATAGCCACGATAAATCTAAAAGTCAAAGAGTTAAAAAAGACAGTCCCAAATCTTCGCATTTTAGTGCTGCATTCTGAAATAAGCGATTCTATCAGCGAAGATGAGATACTGAAATTTGAAAACAGAGAGTATGATGTGCTGCTTTCAACTTCTATCGTTGAGTCTGGTATTCACCTGCCTAACGCCAATACTGTTATTATAGAGTCTGCCCATCGTTTCGGTATGGCGGATTTGCATCAATTGCGCGGCAGGGTAGGGCGCGCTCACAATCAAGGCTTTTGTTATTTTTTGGTAGACAGTAAAGAGGAGCTTAACGATAGTAGCCGTAAAAGACTTTTAGCTTTGGAATCCAACTCATTTTTAGGCAGCGGTTCGGTATTGGCTTATCATGACTTGGAGATACGAGGCGGCGGCAATTTGATAGGCGAAGCTCAAAGCGGACATATAAAGCATATAGGTTACTCTTTGTATCTTAAAATGTTAGAAGATGCAATCAACGAGCTTATGAATAAAACGCCTCTTAAAAAACATGATGTAGAGATAAAACTTTCCGTAAGCGCATATCTGAATGAACGATTTATCAGTGAAGATAGACTCCGCCTTGAAATTTACCGTCGTTTGAGCAAGTGCAAAAATATCGGCGAGGTTTATATGATAGAAGAGGAGATGGAGGATAGATTTGGTCGGCTTGACAAGCCCTCATCGCAGTTTTTATCGCTTATCATTATAAAGATTTTAGCTTCTGATTTGGGATTTAAGAGTATTATAAATTATAAAGAGAATATCACTTTTGCAGACGAAAATGATAAGAGGATTTATATTAAGGCTGCAAGTTTTGACGATGATGATATAATATCCTCTATTCTTGGATTTTTGCGCGCACAAAAGGAGAAAAAATGATAGATTGGAAAAATACAAAAGCAGCCGTTTATAGAGCGAAAAAAGAGAGTTTAAAGCCCGTTTTAGATATAGATGCTATCACTTTGGAAGATTTGCTTCATATTGACGAACAAAAACGCGCTCTTTGCGAAAATACACAGAGATTTTTAGACGGCAAGAAAGCTTCGCACGCACTTTTGTGGGGTTCAAGGGGTACGGGCAAATCATCTTTAATAAAAGCTGTTTTAAACCGTTTTTATAAAGACGGGCTTAGAGTTATAGAGATATCCAAAGACGATTTAAGCGCGCTTACCGATATAAGCGATGAGATAAGGGAATTGCCGTATAAATTTATCATATTTTGCGACGATATCTCTTTTGAATCTGGAGACGCGAGTTACAAAGCTTTAAAAAGCGTTATTGAAGGTTCGATAGAACTGCCGCCCAAAAATGTTTTGGTATATGCCACTTCAAACCGCCGCCATTTGATACCGGAATTTCACACGGACAATGAAGGTACGATAGTAAAAAGCGGTGAAATTCACTACTCGGATAATGTGGAAGAGAAGATTTCGCTTTCGGATAGATTTGGGCTTTGGCTTTCGTTTTATCAAGGTACGCTTGATGAGTATTTGCAGATAGTTGAGGGTTATTTTCCGAATTTAAACGGCGAAAAACGCGCTTTAATGCATGAAGAGGCGAAACGATACGCCGCTTTGCGGGCTTCCAGAAGCGGACGCACGGCAAAACAGTTTTTTCAGCTTTTTGGAGATAAATTTTTATGAAGACAGGTTTTATAGGCGATATAGTCGGCAAGCCCGGGCGCGATATGATAAAGGCGCATTTAAGGGAGTTAAGAAAAGAGTTTGGTATAGATTTTGTGATAGCAAATACCGAAAATGCTTCGCATGGATTTGGCATTAACGCAAAAAATGCGGCTGAGCTTTTTAACAGCGGTATTGATGTAATGAGCGGCGGAAACCATACATGGGATAGAGGCGAAATAGTAGAATGCATGAAGACGATGCCGATTTTGCGTCCTTACAATCTGCCCGATATTGTTCCCGGACGAGGCGCCATTGTATTTGATATTAACGGCGTGAAACTTGGCGTTATAAACCTCATGGGGCATTTCACGATGCCTATGTGTGACAATCCATTTTTAAAAGCAAAAGAGGCTGTTAGTTTCGTCAAAGGGCAGGGGGCTGAGGCTGTTTTTATAGACTTTCATGCAGAGTCCACAAGCGAAAAAACGGCTCTTTTTGCGATGTTAAAAGGCGAAGTTTCGGGTATTGTCGGTACTCATACGCACATTGGAACGGACGATTTGACGATAGATAAGGGAACGCTTTTTTTGTGCGATATAGGATTGACAGGCTGTCGCGACGGCGTCATAGGCGTGGACAAAGAAGCGCCGATAAAGCGTTTTACGAGCGGGTTGAATTATCCTTTTGAGATACCAAAAGAGTGCAAAAAAATCTTCCAAATGGTGGTTTTTGAACTCAAAAACGCAAAATGTACGGATGCTTTTAAGATTAAAATTTACGATGAAAACGAACGGGAGATAACAAAAGCGCGTCATGAATAGCTTTGAGCTTTTATCTGCATTAAAACGGCTTGGATATTTAAAAAAAGAGTGCGGGACGCTTTGGTGGCCGAGAAGCGGTTCATTTGAAGTGGTTATCGGGGCTGTTTTGACGCAGCAGGCAAAATGGAACAGCGTAGAGATTTCGCTTGCCAATCTTAAAAACCGCTCTTTGCTTGAACCGCGCGCTTTGGCGTGCGCCGATGAATACGAACTTGGCATTCTCATAGAAAAATCGGGCTTTAAAACTCAAAAAGCTTCAAGGCTGAAAAAACTTGCACGCAATATAGTAAACGAGTTCGGCGATTTTGAAGCGTTCAAACAAAATGTTGACAGAGAGTGGCTTTTAGCGCAGAAAGGCATCGGTTTGGAGAGTGCGGATGCGATACTTTGCTATGCATGTTTAAGACCTGTCATGGTTATGGACAGTTATACAAGCAGGCTTTTAGAGAATTTCGGATATGAGTTTGAAAGTTACGATGAGGTTGCGGAGTGGTTTTACGACGGGATTTTCAGCAGTTGGGAGAAAGTGCGCGCGCTGTATGATTTTGATATTGATGAAAACACACTCTTCGCGCGCTTTCATGGTAAGATAGTAGAGTTTTGCAAGGATAATTCAAAGGGGCGCAGGATTGATATAAGCGCGCTTGCAGAGCAGTAAAATGAAATTTTCGCGCGTTTATGTGGAAATTACCAATGTTTGCGCGCTTAAATGCAGTTTTTGTCCGAGTAAGTCTGAGAGTAAGCGCATGATGGATTTGGCGTTATTTGAAAAAATCGCGCGGGAGTTAAAAGGCAAAACCAAAGAGATAGCGCTGCATGTGATGGGCGACCCGCTTTTAAATAAAAACCTGCGCGCATATCTTGACACAGCGGCTAAATTTTCGCACAAAGTATCGCTTACTACGAGCGGTTTTTATCTTCGCGCGCATGAGAAATCAACGCTTTTGCATGAGGCTGTGAGGCAGATTAATATTTCGCTGAACAGTTTCAATAAAAACGCTAAGAAGCTAAGTTTTGAAAAGTATTTGGAGGCGGTTTTTGAACTGATTGATTATAAGCTTATAAAAGACGGCGGCGAATTTATAAATCTCAGACTTTGGAATTTGGACGCTAAAAACAGCGAAACGGCTTTTAATGAGTCGGTTTTTCGCGCGCTTTATGAGAGATACGGCGTAAAAATAGACCAAAACAGTACCCGAATAGCCAAAAAAGTACTTGTTCATTTTGACGAACTTTTTCAATGGGCAAGTTTGGACGCGCCTGTCATAGAAAATACTAAATGTTACGGTTTGAACGCTCAAATAGCCATTTTATCGGACGGCAGAGTAACGCCTTGCTGTTTTGATTATGAAGCGAAAATTTTACTCGGAGACGCTAACGGCGAGAGTCTTGGAAAAATACTCCGCCGCGCCGCGCCAATGGCAAATGCGCTGAAAAACGGTATTATTACCGAAGAACTTTGTAAAAGGTGTTCGTATAGATTGAGATTTAAGGAGATTTGATGTGTTTTTTGTCATTGCAAGGAGCGTTAGAGACGAAGCAATCCGAAAAGAAAAACAATCCAAAACATACAAAAAAACTGCAAAAATATTTTATCTACCTTGATTTTAGCTTTGGAATTGATTAAAATAATATTCTGTATAAAAAAATATTTAAGGAAATATAGTGAAAACAGTCTTAAAGTTATTAATCAGTACAGTACTGCTTGGCAGTTTAGCTTTTGCCAATGATTTTGGTGAAGCTTTTAAAGCTTATGAAAAAGGCGATTATAAAAAAGCCTCCGAACTTTTTAAAAAATCATGCGATGGGGGAGATGCCGGGAGTTGCGGTGCTTTAGGATATATGTATGAACAAGGCAAAGGTGTTAAGCAAGACTATTTTAAAGCGGCAGAACTTTATAAAAAGGGTTGCGATGGAAGAAATACTTGGAGCTGCGGTAATTTAGGATTAATGTATGAATACGGCAAAGGTGTTAAGCAAAACTATTTCAAAGCTGTTAAACTTTATAAAAAAGGTTGCGATGGAGGAAATGCTGGGAGTTGCGGTAAGTTAGGAGTTTCTTATGAATCAGGCAAAGGCGTGAAAAAAGACATAAATAAAGCTCTTGAATACTACGGTAAAGCGTGTGATTTGAAAGAGCAAAAAGGGTGTGAAGATTACGCGAGATTGAAAAAATAGCAATATTTGAAAGTAATTGCTGTTGTTTTATATATTTTTGTTCTCATATAAAGCGCATGTATCCGCTTTGTCATTCCCGCGGCTGAACGACAAGTTCTGTGAAGCGCATATCGTGAAATTGCGGCAAGAATGCGGCAATCCAAAAGAATTTGAAATTTTTAGGAGTTTTGATGATGGTATTTAAAAATGAATTTATTACGATATTTAAAGAAGAGTCGCATATCCCATGGCTGAAAATTTTCACGACCGCGCCGTACAAAGAGCTGACCGATTGCCCCGAAAACCTGAGAGCGGCGCTTTACCGCGCTATGGAGACAGTAGAAAAATGTATGAGAAATTATTACAATCCCGCAAAAATCAATATAGCGATGTTTGGTAATTATCTGCCGCATCTGCATGTGCATGTTATGGCGCGTTTTGAAAATGATGCGTTTTTTCCCGAGTCCATGTGGGGCAAAAAACAGCGTGAATCCTCCGTCATACTGCCTGACGAAAAACCATTTTTGGAAGAGTTGATAAAAGAGCTGAAAAAAGGTTTTTAAGATTTTGTGAAACGCCGTTTTATTTATAAGTACAACTTTTTATTAACAACAAATACATTGGTATTTCAGCAATTATTTATATTTGAAATAGAACACAACAGAGTTAGCGGTAAAAATCCGAATGATTTTTGATTGGTTGAAATTATTTTTGCATTTTTGTTGAGCGTTCGGCAATCCACCTTTTCATCATTGCGAGGAGTGTAGAGATGAAGCAATCCAAAACACATCTCACTTCGTTATTACGAGCTGACGAAGTCAGCGCGGCAATCTACGCCTTTCATTACACAAGTTCTCTTTTTAATTATTGCGAAACACAAAGTGTCGTAATAATTCAGAAAATGCCTGTTCCTCCGTCATTGCGAGCCATTGAAAACGGCGCGGCAATCTATATAAAATAAGACAGTAATAATGACCAATTTCACCATTGCATGAAATTTTCCAGCTCCGTCATTGTGAGGACTGCGAACAAAGCGTGGGCAGGATAAAGCATCCGTCATTGCGAGGAGCATTAGCGACGAAGCAATCCATTAAGACGCTTGCGTTTTTATTTTTTAACCTAAGGGTTGAAAATTGAAATTCAAAGTTTGTGCGAATAAAGAAAAATTCTGGATTGCCGCGCTTCGCTCGCAATGACGGAATGGAATTCCTGCGCCTTACCTTGTAAGTTTATCGTTTGGTAGAGAGAATGACATAAGAAGGGATATGAATGGCAGAAAAGGAAAACGGGAATCCATTTTTTTCATCATTGCGAGGAACGCAGAGATGAAACAATCCAGAGAAATAAAAAAATTAACCAAGCAATACAGAAAATCCAAATATCAAAAAATGTAAACTATCAACCCCAAATTTAATTTTTTTATTCTTTCTATTACAATATCTTGATGTTTTATAACGCTTCGCGTATCTGGATTGCTTTGTCATACTGCGTATTCCTCGCAATGACGGAGAGGCGTGTTTTTTTGGTTGTGAATTTTTTGCTGTACTTATAATAATTGGATTGCTTTGTCCTGCCGCGCTTCGCTTGCACTCCTCGCAATGACAAAAGGATAAATTGCTTCACTTTTTTGTTTTCATACAATGATAGAAAGTTGGTTTTTGCCGCTTCCTTACAATGACAGAGAGAAATCGCGGGAATGACAAAGGAGGGCGTATATTTACATAGCAAAAAGGGTATATTTTCTCATGTATGACTTATACAAATGCTGCGGTTTGTGATTTTTTACCGCGCCAAGTCAATCCTCAATCGTAAGCCGTTTACCAACAAAAATTAACAAGCGCCCCTGCTAAAATATCCAAGTCTCAATCCCCAATCGTAACAGCTACCCTAAATCCTAAATTATTCGCGCTGTAACTTGACGGCTGTAAAGCCCTTACGGAAGAGCGTAAAAATTCCGCGCTATTGTAAGAGCTGCCGCCTTTGATAATATTTGCATTTCCTGTGTTTTGTATGGTATCAATTTTGTTTTTTGCATAAAAATTTTTATTATATATAGTCTCTACCCACTCCCAAACATTTCCATGCATGTCATAAAGACCCCATTGATTGGGTAGTTTTTGACCTGTTGCCTGCGGCGGTAATATTTTTTTCTTACTGTTTTTGTCGTAATACCATGCGTATTTTTTTAGCTCTGCTTCATCGCTGCCGAATGAATAGGTATCATTAGACGCGGCTGATGCGGCATATTCCCACTCTGCTTCTGTTGGAAGGCGGTATTTGGTCGTATTTTCAAGCGCGTTAAGTCTTGAAATAAACAGTTTGACATCATACCAAGAGACAGAATCTACAGGATTTGCCGCTGCTTTTATTTCGCTTGGATTGTTATTTACTACCTTCTCCCACTGTTCTTGCGTTACTTCGGTTACGCCTAAATAAAAGCTTTCCGTAAGCGTTATTTCGCGTCTTGGTTTTTCATTGATATTATTTGAGCCCATCATAAAAGAGCCCGCATCTATCAGTACAAATTTCATACCGATGCTGTTTGTATAAGTTTTGCTTAATTCCTGCTCTTTTTCAGAACAGCCTATAAATATTAAAGCGATTAAATATAAAAAGTACTTTCTCATTTTTGCTCCGTTTTTATGGGATTTTGCGCGTCTTTACCGATAACTGTCGTCCATGGCAAAAGTTTATACGAACGAATAAGCCCGCCTTTAAAATACGGGTCGTTTTTTACGAAATCTTCGGCGGTTTTAGGCTCGCTTATGCAAAATAAAAATGCCGAACCATGCGTTCCAAGTGCGCCCGCAAGTATCAATTCACCCCTGCTTTCAGCTTCTTGCGCAAGTTTTAAATGTTCGTCTCTAAACTCCGCGCGTCTTGTCATGTAGTCGTCCACTGCTTCATATATCAGTAAATAGTGCATTTAAACCCCTTTATACTCTTCATAATTGCCTTTAAAGTCCGTTATCGCGCCGTTTTCTTCTATCTTGATAATGCGGTTTGCAAAAGCGTCTATAAGTTCTCTATCGTGCGTTACGCAGATAACGACGCCTTCGAATTTATACAAAGCTTCGCCCAAAGCGATAATCGCTTCCAAATCAAGATGGTTGTTAGGTTCGTCAAGAATTAGAAAATTACCTTTTTCAAGCATAATTTTTGAAAGCATCATGCGGTGTTTTTCGCCGCCGCTTATGGATTTGACGCTTTTTTTCTGCTCTTCGCCCGAAAAGAGCATGCGTCCCAAACACTTTCGTATCTCGTCCAAATCTTTTTTGTCGTCAAACTGCCCAAGCCATTCAAAAAGTTCCATATCGCCTTTGATGATATCGGTCGTATCCTGCGGGAAATAGCTTGTTTCTATAGTCGCACCCCATGATATTTTGCCCTCTTTGGGAAAAAGCTCATGCGTTAAAAGTTTGCAAAGCGTGCTTTTACCAACGCCGTTTGTGCCGATGAGAGCTATCTTATCGCCTTTTTCAACTTTAAAGCTGATATTTTTTAAGACATCTTTGCCTTCGTATGAAAAAAAGAGATTTTCTATATTTAAAACCTCATTGCCAATATCGCGTTTTTTGCGGAAAACTATGCTCGGTTCTCTGCGCGAAGAGGTCTGAATATCTGAGATATCTATCTTTTCAAGCTGTTTTTGCCTGCTTGTAGCCTGTTTTGCTTTTGAGGCATTTGCGCTAAATCGGCGTATAAAACTCTCTAAATCCTCTTTTTCTTTAAGTTTTCTTTCCCGTTCCGTTTCAAGCTGTTTTTGCATAAGCGTAGAAGCCATGTACCAATCGTCATAATTGCCGCTAAACTCTCTTATGGTTTTAAAATCTATATCTAAAATATTTGTAACCACAGAGTTTAAAAAGTGCCTGTCATGCGATATGACAACCATAGTGCCGTTGTGGCGGTTGAGTTCATTTTCGAGCCATGAGATGGCTTCTATGTCAAGATTGTTTGTAGGTTCGTCTAAAAATAGAATATCAGGCTTTGGAAAAAGTACCTGCGCCAACAGTACTTTAAACTTTTCGGCGCTTGTGATTTCGCGCATAAAAGCGTCGTGGACTTCAAAACCCAAATTTTCCAATATCTTTTCTATAGCCGTTTCATATTCGTAGTTTGGATCTTCCTCGGCGCATATTATTTCAAGTTCGGCTAAGCGGTTATTTATGTTCTCATCTTCAAAATCGCCGTTTTCATATAACTTCTCTTTCTCTTTTACCGCGTCATAAAGTCTTTTATTGCCGTATAATACCGCGTCTTTTATACTGAAATCTTCAAAAGCAAATTGGTTTTGTCCTAAAACGCCGACTTTTAAAGCGCTGTTTATCGCTATATTGCCGGAGTTCGGCTCTATTTCGCCTGATAAAATTTTCAAAAAAGTACTTTTACCCGCGCCGTTTGCACCGATAAGTCCGTATCGTTTTCCACTGTCAAGTTTTAAATTTATATCCTCAAATAAAATCTGTCCCGCAAATCTCATCGTAACGCTGTTTATTTGTACCATCGTACTCCTTTAATTTTAAAAATCGTATTTTACCCTCTCGGAGCAAAATAGATAATAAAAACGCCGATTAAAACTATAAATATGCCGATTGCGTCATATCTGTCTGGCAAAAAACCGTCAAATTTCATGCCCCAAAGTACAGACATTAAGATAAAAATTCCGCCGTAAGCCGCGTAAACTCTTGCAAAATTTGAAGGCTGCAAAGTTGCCATAACTCCGTAAAGTGCAAGTATAATCCCGCCCAAAAGCCCGTAACTCCAATGCTTGCCGCTTCTTAGCCAAAGCCAGATAAGATATCCGCCGCCTATTTCGCAAAGTCCCGCCAAAAAGAATATGGATAATGTTTTTACAGCCAGCATAAAATTTTAAAACTCTTTTAAAGGTACATAACCAATATCTTCTATAAGCGCCTGCCCTTGTTCGCTCAAAAACCAATCAATCAGTTTTTGTCCTTCATGAGAGATATTTTGCGTGCTTACGATGTAAAATTCAGCCGTGAACGGATATGCGCCGCTTTTGATATTTTCAATGTTTGGCTCTATATCCTCAATGCTTAAAAGTTTAATATTTTCGCTTTCATTCATAACTGTTGCGTAATATCTGAACGAATATCCTATCGCGTTTTTGGCGTTTCTGTAATCTGCAACTCCTTCTATCATGCCGCCCATACTGCCGTAAAATTCCTCTTTTATCGGTTCTGTAAACGGCGTATCTTTCATGACATATTTTTGCATGGCGGTTTGAGAACCTGAATTTTCATTGCGCTGAAATGCCAATATCTTTTCATTTTCTCCGCCAAATTCACGCCAATTTTTGATTTTGCCCGAGTAGATATCTCTGATATTTTGCACGCTTAGCGAATTTACGGGATTGTTTTTATTTACCAAAAATACAAAAGCTTCTTTGCCAATCGGCGTTAAAGTAAGTTTTACGCCTTTATCTGCGGCGTTTTGCAATTGTTCATCTGAGGGAGCGGCGGCAAATATAAGTTCTGCTTCGCCGCCGATAAGATTTTCATAAGCATGCGGCGTTGTTGAGCAGCCAAGATAGTCATACTTGTTTTCAATCTTAGGATACAAGGCTTCGTATGCGGAGTAAAATATCGGACAAAGCGCGGTTGCGCCGTCAATTTTGGCGGCATTATATTCAAATTTTAAAGTTGGCTCGCCTCTTAAAGGAGTATAGTTTTCATATTTGCTCCACTCTGTAAAACTTTGAAGTTTGATTGTATTTAATGGTAAAAACATGGAGTTTCTGTACACACATTGAACTGCGGCGGCAAGAGCCAATATCAAAGTTACGAAGATTAAAATTTTTAAATGTTTATCAGGTTTTAACAATCCTTTTTTCCAAAGCGCCAAAGCAACTCCCGCGCCGAATCCGCCATAAACTATGATTTGCACTATGAAGGTATATATTGGCGTACCGCTGAATGCAAAAACAAAATTGATAATTAAAAACAAAGGATTTGAAAAAAGAGCAATCAGATTAAAAATCTCGCTTGAATATTGCCACCCCGATAAAACAAAAGCTAAATTCATGCAAAAAAAGGCGTATATCGCAAGTGCGAAAATCGCAAAATATGCTGCGTAATCCATCTTATTTATGAATTTTTTACCCCAAAAATATCCAAGATATATAAAAGGCAGCAGCAAAATAACGCAGCATATAACAGTTTCGCTAATCTCCACCCAATCGCTATCTCCGCCGATGCCGATACTCAATATAAGCATATACAATAACCCTGTTGCATGTGCGAGCAGCGGAATGCATAAAAACAGAGCCATATAAACGCTTGTAAATATTTTTTTTAGCATAATTGTTCCTTAGCTTGCTGTAGAGGTTGTTATAATACCCAAAACCGCATTAAAAAGTCAAAAAGAAACGACTTTTTTATTATTGCGAACAGGTCGCGGCAAAAATCTGTTTTTTCGTCATTGTGAGCCATTGGAAACGGCGCGGCAGAAATCTGGTCTTTCATAATTGTGAGCTTCAACTTTTTTTCAAGTTCAGAGTAGATATTCTTCTCTTTGTCATTGTGAGCTTGCGAAATCAGCGCGGCAATCTGGAAAATAAAAAGATAAAATAATTCATTCCTCTCCATCATTGCGAGGAATACGCAGTATGACGAAGCAATCCAGAAAACCAGCTGCTCTGCCGCTAAACCTTTTTTACTGTATATATTCCCTTTTTCGTCATTGTAAGACATGCAGTATTGTGGCGTTCCAGAAAAACACCCTTATATTCTTATACCACATAGCAAAGTTCACACACTCCTTCGTCATTGCGAGGAGTATGGCGACGAAGCAATCCAGAAAATAGCATAAAAACAATCCATATTCATGAACAAAAGCAGCTATTCATTTTTCTAAATGATAACCATTTCATTATTATAAAGTATGGATTGCCGCGGCACTTCGTGCCTCGCAATGACGGAGACGGGAATTTTATGAATTGCTTCATAATACTTCCAATGACAGAATTAGTGAAAAAACGGCTTTGTTTTCTTTTTTATTTTGGATTGCTTCGTCCTGCCGCACTTTGCTTGCACTCCTCGCAATGACGGAGCAATAGTTTTTTGATCTGGATTGCTTCGTTGTTGCATTTCTTGCAATGATGAAGAAAGTGTCTATTTGCATAAAATCTATTGCGAGCGAAGCGCGGTAATCTGGAAAATAAAAAGATAAAATAATTCATTCCTCTCCGTCATTGCGAGGAATACGCAGTATGACGAAGCAATCCAGAAAACCAGCTGCTCTGCCGCTAAACCTTTTTTACTGTATATATTCCCTTTTTCATCATTGTGGGACATGCAGTATTGTGGCGTTCCAGAAAAACACCCTTATATTCCTATACCACATAGCAAAGTTCACACACTCCTTCGTCATTGCGAGCCGTTGAAGCGATAAAACAATCGCTATTATAAGTGCAATGAAATAATTCGCAACTAAAAAGCACTCTCTTTGTCATTGGAGACACGGAGCGTCGCGGCAATCCATAATTTACTATTAAAAAAATATTGCTGCAAAGAAATAAAACTTACCAAACCGTTTTATATGCACTCAATAGAAATTTTTGTATTATTTGGAATTTCTGATAATACATCAAGCCCTGATTCAACTTTGCCCAAATAGAGCAAACCGTCTGCGTATGGGGAATCGCGGTAAAATACCGCCAAATTGCCCCACGGCGCATAGAGTGCAATATCGCCGATATTCGGGTCGTAACCGACGACGGATTTTGCTCCTGCCAAAGTTCGCGGCGGCATGAGGATTTTTTCGGCATTGTTGAAGTCTCTGGCGAATAAATCAAGAGGCAAAAGCGATAACAAATCCGCTGTGGTCGGATTATCCATGAGCGAAATAATAACTTCGCCGCTTTCAAAAGTCATTTTAATTTTTACAGCTGACATGGTTGCTTCTTTATTGTTGGCGTTTTGAATTTCAGCCGCGATACTAACCGCGCTTACTGTTAAAAGCAAGATAGCGGCGAGTATCCGACCGATGATTTTATTTGATTTCATACTGTTTTTCGATCAACGGCTTCAATTTTTTAAATTAAACGGTTTCACCAATTGACCGATTTTTTATCTCCGACTTTTCCGATAACGCTCTCCTCTTCCCATACGGCAAGTCCGTTTTTAAGGTTTGTAAGCGTAAGTTGAAAATAAAATTCCACCAGTTTGTTTTTATCAATCGTTTTTGATTGCTGTATTATCTTGC
>JAISNU010000066.1 GCA_031276075.1 Campylobacteraceae bacterium
TGTCTATCTTTTCGGCTTCAACTTTAAGCATTTCGTTTATCTCCTCGTCGCTCAGCATTCTCTCAGCTCCGTTTTTATCTTTTAGAACCACTCTTGTAATGCTGCTTGGGTACTCTTCCAATATCTTATAGCTTCCGTCGGAAAGCTCTTCAATAATAACAAAAGCACCCTGTTTTTGCTGCTGTTCTTGCATGCCGTTTTGGCTGCTCTCGCACCCCAAAATGCCAAAAACGGCAACGGCTCCCATGCCCCCCGCTATTGCATAATCGGAAATTTTCCTTATATATTTCATGTGTCTCCTTTATATGAATTTTTCTATCGTCTCTTTTTTCACATACAAAACGCCGTCATCTTCCTGTACTTCAATATCTGCCGCTTCTTTCACATGAGAGATGATTTTCTTTTTTTCTTTTTTTGAAAAGCCTTTTGCTTTCAGATAACTTTTAAGCTCACGCCAATCCGAAAAACCGCCGCCTGTTTCACCGCTTTCTTGATTTGCTTCATCGGCGTTTTCATCTTTTTTAGCGCGCAACTTTTCCATTCGTTCTTCAAAATTTGCCTCTATCGTAACTTTTTCAGCTTCATTTGCAGGTCTTGCCAATAACGAACGGTTAGCAAGCGTTAGTATCGCTTTTAACTGTTCGTCGCGCTCTTTATAGATAGTTTCTAACGCTATTCTCTGCTCAATCAAAAGCTGCTCTTTCTCTTTTATAAGCCGCTCTTTGTCTTTATTGAGTTCTGAATTTGTAGCTTTTAGTTCAGCTATTTGAGAAATTAAAAGATTGATATATCTCTCGTCAGGAACAACCTTTTTGGATTTTGAAGCAGGCAGAAATTTGTTATCTTGAAGTTCATCTTCTCCGTCTATGATAATATATTTTTCATCGCCTTCAACAACGCATTTTAGCGTTCCTCTTCTTATGCGGTTGTATATTGCCTCTTTTGTTATGCCGAGCTCATCAGCCGCATTGCTAACAGTTAGTTTCCTCATGTGCTACCTTTTGGCATTTTTTGCTAACAGTTTGAATTTTGTTATTATACGCAAAATCTCTAAAAAAGCGGTAAACAGTCATAAAAAACTGCTTTTGAGAGCATATTTTTAAGCTATTTTCTAACATATTTTGCTAAAATAGAAAATTTCTTAAAGGATAGCATTATGAATTCTCAAGGTACAAATAATCCGCAAATACTTCAAAACGAACCGTTTGAATTTAGAGGCAGCGCTTTGGATTTTTTCAAAATCTGGTTTGTCAATGTAATTCTTACCATTATAACGCTTGGTATTTACGGAGCATGGGCGAAGGTGAGAACCAACCACTACATATACGGCAACACATATCTTGGCGGACATTCTTTTGAATATACGGCAAATCCTATCAGGATTTTAGTGGGAAGATTGATAATATTTGGATTTTACGCGCTTTATACCATAGCGTTTTATCTCATGTTTACAGAAGCTGCTATGTTAATTTTAGCTCTATTCATACTTTTGCTGCCGCTTCTAATCAGGCAGGCTTTGGTATTTAGGGCGAAATATACGAGGTTTCATGGACTTAGTTTTAGATTTAGAGCGACTATTGGACAATTTTACGGTTTTTTTCTGCTGCACTTTTTATTAAATCTTGTAACGATAGGCATCATATTTCCATACACTCACAGCGAATTTAAAAAACTTGCCCTCAATAACGCAAGCTACGGAGAGGGCAGTTTTTATTTTCCCGGCAGAGCGGGGCAATTCTTTTTTGTCTATTATGTAAAAATGCTGCTTTTATATGTTGCATTTCTCGTTCCAATCGGAATACTTATCGCTATTATGGCGGCTTCTTTTGAGGCTATGCCTATTGCGAGCACGTTTTTGTTTATAATAATGTATTTTGCTGCAATAGTTTTTTCATTTGTGCTTCAAGGTTCATTTACTGCATGGATAGGAAGAATCGTTTATAACGATACTTCCATCAAAGAGTACAGAATGTTGAACGAATGGAACGCGGCTAAGCTTTCATGGATATATTTCAGCAACTTTATCGTTATGCTCTTTTCGCTTGGGTTAATGTATCCTTGGGCAAAAATCAGAACTGTAAAATACAAGCTTGAAAATATGGGCTTTGAAAATCTTGATTTGAACGCATTTGTCGGACAGACGGAACAAAATAGAAGTGCTGTCGGCGAAGAGGTGGTGGACTTTTTTGATTTTGATATAGGTTTTTAATGCAAAAGAGCGGAGTGAAAATTATTTTGCCTTGCTTAATTTTCGCACGGGATTTTCATGCGCAAAAAGGATTTTTTGATTTTGCAAAGTTTTAATGTACACTATTTTGACGGCAGGTCATCAATACCAAAAAGCGTTACTTTGGAGCTGCATGATACTTTTGTGCAGATACGGGAGCTTAATTTATCATACAATTTCAAAGATATTGAAGTAAGGGCAAAACTAAACAATACTCCGCAAAGCGTAACCTTTTCAGACGGTTCGTACTGCATGCTTGACGCTTCGGACTTTTTTTCTCTGCCAAACAGTAAAGAGGCATTTATCCTGAAAATAGAATCAAAAATGAGATACGCCCTCATGTCGTTTGCCATATTGGGCGTATTTACCGCGTTTTGTTTGACTTACGGCGCGGCTATGGCGGCAAATATACTGGCTCCGCAGATTCCAAAAAGCGCAGTAGAAAGAATGAGCGCCGAAACGCTTGAACTTTTAGACAAACAGTACATGAGCGCATCAAAGACAGATGAAAAGAAGCGGGATTTTATAACGAAGCAATTTAATGCGCTTTTAAATAAAAATGGCAATTTGAAACTCCATTTTCGCAGTTCCGCGTTTTTTGGCGCGAATGCGTTTGCGCTGCCAAACGGCGATATTGTTCTTTTTGATGATTTGATAGAGATTGAAAAAGATAAAGAATTTCGCGGCATTATCGGCGTTTTGGCTCATGAAAGCGGACATGTGGCGCATATGCATGGACTTAAAATGTTAATAAAATCCTCTATTTCATCTGCACTTATCGGATATCTGACAGGAGATATTTCGGGATTTATAGCATCGTTTACAACTATGGTTATTGATGCAAAATATTCGCGCGAATATGAAAACGAGGCAGATTTGTATGCTATGAAAGTGATGAAGAACAATAATATACCTGCAAAATATATGGCTGATTTGTTTGACGAGATAGCCAAAAAAGATACAGTTTCAGACAATGCGACATTAAAATCGCTGATAAGTTCACATCCCGCGATAGAAGAGAGAATAAAAAAATTTAGAGAAAATTAAGAGATAGCCGAAGAAAATCCTCGGCTATTTGCGTGATTAGAGTCTTGACTCGTATCTGCGCAACATGTAAAGTTTTTTGAGCATCTTTTTTCGCGCGCTGATTTTTTGCTTTTTGCGCTTTTCTGTCGCAGTTTCAAAATTTTTTCGCGCTCTAACTTCCGTAACTATCAAGTTTCGGTCAACTTGCTTTTTAAACTTTCTGTACGCTTCTTCGAAAGACTCATTCGGATGAACCTTTATACCTGGCATCCTTATCACCGCCTTTCGTTAAAATTCCGCCAAAAAAACGGTTGGGCGGCATTTTAGCAAAAACAGCGGTAAATTGCAACCCTGCCTTCATTAAAAAAATATTGACGAAAATATATCATTTTTTATTGACTTTTTACGCCAAAAAGATTATACTTGAGCCGTTAAATCAAGTAAAGGCAATTTGTGGCTGTCATTCTTTTGAAAAACAGAGACTTCCAAAGCAATATTACAACACAGCAAAAGCAGATTTTAAAATACGCTCTTTCTAATGGTTTTAGCATACATGCGACAGAGATAGACAACTCTTCAAACGAAACTATTTTGGAAGAGAGAAAAAGTCTGAAAGGATTTTTGCGCTCTTTGAAGCCCAACGATACTGTGCTTGTGTATGATCTTTGGTCGCTGGCGCATAAAGTGGACGAACTTGTGAAGATATTTGAGTGTCTGCTGCGCCGAAACATCACGCTTCATATCTGTAATAAACATTTTATCGTATCAAGGCAGACGCCGCTTTTTGATGTGCTGGAACTTTTGGCAAAACAGCGAGAGTTGAATCTAAACACTTCAAAAGAGACCCATGCAGGACGCCCCAAAGGAAGAATGTCAAGATCAAAATTTGACGACAATAGAGCCATGATAGTAGATATGCTTGAAAATAGTGTATCGGTAAATCATATCGCCCAAAAACTTGGATTTAGCCGCAGTTCCTTGAAAGATTATATAAATTCAAGAGAGTTGAAAGAGTTGGCGGCAATTAAAAAAACGCTTCCAAAACATGATAATAAAAAAATCAACAAATTAACAGCGTGCGAAAACAGCGAAAATCCGCCCAAAGAGTGCGCTTTAATAGCACAAATTTAAAGGATACTTATGACATACAGGAAAATGCGTTATGCAGGATTTAGCATTATAACCTTAGTGAGTTTGATACTTCCATGGATAACCATAGAGGGTAAACACTTTTTTTTACTAAGCTTTGATAAGAAGCAGTTGCAGCTGTTTTTTACCACATTTAACATGTCTGAACTCTGGCCGATGTTGTTTTTGCTTATTATCCTGTTTTTAGGGATATTTTTCATAACAACGCTTGGCGGGCGCGTTTGGTGCGGCTGGGCATGTCCGCAGACGATATTTAGAGTTATATACCGTGATTTATTGCAGACAAAAATATTTGGACTTTATAGAAGTATAGACAATAAACAAAAACCTATGGAAAAAGGCAAATGGATACAAAAAATTCTTGCCTTTGTAGTATTTGCGCTGTTTGCGATAGCGGCGGCGGCGGATTTGCTGTGGTATTTTATACCGCCGGATGATTTTTTCATGTACATAAGAGAACCTCGCGAGCATAATCTATTATTTGTTATATGGTTTATATTTACAATGCTTATAATGGCGGCGGCGGTTTTTTTAAAAGAGAAATTCTGCACTTATGTCTGTCCGTATGTGAGAATCCAATCCACAATGCTTGACAACGATACTGTGCAGACAATTTACGACACAATAAGAGGCGGCGAAATATACGATGCGCACAAACAAAAAATAGAGGGCAAAAAAGACGGCGAGTGTATAAGGTGCGATGCATGCGTCAAAGTCTGCCCTGCGCATATAGACATAAGAGCGGGAATGCAGTTAGAGTGTATCAACTGTCTCGAATGCTCCGATGCATGCGAAAAAATCATGGCGCGCTCAAACGCCGCGTCTCTTATAAACTGGACAAGCCCAAATGCTGTGCAGAGTAGAGGAAAAGTCAAATTTATCCGTTTTAGAACTGCTGCTTATCCGATTGTAATCACGATAGCTTTGGTCGGACTTTTGTTCATGACTACGACAAAAAAGAGTATGATTTTGAATATTAACCGCGATACGGAACTGTTTCGTGTATCAAAAGATTTGCAGAGCATTGAAAATGTCTATAAAATGGAATTTGAAAATATAGACTCCAAAGAGCATACATTCTATTTTGAAGTATTAAATCCCGACATAAAGATAAAAAGCCCGAAAACGCCTTTTAAACTCAAACCGGGCGAAGCGAATATCAAAGTGGCTATACTTTATACGGATATTAACTCATCAATAAAAGAGCAAAACGGCAAACCTTTGCCTGTTGTGGTTAGAGCATTTGCGGTGGACGATAAAGATAAGATATTTATAGAGAAAAAAGCCGCGTTTATCTATCCGAATGCGGAGAGTATGCGCTAAGTGTTCAATTCACAAACAGTTTACATGTTGGGTCTAAAATACATATCTCAAACTTCTTTTTAAGGAGGGAAGCATGAAAATGGTGAAAACAGCAGCAACAGTTTCGCTTTTGGCGATGCTTTGCGCGAGTCAGGCAAATGCGCTGGGCAAGAGAGAACAGCGTCTTTTGTGGGGCACGGCGGCGGTATTGACTCTGCCGTATCTGCTTAGCCACAACAGGCATCATAACTCTTATTATGCTCCGTCATATAATTATAATAGCGGCAAGCATCATTATAATTACAATAAAGGACGCTACTACGCGCCCCAAGTTGTGAATACTCAACCTGTGGTCGTACAGGTTGAACAGCCCAAACCGCAGATTATATATGTGGAAAAAGCTAATGAAGCGGATACAAGCGTTCCGATACACAGAAGAGTAAAGCCTCATAATTACATATACGGCAGCAATCAGCCTTTGCGCGTTATTGTTGAACATGCAGACGGTACGGCAACTGTCGTGGAGAGATGAATTTCGGCGTATTTTTTACGCCGAAATTTTCCATATTTTTTAAGATAATTTAATAAATCTAAGTATATAATCTTTCAATTTGTTTTTTAAGGGCAGTAAATGATAATAGTTATCATAAAATTTTTTAGAGAGAGAGACTAACCTTAAAAAAATCTTAAATTATCCTTTCTTATACCGCTTTGCAATAGAAAAAAATTTCGAAATTTCACAAATTTTTCAACGCATTTTTTTACCACAGCTCCATAAATATTTTACTTCATTTTTTAATTATCAAATTTTTGATAAAAAATATTTTTTAAGGAGAATATTATGAAACCGGGAATGCTAGCGGGCATTATTGCTTGCATTTTGGCTGTTTTGGGGATTTTGTTTTTAGGATTTATATTTGTGCCTATCGCTCTTGTTGTAGCTATTATAGGTGCCGTTTTGGCTATAAAAGGCAGAGCTGCGGCGTCTATAGGCGTAAATATTTTGGCTTTGGTTTTGGTTGTTGTCGGTTTTGCAACTTCGCCTGTTTTGTTGGCATTAATCGGCGGCGGTAAGCTTGCGTCTGAATATGCCTCATCAGACAGAGAAGACGCGAGGGCGGCAGGCATAAGGGCGGATATCGGCGCTGTTCTTCAAGCCGTTCCTGCATGGTATCATGGGCAAAGAGAGATCAGTATTGTCAATGCCGTATCGCTCAATGCAGATATATGGAAACAAAGCAGCGGCAGGGCGGAATATATTTATAGCGATGACGCAAAAGGTCAAATCATACTGAAAATTGTTTTGCTGACTCCCCAGATGAAGCAAACAGTTCGGACGCCGTCAAAACAGCTTTTGGCAAAGAAGCAATGAAAGCGGATAACGGCGTAGTTTCACTTGCTTTGACAGGAGATAACAAACCTTGGCTTGTTGTGGATTTGAAGCCTAAAAAATCAGGCATTGTTTACAAGCTTTCACATAAGGGCGTAAACGCTGCTGCCATTCCTCTTACAGGAGTAAAAAGGGTTCATTGGAATTAAAAATTTTGGGGCAAAGTATCATCTATTTTGCCCTTTTCAAATCGCGATAAATCTTTGCTGTTTTTATGGCGGTTTGCCGTAAATCATCAAAATATTCCCGCTTTAAATAATTTAAAACCCTTTACAGCCTCTTTCAAATTTGCTAAACTCATTTTTTCGTTTTGGAGATTAACATGGCATTAGACAAAGTAAAAGAATTTTTCAGGCAATTTAGTTTAGAAGATAAAATAATAGAACTTAATACTTCAAGCGCTACAGTAGAGTTAGCGGCAAAAGCTCTCGGTTGCGAGAGTAAAAGGATAGCAAAAACTCTATCTTTAAAACTTGCAAACAGATATATCCTTATTGTTATGGCAGGCGACGCCAGGATAGATAACGCCAAATACAAAGCCGAATTCGGTACGAAAGCCAAAATGCTTTCAGCAGACGAAGTTTTGGTACATATCGGGCATGAAGTAGGAGGCGTTTGTCCTTTTGGGATAGATGAAAATATTGATGTTTATCTTGATAAATCACTTGAACGATTTGAAACTGTTTTCCCTGCATGCGGCAGTATCAACAGCGCGATTGAACTTAGTATAGACAGTAT
>JAISNU010000082.1 GCA_031276075.1 Campylobacteraceae bacterium
AAAAGAAAAATCACGGCACACAAAATATGTTTGGATTTGTCAGAGCAAATGTTAGACGAAAGTATCGTTAAAAATGGAATAAGCGAGCGTGTTTTTACGGATTTCTATCAATTGATAGAAAAGCATTTCAAAATTAAAATGTGCCTTTTGCGCCCAAGCGATACTGTTAAATATTTTTATGATATGGATACTTTTAAGCTAGAATAGATAGACATAGACGGGAATTTGCTTGGCTTGATGATAAAAATGCAAAAACAATGTGAAAAAATGAATTTTTCAAAAAGGGATAAAATCTTAATTATATTTTTTATTTTAATAACATTTATGTGGATTGCCAATCGTATTTATCCATTTTTATGGATGAAAATATATTTTTATTTTAAGAATGGACAAATAGTAAAAACAGAACATTATCAAATAAATCTGCCTTTTCCGAAATGGATGTTTTATGGTAAAGGCGATATTGCTTATATTGTAAGTGCAGACAAAGATAATATCGCGGAGATAGCTATTGATTACCGCGATGTTGAGATAGACTATTTATTGAAGCAGTGCATAGAAGTACAGCAGACTAATAAAACATACAAATATATAAGCGGTACTGAATATTTATGTAAAACAAATAACTATAATATATTATATTTTTTATCATGTGATGGTTTTTTTAAGGGTACTTTTTATTTATTTTATGCTATAAAATACTGTAAATACGATATTTCAAGATTATTTCAAATCTTCCCTCTCTGTCATTACAAGCCGCAAAATGCAGTATAACAATCCATATCTTTTTTTGTCATTGCGAGGAGTGCGAAGCACGGCGAAGCAATCCATTAAGATGCTTGTATTTTTATTATTTAGTTTAAAGATTCAAAATTGAAATTCAAAGTTTTAAATTATGAAATGGATTGCCCTTGCAATGACAGAATTAGTGGGAAAAATAGCTTTATCTCATTTTTTATTGTAGATTGCTTCGTCGCTGTGCTCCTCGCAATGACGGAATGCGGTAGATTGCCTTGCACTCACTGCAATAACTGAATTGTCATAACACTTTTGTATCTCGCAATGACGGAATATGGCAATAAATTGTTTCCTGCTTCGCAAGCTCGCAGTCGCAATGACAGAAATTGTCATTCCCGTGCAAGTGAAAATCCATAAAAACAAAAACCTGTTCCGTCATTGCAAAGAGCAACCTACTCTTTTTCATTATTCTATTGCAGACGGAAATCCATAAAACAAAAAACATTCTCACATGAGTACAGAAAAGAGAGTTGGCGTAGTATGTATAGAATATAAACACAATTTTATTTTATCGTATTCCATTTTTGTATACATAATAGACAACGCCTGCCGCAATCAATACCGCCGCAATTATGTCTATAATTTCCCACATGCTTTAATGTTTCCTCTCAAAAAGCTTCAAATTTATATCTCTCAAAAAGCCACATTATCGCAAACATTGTAATGCCCGTTTTGGGTTTGCTCTCGTCATGCATAAATTCTTTTGCCTGCGATACGGGCAGATAAAATATCTCTATCTGCTCGTTATGTACGCCGCCGCCGCTGTTTTTTTTCATACTTTCGTTTATTGAGGCAAAAAACAGCGTCTGCTTTGAACCTGAAAAACCGACTCCCGTATAAAAAGTAAACAGCCGTTCAAGTGATGAAAGAGATACATCATAACCGCACTCTTCAAGTATCTCTTCGCGCATGGTCTGCTCTTCGCTCTCGTTTTTGTCAAGTATGCCCGCACACATTTCATAAGTAAATCCATCGCTCTCATGCGCATTCATGTAAACTGCGGGGCGAAACTGTTTGACTAAAACAAGCGCTTTTTTCTCCGTATGGTAGAGGATGCATGCAACACTGTCATGCGTTTTGATGCAATCCCACCTTTTCTGCTTGCCGTCTTCCTCATAAAAAACGCTAAACGGCTGTATATATGGGGATTTTATATTTTCTTTTGTTTTTAAAATCTTGATTTTGCCGCGCATTTTTCCGCCTTAACTGTCTGCATTACCCGTTATATCAACTACATACACAAAATTTCCGTCCATATTCGGCAGACTTCCTCTTGCCTGTACTTCGGCAATTTTTTCCTTCATGGTTTCGGCGTATTTATTAAACTCTGTTTTTTCTTTACCCGAAAGCGCGCTTTTGGCTACTTTGATGACGCTTGCCGGATTTATCGGCTGGTTATTTTTATAAAGTCCGAAATGCAGATGCGGTCCCGTGCTTACGCCCGTATTGCCGACATAAGCTATAAGTTCGCCTTTTTTTACATATTTGCCGCTTTTAAGAGATTTGGCAAATCCGTTTAAGTGTGCATAAAGTGTTGAATATCCGCCTTCATGAGCGATTTTTACAGTTTTGCCGTAACCGTTTTGCGGACCTGCAAATGTTACTTTTCCGTCTCCTGCCGCTTTTACTTGGGTTCCTATCGGCGCGGCGTAATCTATGCCGTAATGCGCGCGGTATTTTTGTAAAATAGGATGCCATCGTTTAAGCGTAAACGGCGATGAAATTCTCGTATATTTAAGCGGCGTCATGAGAAAGAACCCCTCTATCTCTTTGCCTTCATTGTTATAATATCTGCCCTTAGGCTCGTAATAAAAAACATACTCTTTTTTACTTTTCGTATCTACCATAGCGGCTTTTATCAAAGGATTTGAAAAGTGCGAGCCAAGCCTTGTTTTTTCTTTATACAAAAGTACAAGTTCCGTTCCCTGCCTCAGCCTTTTAAAATCTATATTACCTTGAAACGAGTTTACAAATTCGCGCGCTAAAAGCGTGCTGTTCGTAATCGCAATAATATCCTGATACGGCGATGTTTGCAATTCAAACACAAGCTCTTTTTCGCTCTCCTGATATGCCGCAGGAGTAAGCGAAGCGCTAAACGCGCCGTCTTTTTCCTTATATATATGAAGCTGTAAATCGCCGCCGCCGACAGGAATCAATATTTGCCTTATGTCCCCCTCGTCGCCGCGCAGTATATAGTATTTAGTGCCTGCATATATTTCTGCCGCTGTTTCCTTATCTTCCATGTCAAGACTGTTATAATAAATAGCAGAAGGCAGGGAATTTTTCTCTAAAAATATCAAAAATGTTTCACCTTTTTCCCAATAATGTTCCTCTGCTCTTGTGCCAAAAGCTAAACTTATAAAAAAGGTAATGAAAAAAATTATGCGAATCATGAAAGACCTTTGTTTGAATTATTGAAATAAAAATAAAAATTTTAGCCTATTTTTTCTTAATTTTTATGTTATAAGCCTCGTTATTAATCTTTTTTAAAATCAATTATTGTATAATCCCCTTTTATCAAATTTCACAAAGGCGTATTTTGCTGTTGCAACGATTATTTACAATTTTATCATTGCCTGTAGCTTTTGTTTTTGCAGCATACGATAAACCATTATTTGACGAGTATGAAACTAAACTGATATCTGTGGAAAAAAATATAGCTATTATTGAAGATTCGCCTTCTATTATGACAGGTTCAAGCGGTATCGTGATATATGCGTTTGAAAATCAAGAATCTTTAATAATATCCAGAGCCATAGTTACAAGCAAAAACGGCACAAGAGCAGTACTTGAACTTCTCCCTTTTGACAATCTTGCGCAAAATAATTTTCCGCGCATATCCGTTACGCCGAAAGCGGGCGACATTGTTAAACTCAATTATCTTTACGGGCGTTCTCTTATAGTGGCTCCAAATTACGAATCATTTAAAAAAATAACCGACTTTTTTATAGACATGGAGTGGATACATCCGGATGTTACGGCGGCATTTTTGGCTAAAAGATATATCCCAAATCCTGATAGAAAACGCTTCCGAGAAATGTGCAGCGTCAATATGGCGGGGCTTATCACCTTTAATATGGACAATTTTGGATATTTTGTGGACTGCGTCTCGTTTAAAGTGGTAAAAGCTTTTAAGATATCTCTTGGCAGCGACCATACTATCGTACCTTTTTACAGCCGCATATCGGATAATGTGAAAACTTCGCCGCTTGTTTTGGGCAATAAAGAGATAACAAATTACAGCGAATATTATAAGCATCTTTTAGGCGTAAAATGAGTCTTGGCTCTTTGCATGTAGAAGCTTTGAGCGATATAGTCGGAACTGAAAATATTTACGCCGACAAAGCCCACCTCATCGCATACTCATACGATGCTACAAGAAATAAATTTCAACCTGACGCCGTTTTATTTCCGCGCGACGAAAAAGATGTAAGCGAGATTTTGCGATATTGTGATAAAAACGGCATTATTATTGTGCCAAGAGGCGCTGGAAGCGGATTTACAGGAGGAAGTTTAAGCGTCAAAGGCGGCATTATTTTAGCTTTTGAAAAACACATGAATAAAATCCTTGAAATAGATATGGACAATATGGTCGCGGTAGTGCAGCCCGGCGTTATCAATATGGAACTGCAAAAAACCGTTGAAGCAAAAGGGCTTTTTTATCCGCCTGACCCCGCAAGCGAAGAGCATTCAACGATAGGCGGCAATGTCAGCGAAAACGCAGGCGGTATGAGAGCGGCAAAATACGGTATTACGAAAGATTATGTGATGGCTTTGCGCGCGGTACTGCCAAGCGGAGAGATAATAAGAGCGGGCAAACGCACGATTAAAGATGTAGCCGGATACAATATCGCAGGTATTTTAATCGCCAGCGAAGGCACGCTCGCCGTCATCACGGAAATAACATTAAAACTTGTAACAAAGCCAAAATTTACAAAAACAGCTTTCGGCGTCTTTCCAAGCGTACGGCACGCCATGAGCGCAGTTTATAAAACTTTTGCAGAGGGTATAACGCCTGTCGCTATGGAATTTTTGGACAATCTCAGCATCAAAGCTGTGGAACAAAGATTTAAAAAAGGGCTTCCCATGGACGCAGGCGCGATACTGATAACTGATGTGGACGCAGGCGCGCAAAATCTTTTAGACGAACAGATGCAAAAAATAGATGAAGTGTTTAAGCTAAACGAATGCAGTGAATTTAAAATAGCAAGAGATGAAAATGAGGCAAAAGACTTATGGTTTGCGAGGCGGAACTGCTCTCAAAGCATTACGATATACGGAAGCAAAAAACTCAACGAAGATGTTACCGTTCCGCGCAGTAAACTGCCTGAACTGCTTGATGAGATAGATAAAGTTTCAAAAAAATATAACTTGTTAATTCCATGTTTTGGGCACACGGGAGACGGCAATGTCCACACAAATGTTATGGTGGACGGCAGCAATAAAGAACAGTTGGAAATTGGACATAAAGCGATTGAGGAGATTTTTAAAGCCGCACTTGACCTTGGCGGAACGCTAAGCGGCGAACATGGTATCGGCATCTCAAAAGCGCCGTTCATGAAGCTGGCTTTTACGGAAGCAGAGATGAATCTTTTTCGCTCAATAAAAAAAGCGTTTGACCCGAATAATATATTGAATCCTTACAAGATGGGGCTTGATTGATGGCGCAAGTCATACAAACATGCAAAAGTATCTGGAAATTGATTTTGCGCATAAACGACAGGGATTTAATGATTTACTCTTCAAGCCTTAGTTTTCATACGATACTTTCCGTTATTCCCGTTTTGCTTTTGACTTTTTCTATCGTTACGAAACTGCCGAGCTTTGAAAAACATTACAATACAATAAAAATTTTTATATTTAATTCACTTTCGCCCTCAAATCCATCCTTAATTTCCGAATATATAGACAAATTCTTAGGCAACACGACGCAAATCGGAATATTCGGCTTTGTAAGCATGCTTATCGTTTCGGTACTCTTTTTCAGAGACTACGAGAGCATTTTCAATAAAATCATGCATGTATCGCCGCGCTCTTTCTGGCAGTCGCTCTCTTCGTATTGGACGCTTGTAACGCTTGCGCCGATACTGTTGGGCGTTTCGTTTTATCTCTCCACCGTCATACAGAAATTTTTGGACAGTTACGGGTTTGATTATATAAATATTTTAGAAGTTTTTCCTTATCTTGTTGTATGGGCGATGTTTTTTACTGTTTATATGATATCCTCAAGCGCAAAAATATATTTTAGAGCCGGCGCTCTCTCATCGTTTTTAGCATCATTTATATGGTATGTATCTAAAACTCTTTTTGTATTATATGTAACTCACAACCAAATATATCAGACGATTTACGGACATTTCAGCGTAGTACTGTTTTTATTTGTATGGGTATATATCTCATGGGTGGTATTTTTATACGGCGTGAAAATCTGTTACCTTTTAAATTCAGCCTGTCAAAAAAAGAAAGAGAGCGCCGCCCAAGAACGCCAAAGGGAGCATAAAAATTCTGCTTCGCATCGCGCCAAACGAAAGAGCAATATAAACAGCGAGCAGCCATAACGGGGTTTTTACCTCTATGCTGTATGTTTTAAAATTTAAAAGACTTATAATAAAACCGTCAAAAATTCCGCCTTGTCCTATTGCATGCAAAAGTACTTCTATTGGATAAAAAGCAACAAAGAGCAGGCTTAGCGGTATGCATGCAAACTGCGATATACTCAACACGCCAAACCAGTAATGCGCCAAAGGCGCCATTGCAAAAAAGAGCCAAAAGTTCAGAATAACCGCGCTTTGCCAAATTTTAAATTTATCCCCGAAATGGCGCACATAGACAAATATAAAAAATACGCCAAAACATGAGAGAATAAAACCGATATTAAAAGCCAAATGCGGGAAAAGGCTGATTAAAAACGCCGCACATAAGAAAAGCACATCAAAATTAAGCGCATTTATGCCGCGCCATAAAAATAAAAATCCCGCCGTCCCCATGACATAAGAGCGCAAAAATGAAGGCGTCATGTCAATCAGCCACAAGTAGCCGCCAAGCAGTAAAAATACGATAAGCGAAATATCCCAGCGCGCATTGCGGTATGGAAAATATCTGTTCTGTAAAAAGCGGTACGGCGCGCTAAAAAGGGCGTATAAAAAACCAAATATTATGCCAAGATGAAAACCGCTTATAGCGATTAAATGCGCTGCGCCTAAAAGCTGCACGGTATCTCTTAACTCTTTTGATATTGGAAGAGCCAAAAACAGTGCTCCGAATAACTCTTTTGTGATATTTTCCTCATGCTGGGACGCGATACGGGTAAAAATTTTATCCCGCACTTTTACTTTGCTGTTTTCATTTGCCCAGACCAAAACCGACTGCGCGTAAAATCTGCGCTTCAAAAAAGAGAGAAAATCTACCTCTTCCGTTTTTACGCGGAATCCCATGCGCATATTTAGCTTAAATTCATCTTTTGCAAAATATGCAGTTGTTAAAGTAATACTGTCGTCATTTTTGATATAAAGCCTTTTGTAGCTTCTGCCGTCTTTTGCGGTAAGCGGAATGATATTTACCAAATCCCCGCGAAAGGTCGCCCATACATGGCTCTTGAACTCTAAAAAATCAATATATTTAAAAGTAATATTTATACAAAACAGCATACATATAAAAGCCGCGGTTAAGGCTATTTCAAATTTTCGTTGAAATAGCGGCAGATGCGGCTTCATGGGGCTTTAACCCAAATCTATCTTGGTAATTGTGTATGATTGTTCGCTGTAATCGCGGGCTTTATCTTTAAATCTTGTATATTTTTTATCAAATTTAACTTCTACTGTACCAATAGGTCCGTTTCTATTTTTGCTGATGAGTATTTCCGCATCTT
The DNA here is from genome assembly GCA_031276075.1 of Campylobacteraceae bacterium. Classification (GTDB taxonomy): domain Bacteria; phylum Campylobacterota; class Campylobacteria; order Campylobacterales; family Campylobacteraceae; genus JAIRKW01. The sequence continues at coordinate 7,667 of JAISNU010000082.1, forward strand.
CAACTTCCTGTTTGACAAATGTACTTTTGTACTCTTTGCCCTCTTTTTTTGCCTTCTCTTCGCGCTCTTTCTCTTCGCGCTCTTTGTAAATATCGCCTCTATATACAAAAAGTATAATATCCGCATCCTGCTCAATCGCGCCCGACTCCCTCAAATCGCTCAACATCGGTCTTTTATCGTCTCTGTTTTCAAGACTTCGGTTAAGCTGCGAAAGCGCGATTACAGGCATGTCAAGTTCGCGCGCCAAAAGTTTCAATCCGCGGCTGATTTCGCTTACTTCCAAATGCCTCTCTTTACCGCCGCCGCCGCTTGTCATAAGCTGCATATAATCCACAATGCAAAGCGAAATTTCCGGATGTTTCATTTTTAATTTTCTAAGCTGCGCACGGATTTGATGGATATTGATATTGCCCTGATCGTTTACAAAAAATTTCTTTCTTGAAAATTCGTCTGCGGCGTTGGATAAGTTTGTCCATTCATACTCTTCAAGATTGCCGACTTTTAGGTTTTGAAGCGGTATGGAAGTTTTCGCGCTTAACATTCTTAACATGAGCTGTTCAGCCGGCATCTCCAAAGAAAATATCGCAACGCCCTTATTGTTATCAAGGCAGTGTCCTGCTATGCTCAGGCAAAACGCCGTTTTTCCCATGGAAGGGCGCGCCGCGATAACGATAAAATCGCCGCTGTTAAAACCGGTAGTAAGCTTGTTGAGGTTGTAAAATCCTACATCAAGCCCCGTTATCATCGTATTGCCTCTGGCTTTCATCTCTTTTATATGTTCTATCGTGGCATGCGTCATTTCGGCGGCTTCTCTAAACTCTTTTTCTCCACTTTCCTGTGTGATTTGATAAAGTTTTTGCTGAACCGCATCAACAGCTTCGCGCGCAGGTAAATCCTTCTCAACAGTTATGTCGTTTATATCGCCTGATAGCGCTACAAGCTGTCTTTTGATAGATTTTTCCTTGATTTCCTGAACATACGCGCCGATATTTGGAATCCAATTTGTGGATAAAATATCCAGCATTGCCTGCTCGTTAAAAGCGTTGTTTTGACTTAATATCTTCTTTAAAAACTCTTCGTCTATGGGCAAATCCGTTTTTTCGCATTCAAGCATGGCGGAAAATATATGTTTGTGCGCGGGCAGGTAAAAATCATTCGGATTTAGCTTTGACGAAACATCTTCAAAGAGTACGGGATTAAAAATAATAGAGCTTAAAACGGAACGCTCCATGTTTATATTATGCAATTCAGTCACTGTTTTTCTCCTTTGAAGCTTCCATCTCTACCTCCTCCAAAAATCTTTCTACTAAATTTTTCTCGTCAAGTTTTGCGATAATTTCGCCTTTTTTTATGATAAGCCCGCTTTTATTGCCGAACGCTATCGCCACATCAGCCTCTTTTGCTTCGCCTATCGCATTCACGGCGCAGCCCATGACAGAGATATTTAAAGGCGTTTTTATGTGCGCCGTCTTCTCCTCTATCTCTTTGACGGCTGTTACAAGATTTGCCTGAATGCGTCCGCATGTAGGACATGAGATGATATTTACCCCATCTTTTGCTCTGCCGCTGTCTTTAAGTATGGCGCGCGCGACTTCTATCTCTTTTTCAAGCTCGCCCGTAATGGACACTCTCATAGTATCGCCTATGCCGTCAAGCAAGAGAGAACCTAACGCAATTGACGATTTTATCGTTGAATGAAACAGTGTGCCTGCTTCCGTAACGCCCAAATGAAACGGATACTCTATCAAAGAGCGCAGTGTTCTGTAAGCCTCAACAGTTCGGGCTGCATCGCTTGCCTTTAAAGAGATTTTTATATTGGTAAAATCCAAATCCTCAAGATATTTGATATTGTAAAGCGCGGATTCTACCATACCTTTGGGCGTATTGCCGTATCTGTTTTCAAACTCTTTTTCCAAACTTCCGCCGTTTATACCGATACGGACAGGAATATCGCGCTCTTTGCACGCTTTGACTACTTCTTTAACTCTCTCTTTTGAGCCGATATTGCCGGGATTTATCCTGATACAATCAACAACTTCAGCCGCTATCAAAGCCAAACGGTAATTAAAATGGATATCCGCTACAAGTGGAATGGAGATTTGCAATTTTATCTCTTTTAAAGCGTATGCGTCTTCATAATCAGGCACCGCCGCGCGCACGATATCGCATCCTGCCTTTTCAACTCTTTTTATCTGCTCTACGGTTGCTTTCACATCGCGCGTTTTGGAGAATGTCATGGACTGCACGCTTATGGGCGCATCGCCGCCGACAAGCACGCCGCCGACATTTATCTGTTTTGTTTTAAACCGCTTTTGCATGTGAGTACCTGTATAAAATGAGTTAAAATCATACCAAAAAATCTTTTTATCTTCGCTTTATGAGAAATAAAATATAATCTTCCTTTCAATCGGGGTGCTGAATTTTTTCGGCTGAGATTATACCCTTTGAACCTGTACAGGTAATGCTGTCGTAGGGATTTGTCTTCTATGTTTTAATTCCTCAAACGCGCTTTTCCTGTCTAAAAGGACAAAAATGTTTTACCACACACAACAAGAAGCCGCCAAAAACGGCTTTGTAACTGAACAGATGAGAGAGGCTGCCCGATACGAGGGCATAGATGTTAAGCTTTTGATGGATATGGTAGCATGCGGCAGCGCAGTCATACCCGCAAACAAAAACCATAAAAGTTTAATCCCAAGAGCAATCGGCGAAAAGCTCAAAACAAAGATAAATGTCAATCTCGGCATATCAAAAGACAGCAGCTCCCAAAGCGAAGAGCTTGAAAAAGCGCATTTGGCGGCAAAGCTCGGCGCGGATGCTATTATGGATTTGAGTACATCGGGCGATACGAGGATTTTTCGCAAACAATTGGCGCAGACTTCAACCGCTATATTAGGCTCTGTGCCGATATATGACGCGCTGGTGTTTTTCAAAAAACCGCTTAAAGATATTACGCAAAAAGAGTGGCTTGCGGTAGCCCAAATGCATGCGCAAGACGGTATAGACTTTCTCACTATCCATGCGGGGCTAAACCGCCAAGCAGCGCAAAGATTTAAAAACAGTAAAAACAGGCTGACCAATATCGTATCCCGCGGCGGTTCTTTGATATTTGCATGGATGGAGATGACGGGGCTTGAAAATCCGTTTTTTGAGTATTTTGACGAATTGTTGGAGATTTGCCGCGAATACGATGTAACGCTAAGTCTTGGAGACGCATGCCGTCCGGGTTCTACCCACGACGCAAGCGACGCATGCCAGATAGAGGAGCTTATCACGCTTGGCGAACTTACAAAAAGGGCATGGGAAAAAGATGTGCAGGTGATAGTGGAAGGTCCGGGACATGTGCCGCTAAATCAGATAGAAGCAAATATGAAAATCCAAAAAACCCTCTGCCACGGCGCGCCTTTTTATGTTTTGGGACCTTTGGTAACGGATATTGCGCCAGGATACGACCACATAACATCAGCCATAGGCGGAGCGATAGCGGCTTGGCACGGAGCGGCATTTTTGTGTTATGTAACGCCTGCGGAACATTTGAGGCTGCCAAATATCGAGGATATGAAAGAGGGCATCATCGCTTCAAGGATAGCAGCGCACGCGGCAGACATCGCCAAAGGCATACCAAACGCCGCGCAATGGGACAATCAAATGAGTAAAGCGCGTCAAAGAGTGGATTGGGAGTGCATGTTCAATCTTGCGATTGATCCCGAAAAAGCGCGGCGCTATAGAGAAGAATCCAAGCCAGAGCGCGAAGATACATGCAGCATGTGCGGCGAATTTTGCTCAATGAGAAATATGAATAAAATTCTAAACGGCGAAAGCGTGGATATCAATATCATTTAAAAATGGCGCGCATTATCGGCGTTTTATACAGCCGTGTATTTTGCTTGGCGTTTTCGATATTTTTGAAATTTTAGTATTTGGGCGTTTTATATAAATGCACATTTTGGCATGATATAAACGATTTCATACAATCTTTGTGCTGGTTCAGTGCGGGAGTATGCTGCTGGATTTAACAGCATGACTACATTTCAATATAACTCTTGGACGATTTATGCGTGGAGGAGTGCTGCATTTGCGGCACACACCTCCATTCTGATATAACTATTGTAGGTTTATGTGTTTATTGTTGTATCGCTGAAGCGGGGATATGAGTTGCATTCTGATACAACTATTGTGTTGGTTCATGAGAGAGAAGCGGCAGCCTCTAAAAATCACTGTGATATGTTTTCAATACAACGCTTGTATCGGTTCATGAGAAAAGTTGTGCAAGTAGATAAATCATTCGTAGCGATTTCAATACAATGTTTGTATAAGCAGATCAAAAACATCCTTTCTGCCATTGCGAGATACGAAGTGTCGCAGTAATCCAATATTTAATAATAACAAAAGAGTATCATTTGAAAAAAATAGATAATTATTTTTTATTCATGGTTGTGGATTGCTTCGTCAGTCGTTA
>JAISNU010000083.1 GCA_031276075.1 Campylobacteraceae bacterium
GTTACCGCAAATAAACTTGAATGCGTCTCGGGCGGAATTTTTTGCAGACCAAACCAAATATCCAAAGGATACAGCACAAGATGTTTCATATTCAGCTCAAACCATGAAACGATTTTATCAACATGAAACCTCATGTTTACGCGCAAAAACGGCTGTTTTAGCCGAAACAAAAAACATAAAATTTCTGAGCGGGCAGGCTTATTGCGTATATTTTTATCATTTGTGCACAATAATGATATCAATAAAACGGCTTAATTAAGCGCGTAGCCAATTCCTTTGACTATTTTTATCGCATTTTCGGGCAATTTTTTGCGAAGGCGTTTTATAAGCGCTCTAATATTAAGGATAGAAGTCTCTTCGCCCTCCCATATGTACTCTTCCATTTCCGAAAATGTGATTATACGCTGGCGGTTTTTAACGAAAAGCTCAAAAAACAGTATCTCTTTTTTTGCAAGCGGCACCTCTTTTTCGTTGTTGTCGTATAGTCTGCTGTTTTCGCAGTTAAATATGTATCCGCCTGTTAAATTTATAACCGAAGCCCTCTGCTGACGGCAGAATTTTTTGATTTTTTGAACAAGTTCATAATTAAAAAACGGTTTTTTCAGGTAGTCGTCAGCTCCTACTTCATAGGCTTTTTGGATATTTTCCAATTCGTGGTTTGAACTTATGATGATAACAGGCGTATTTTTATGATAAAGCCTTATGATATCAAGTATGCCAATACCGTCTAAAGACGGCACATTAATATCCAAAACATAGCAGTGATAACCATTATTTATAGCATTCAGCGCCTCTTCGCCGTCATGAAAAATATCAGTCTTAAACCCTTCCTGTTCCAAAGTGGCTTTTATTAGATTTGCCAGCCTTTCATTGTCTTCCAAAACTAAAATCTTCATTGAGTAGTCTCCAGTGTTATTTTAAAGCATGCCCCGTTTTCTTTATTGAAAGCCTCTATTTTACCGCCCATTTTATTTTCAATTATAAGTTTTGACATATATAAACCTATGCCGTGCCCGCTTTTTTTAGTCGTATAGTAAGCGTCAAATATACGAGTAAACCCATCGCTTTTTATACCGCCTGCATTGTCGCTTATCTCTATAATAATCAAATTTTTATTGTTGTATATAAGAAACTCTATTCGCCCTCTTTTTATTGTTTTTTTGCTTCTAAGTTCGACTATCTGGTCTTTGGCATTATTTACGATATTCAAAAGTATCTGCATAAACTCGTTTTTATATCCGTAAACGCTTAGTTTTTGCGCATTTTCTTTATTTATAATGATATCTATATAGTTATATTTTATAGTATGGTTAATAATCTTCATCATATCTTTAATAGCTTTTTCAACATTGAAAGAGGTTTTAACGGCAGACGGGGCTATAAATTTTTGAAAATCACTGATAGTATCGGTCATATACCGTATCTGCACCATGATGTCTTTGACAAATTGACTATTTTTATCGCGCTCTTTAAAAGCGTGTTCTTGCGCGATAGTTGCTATCTCTACCAAAGGATTTTTCCATTGATGGGCTATGGAGGAGAATACTTCGCCTATTTCGGCTAATTTTGACTGCTGGATAACAAACTGCTGATGCTTGTTTTTTTCAAGTTCTGCAAAGCGCAATTTTTTCTCATTTCTAATTCTCATGTAGATATTGTGCAAAAGTCCTAAAATAAGGAAAATAAAAAATGGAGAAATGATAAAAACAAAGTTTATAAACTCTCTGTTTTTATCAAAAAATGTCTGCGGCGCATTTATAATCGTATAATTCTTAACAGCAAGGCTTGGATTTATACCAAACTCTTTCATTTTGTTGAGGTCAAACCAAAAAGCGTATTTATCAAGCGTAGTCATAAAAAGAGGCTCCAATTTACCTTCCAAAATTTCAACCGCAACTCTTCCCGTCTCTTTTCCAAGCTCGTCAATTAACACAAGTTTGCCGCCTAATGCGCCGCCGCCCATAAAAAGAGTATCCGTAACAAAAACGGGCAGTTTTAACTTTTCAAGAGCCGCGGCTATTTGGTTGTTTCTGTAAAAATTGCCATATTTGTCATTGTAAAATCTTATATAAAAAATAGCCTCATCGCTTTTGTATGACGAAAATTTCTCCTCAATCTCTTCTAAAGTGGACGCTCTAATATATTCTATCTCTATCTTTTTTTCATTCTCTTTTATTGCTTCAAGTATAAACGGGTTACTGTCGTCGCCGTTTTCGCTCTGGTCGTTGATAATGTAGAGTTTTTTTAGATTTGGAATCATTTTTAAAATCATAGGAACACTCTCTTTAATAGCTCTTTTTTCATATATTCCGAAAATCTTATCTTCCAAAGCGTTGTTTCTTATCTCTTCTATGGATACCCGTTCAAGTCCTGAAAAAAGTATCAGTTCATTAGTAAAAAGCTCATAATAGTACCGCGATACAAAATCATAAGCAAAGTTATCAATAGCAATAATCAAATCATATTTACGATTTTTCAATTGGATCTTATAAAGTTCTAATAGTTTTTCATAATACTCTGTTGAATTTATGCGCTTTGAATCCATATAAAGAACATTCACCGTTATATCCATATGCGTGGATAATACCGTCTCCATGCCTTTTATGACATCATCACTCCATTGAAATCCTCTATGGTAAGAGTTGATAACAAGTATCTGTTTTTCAGCATAAGCAAAGTTCATGACAATGCAAAGAAATGTAAATAACTTAATGAATATTTTCATAATAATGTATTGTACAGTAAAAAAAGTTTTTTTTAAAAGTCATAAATAAAATTAAAAAATAATTTTTAAAATAAAGTAAGTATAGAAAAAAAGCAATCCACAATTACAAATAAGGAAAAACTATGGATTGCCGCGCTTCGCTCGCAATGACACAATCTTCTATTTTTTTGCTCTCTTCGTGTCTTGCAATGACGGAAAAGGTTGTCATTTTTGCTTTTTTATTGCGCCATTATTGCATGAGAAACTGCATTTTTTGTCATTGCGAGGAAGTGCGAAGCAGGACATAAAAACACGCCTTTTCGTCATTGTGAGGAAGGAGTGTAGCGACTGACGAAGCAATCCAGAAAATAATATAAACAATTCAAACATCAATTGCATAAGAGCGCCGAAACGCTCTCAAAAGTTAAATAAATACAGGCGCCACTAAAAATCCTAACGCTACCGCTATTGCTATATTTAATACCCCGGGAAATAAAAACGGGTGGTTAAAGACATATTTTCCTATTCTCGTACTTCCCGTATCGTCCATTTGAACGGCAGCTAAAAGGGTAGGGTATGTAGGCAAAACAAACAGTGCGCTCACCGCCGCAAAAGAGGCTATCATCGTTACAGGTTCAACGCCCAGTAAGATAGCCGTCGGGATAAGCGCTCTTGCAGTTGCCGCTTGCGAATATAAAAGAGTACTTGCAAAAAACAGTACTACTGCCAGCAGCCATGGATATTGCTGTAACAAATTTCCTGAAAAATCTTTAATACCCTCTATATTTCCGCTTACAAAAGTAGAACCCAGCCATGCCACGCCAAGAACGCAGACGCAAGCTGCCATACCGGATTTGAATGTAGAGGCATTTAAGATTTTATCCGTATCTGTTTTGCAGAAAAATGCGATTAGAGTTGCGATGGTAAGCATAAACATGATGATAGCCGCATCGCGTCCTACTATCGGATTTTCAATCCATTTAAGAGTGCTGCTGATGGCGCTTGCATATAAAACGATAGCTAAAACGCCTATCAAGAAAAGCAAAACGGACAGTTTTGCGCCTTTTTGGGCTGTAAACTCTCTTTGACCGCGAAGTTTAACCAAGCCCTCTTTTAATCTCTGTTGATAAACGGGATCTTTGCCAAGATCCGTATCAAAAAGATTGCATATAAATGCCGTTATCATACAAGCTGTGAAAGTTGTTGGGATGCAAATGGCTAAAATCGTGAGATATCCAATCCCAAGAGGTTCCAACACGCCGCTCATGAAAACAACCGCCGCCGAAACAGGCGAAGCTGTAATGGCTATCTGTGACGATACTACGGAGACGCTTAAAGGAACTGAGGGTTTAACGCCTTGCTCTTTTGCAACTTCAGCTATGACGGGAAGCGCTGAAAACGCCGTATGCCCCGTGCCTGCAAATATTGTCAGAAAATATGTTACGGCAGGTCCTAAAAATGTTATATATTTCGGATGTTTTCTCAATAGTTTTTCCGCCAAATGCACTAAATAATCAAGCCCTCCTGCCGTTTGCATCGCCGCAATCGCCGCTATAACGGACATGATAATCAAGATAACATCTATAGGTATCAACACCTTGTTTCCCGTAACGCCTCCTGGATCCAATCCTAAAAACAGACATAAAATTATCAAACCTATGCCGCCTGCATAACCTATCGCTATGCCGCCCAAACGAACGCCTATAAAGATAGCTCCCAATACCACGACTATTTGCAGTATCAAAAGCGTTTCAGGACTAAAAAAAGTACTAAGCATCTGTTGCTCCTTATTTTTTTACGGTATGTTTACCGTCTAATTTATGTTTTTCCGACAATCCGAAATTGCGCGGTTTAATCATATTTTCAGGTCTTATAATATCGTCAAGCTCCTCTTTTGCCAAAAGTCCTCTTTCCAATACTATATTATATACAGACCCTCCGCTCTCCAAAGCTTCTTTCGCTACTGATGTTGAATTTTCGTAGCCTATAAAGGGATTTAGCGCCGTTACCAAACCTATGCTGTTTAACACCAAATCCTTACATCTTTGTTTATTTGCGCTAATGCCGTCTACGCAGCTATCGGCAAGCGTTTTAAATGCATGGCTCATCATGTTTATAGAGTTGAAAAGATTGTAAGCGATGACGGGTTCAAAAACATTTAGCTGCAGCTGTCCGCCTTCGCTTGCCATCGTAACGGTAATATCGCTGCCGATGACTTGAAAGCAGACTTGATTCACAACTTCGGGGATAACGGGATTTACTTTACCGGGCATGATTGAACTTCCCGGCTGCATAGCGGGAAGATTTATCTCGTTAAATCCTGTTCTCGGACCTGAGCTTAAAAGTCTCAAATCATTGCAGATTTTTGACATTTTGGTAGCGACTCTTTTTAAAACGCCTGAAATTTGCACATAAGCGCCCGTATCCTGCGTAGCCTCTACCAAATCTTTCGCCGTTATAAACGGACGCCCTGTAACTTCCTGCAATTTACTCTCTACTAATTTTGAGTAATCTGGATGCGAATTTATACCTGTTCCGATAGCGGTTGCGCCGAGATTCATCTCTCTTACCAACTGTCTTGCTTCGCTTACTCTTTGGATATCCTCGCCTATCATGACAGCGTAAGTTCTAAACTCTTGCTCCAAAGTCATCGGAACGGCGTCTTGAAGCTGCGTTCTTCCCATTTTTATCACATCTTTAAACTCTAAAGCTTTTTTTGCAAATGAGTTTTTTATGATATCCATAGACTCTATCAAACCTCCCAGTCTTTCGTAAATGGCTATGCGCAAAGCTGTAGGATAGGCGTCGTTTGTAGATTGGGAGAGATTTACATCATTGTTTGGGTGGAGATATTTGTATTCGCCTTTTTTGTGCCCCATGAGTTCAAGACCGATATTTGTAATAACTTCATTAGCATTCATATTTGTTGAAGTTCCAGCACCCCCTTGTATCATATCTACGACAAATTGGTCGTGGTATTTGCCGCCTATTATCTCGTCGCATGCTTCGCAAATAGCGTTCTTTTTAGCTTCTGTGAGCAGTTTTAACTCATAATTTGCCAAAGCCGCCGCTTTTTTAACAAGAGCTAACGATCTTATAAAAGTTGGAAAACTTGAAAGTTTAACCCCCGTTATATGAAAGTTCTCTTTTGCTCGTGCTGTTTGCACACCATAATAACAATCATTAGATATTTCCTTGTTGCCAATTAAATCATGTTCTATACGAAAAGACATTATTGCCTCCTTGCAAATTTTATTAATGAAATTGTAAAATTATAAAACGATTTTAAAACGACTTTTTTAAAACGCTTTTACAGAGCAGCTAAATAAGTTTTAAAAAAATTTGGGTATAATATATGCCTTACTATCGCTTTCAAACTCTAAAAGGAGCATATTTATGTCAGCATCAAAAGATGGTTTTGTAATCTTGGAAGATTTTTTGAAAAAAAACGAAAAAGGTCATTTGACTTATGACGAATTGATAGAGTTTTTTCCAAAACAGCCTACTACAATTATCGTTAAAAAAATAGACACGCTTTTAAAAAAATACGGAGTATCACTGATAAGTTCAGCTGAAATAGCCAAAATACGCAATTTGGAAGAAGCCAAAAAGAGAGAACAGGAAAAACAGAAAGTTCAAGATGAAGCTTTGGAAGATGAGTTTGATTTGGCAAATGAAAAAGACCTTTTGGAGTGGTCAAGAAGCGACAGTCCTGTTAGAATGTATTTAAGAGAGATGGGGCAAATATCGCTTTTGACAAAAGATGAAGAGGTCTTTATCAGCAAAAAAATTGAGCTTGGCGAAGATATTATTATAGATGCTTTTTGTTCCGTACCGTATCTTATAGATTTTATTCTTGAATATAAAGAGGCGCTTGTAAATAGAGAACGCAGGGTAAAAGAGTTATTTAAAAGCTTTGATGATGATATTGAAGAAGAGGAAGAAGAAGATTTGGATGACGACGAAGATATGGATTTGGACGAAAGCGAATCCAAAAGAGCGCCCACGAAAAAAGAGCTTAAACGCTCCGAAAATGTTATAGAAAGTTTCAAGGCTTTGGAAAAAGCCAAAAAAGAGTGGATGAAATTTACTGCAAAAATGAATGAGAGCAAAAATGCCGACGACTCTTTGGAGCGCAATCTTGCCGTAGCCTATAAAAAAAGAGTTTTAAAAGAGAAATTAATGGATTTGGGACCGACAAGCAAACTTATAAACGAACTTGTGCGCGCCATTGAGGGAGCGTTGAAAGGCGATGCCGAATTTGAAAAAGAGTTAAAAAGATTGGAGTATAAACTTTCACTGTTCAATGATGCGTTAAAAGAAAATCATAAAAAGATTTTAGCCAAAATAACAGAACTCAGCAAAGATGAAATTATGGCTATGGTGCCCGAAGCTACAACTATTTCAACATATGTTGAAATAAAAAAACTGTTTCAGACAAAAGAAGCTTCTAAAAAATCATTCAGCCTTGAACCGGAAGTTTTGAAAGAGATTTTAGAGCAGATAAAACGCGGCAAAAGGATAACGGACAAGGCAAAAGAGCGTATGGCAAAGTCAAACCTGCGGCTTGTCGTTTCAATAGCCAAAAGATACACCAACAGAGGATTGCCGTTTTTAGACCTCATACAGGAAGGAAATATCGGTCTCATGAAAGCAGTTGATAAATTTGAATATAAAAAAGGCTTTAAATTTTCAACATACGCCACATGGTGGATAAGACAGGCGATAAGCCGCGCTATCGCGGATCAGGCGCGCACTATCCGCATACCTATACACATGATAGAGACGATAAACCGTATCAATAAAGTCGTAAGAAAATATCTGCAAGAACATGGCAAAGAGCCGGATATAGATACAATAGCCGAAGAGGTGGGACTTAGCCCGGATAAAGTGCGCAATGTAATAAAAATCACAAAAGAGCCTATCTCTTTAGAAGCTCCGATAGGTAATGAAGATGATGGAAAATTCGGCGATTTTGTGGAAGATAGAAATACGCTATCCCCGATAGAATATATGCTTAAAGACGATTTAAAAAAACAGATAGACGAAGTTTTGGAGCAGTTAAATGAGCGCGAGAAAGCCGTTATCAGAATGCGTTTCGGGCTTTTGGAAGATGAGAGCGACAGAACGCTTGAAGAGATAGGCAAAGAGTTAAATGTTACAAGAGAACGCGTCAGACAAATAGAAAGTTCGGCTATCAAAAAGCTGAAACATCCGAAAGTCGGCAGAAAACTGAAAAATTATATTGAAAATTAGGTTTTATATAAAGCGTATTTTATGAACAAGCAGACGAAAAAAAGCAAAATTGAGAAATTACCTTTAAGTGATAAGCAAAGGGCTAAAATACGCGCCGTAGAAGAGATGTACAAGCGGGATACGGCGGATTATTATATCGGTTTGGCAAAAGCTGTTTATGGTAATCACTGTTTGGGCGATATGACGCTTGAAGAGGTATCTATTATACTGAATACCACAAGAGAGCGCGTAAGACAAATAGAAAATACAGCTATTAAAAAGTTAAAAAGTCCTAAAATAGGCAAAAGACTTATAGAATATTGTAAAGGCTAAACACTTGACGCAATTTTACGAACTTTGGTTGGATAATGATTACAATCCGTTTGTACTTTTTGATGTAAACGGTAAAATAGTAATGATAAATCAAGAGGCGCAGTATCTGCTCTCGCAGGCGGACGCAAAAGAGCTTTTTGATATGGCAAACGCATATGCTAATATAACTTTCGGCTTTAAAACGACGCTTTTTGATTTCAGGCTTGGCGAAAGCCTGTATTACGGCTTGACGGTTGGATATTTGGACGATAATAATATCGGCATCAAGCTTTACAAAAAGCCTGTTAAAAGATCTGTTTTATTTGATGAAAACGGCGAATTTGTTAATATTTATTCACTTTTGGATTTGTGTATCAGCGCGGCGTCCGTAAGCCGCAAAATAGTTTTTAAAAAAGAGTTTGACCCCACATTTCCGGAGCTGAAACTTCAAATAGAAAAATTTACACAGCTTGTCAGCAAAGTACTTGACAGCTACCAGAATGCAACATCTATTTCCGTAAAACTTGCCGTAAAAATAGGCGAATATATCAAATTTAACGACAAAAGATATCCTATATTTTTTCTTAGTATTGAAGGCAATGAACGAGATGCAAAAAAAGAGCATGCAATAGAACAGTTAGCGCAGGAGATAAATTGCGTTATTTATTTTAAATTGAAAGAGAGTATTATACATTCACCGATGATTTATACTTGAAATTTTGCGCCAAAAGCTCCTTATTTTAAGTATAAATAACATATAATTATTCATTTTTAAAAAAGGATTATTTATGAAAAAGGTAGTTTTTGGTTTGATGTTTGTCGGCATTTCCGCACTTTTTGCGACTCCATGCGAGGAAGTTATCAATATGATAGCTGAAAAAATACGCGCAAACGGCGTCAAAGAGTTTACGCTTGAAGCAGTTGATAAGGGAAGTGAAATTGACGGTAAAATTGTCGGCGTCTGCGGCGAAGGCACAAAGGATATAGTCTATAAACGAGGCGCGGCTGCGCCTGTTGTTTTGGATAATACCACAAGTGAGTAATTTTCACAATTAAAAGCGGACAAAAATACTGTCGGTTTGCAATGATAGAATTGTTGTTTACATAATAAATTCCAAGCAATAACATCTTTTCCGTCATTGCAAGCCGCCTACATAAGGGAGAGCGGTAAATCCTTCCACTCCGTCATTGCGAGCCGCTTACGGCGAAGCAATCCATCTTTTATTTGGTATTATTGTCTGTGATGAAAGATTTTATGTCCTGCCAAGCCTCAAACGGAATGCCCTTTTCTTTTAGAAGGAGCATTTTTTTATATGATGGCTTAGAACGACCACACATGACTGATTTTACTGTATCGGTTTTATAAATCTTTTGTAAGATGTTTTTTAATTCATGTTTTGTCATAACATAAGTGTAATATATTACACCTTAAAAAACAATAAAAAAGAGTAATATTTTACACTTTTAAAAGTATATAATAACACATTTCAAGGGTAAAAATGAAGTTAAATGTAACAGCTTTTAAAGAATTAATGAAAAATCAAGATTTAACACAAGGTGAGCTTGTTGAAAAGCTTCAAAATTTAGGTATAAAAATAAGTTTGGATGCAGTGAAGTTCTGGACAAGAAATGAAAATCCAAGTACTCCAAGTCTTCAAATTATTTTTGCTTTAAGTGAAATTTTAATGGTGAAGCCTGACGTTTTAATTAGCGAAGGGAAGATTGTAGGATATATTGATGTCAAAAAAGTCCCAATCATTGGTATTTCATCTTGTGGTAGTCCTATAACAAATGATTATCAAAGTGAAAATGAATTTGCATATTATAGGGGTGAGTTTTGGAGTAAGGATTTGTATTGTGTAATAGCTTGCGGGGATAGTATGTCCCCTGATATTGAAGACGGCGATGAGGTAATATGCGACCCAAAGCGAAAACCGCAACATGGCGATATTGTTGAATATAAAATCTATAATGAAAGAGCTATAAAAATTTATGTTGAAGATACTGATGCAAATATTATTCAGCTTATCCCATACAATCCAAGTCCCGAATTTAAAATTAGAACAATAAGGCTTGACGATTATGAGGCAAATGATTTAACAATTGCAGTTGTTGTTGCTGTAAATAAGCTAAGATTTCAAAACCGCAAAATAAGGCTGAAAATGATAGGGAGAACATAACTTTTTTATAAATACAGAGTTTTAAGGATAAAAAAATGGATTTTTTGGGCGATATTTTTTGGTATCTTATAGTAATAGCTCTTTTTATCCCACCTTTTTTCTTTATCCGTGAATTTAGCCTTGATATAGGTGATGACAAGGACGAAAAAAGAGAGATGCTATGGAGAGTACCTGTATCGATTATAGCTTGGATAGTTGGTAGTATAGTGGTTGTAGCTGTTATTGCTTTTATCCTTTATTTGATTGCTATGGCTATTAAGGTAATTATTTACTTTGTGAATATGTGATAGAATTTGGCGAGAAATAACCTAATTTTCTGTGTCCAAATTTGTGTCCAAAACACTCTTTTAAATCACTCAAAATAACAATAACTGATGAAAGTGCCTCTGATATTAGGCTTTATCGCTATTTAAAGCAATTTAAGCTAAATATATCGTTTTATTTATCATATAATGATACCTTTTGTGGTTGTAAATTTTGGATTGCCGCGCTGACTTTGCCAGCTCGCAATGACAAAACAGATATATATGTGAAAATATCCGTCGTTGCGAGGACTGCGAGCGAAGCGCGGCAGGACGAAGCAATCCAGAATTAAAAACAGAACATGAGAAGTCTAAATAATCCAAAAGACACTTATTTTCCGTCACTCCCACGATACTACTCTGTCATTGCGAACCGCTTATATGTGAGAATGTGGCAATCTACTCTCTTTCCGTCATTGCTAGGAATACGCAATATGACGAAGCAATCCATACTTTACAACAATAAAAAAATATCATTATAAATAGTAAATTACTTTTTTATTTCATTCATGTATGGATTATTTTTTTAATCCTTTGGTTTGTTTCGTTAGTCGTTGCACTTCTTCCTCGCAATGACGGAATATGACAAAATTGCTTCATTATGTTGCGCAAGCTTGCAGTCGCAATTACAAAGAGAGTGTTTTTAAATTAATACATTAATGCAAATAAATAGTTTAAAAGCGGCTTTTTCTTATGTTTAAGCTGTTTGAAGAAGTTAGTTATAATGATACATGAAAATCAAAAATATGTTAAAATAATTTTTATTTTTTAAAGGAAGCCTATGGGGAAAAGTATCTTTATAGTTTTGGCGAGTGCAATCAGTCTAATCTTAACACCATTATGTGTTAAGGATAAATGCGGCTATATAAACACAAAAGGCGAAATTGTTATAGAGCTTGTGGAATTTGATTTTACTGCATATTTTGTCAATAGCTTTTCGCGAATTAGGCAGGGCTACAAATGGGGTTTTATAGATATAAACGGCAATGTCGTTATTAAGCCTGTATTTGATATTGTATATGATTTTGAAGATAATGGTTTGGCGATAGTTGGGAAAGATGGAAAATTCGGATTAATTAACCGCGAGAGGGAGATAGTTTTAAAACCGCAGTTTGATAAACCATGGGTCTATTGCGCTAACGGCTTGGCATTGGTGGAAAAAAACTCTAAATTCGGCGTTGTAAACTCTCAAGGCAAAATCCTTTTAAACCCTTTTTATAGTTTTAATCCGTCATGCGATTGGCTGAATAAATTCTCTCAAAATGGATTGGCGCCGATAACGCAAAACTCCAAAACAGGCTTTGTAAACCTGAAAGAGGAGATAGTTATAGAGCCTGAATTTGACTATCTTTTTCATGGTTTCCGTAGAGGTTTGGCGTTCGTAGGGAAAGGCGATCAAGCGTTTTATATCAACGAAAAAGGCGAAAAAATAGACTGCTTGCGGTAAAAAAGCGCTGAAAAACTATAAAAATAAGATAATATATCCGAAAAATTTCACGCATACATGCAAATAATTTAGAAATATAATTTTAACGCTCTGCTTTTGCACCAGTATATGAAATCTTGAAACAGCAAAATTAGTTTTAATGCACACTATATTGGTTTATGCGTAATAGTCTGATTAATAAGCAAAATACTAATCAATAAATTCCAATGCAATCATGTATTAGATATGATAAAAATCATAAATAAAGTTATATCATCAAATTTCAACAATAAAAAAATATCATTATAGATAGTAAATTACTTTTTTGTTTCATTCATGTATGGATTATTTTTAATTTTTTGGATTGCTTCGTCAGTCGTTGCACTCCTTCCTCGCAATGACGGAATATGACAAAATTGCTTCATCATGTTACGCAGCACTCCTCGCAATGACGGAAGGAGAGTGTTTTTCATATGCTCTATCATTGCTATCAGCTTGCCTTTTCTTAAACTTGTGCAATGCGAGAGTCTCTGTCATTACGAACCGTTATAAACGGTGTGGCAATCCATACTTTCAATAACAAAAAGAGTGTCATTTGAAAAAAATAGATAATTATTTTTTTATTTATAATTATGGATTGCTTCGTCGCAAGCGACTCGCAATGACGGAGTGGCGGCAATGGATTGCGTTGTCGTGCTTTGCACTCCTTACAATGACGGAAAGAGGCATAATTGCTTCGTTGCTCTGCTTCCTGCAATGACAGATATAATAATACAATTCAATACAACGGCTCGTGTTGGTTCACAAGATGCTTACTTTGCAGTAATTTCAATACAACGCTTGTATCGGTTCATGCTTTCCTTTTTTTTGCAAGTAAAGGAAAGGAAAGAAATTTCAATACAACGCTTGTTTCGGTTCATGTGCCTTTTTTCAGCTCGCGTGTCGCACGCGCAAGCGATTTCAATACAATGTAAGCAGATCAAAAATATCATTTCTGTCATTGCGAGATACGAAGTGTCGCAGTAATCCAATATTTAATAATAACAAAAGAGTATCATTTGAAAAAAATAGATAATTATTTTTTATTCATGGTTGTGGATTGCTTCGTCAGTCGTTA